>JAKSNZ010000002.1 GCA_024405855.1 Paludibacteraceae bacterium
ACATCATTCCAAGAGACCCTATAAGCATAAGGAACGGCGATGCCATATTTATTGCTGAAAATGACGTAGCCCCGGCAAAATTTGATACAAAAAAGCCGTCAACTATGCTGTATACTGATGTAAACAACATAGTGACCATTGAAGGAACCGCCGTTCTCAACAATCTTTTGTAACCATAATGTCCGCTAAGAGAAACATGCATAATGCCTTGAACCTAAAAAAAAGACTTCCAAGTGGAAGTCTTTCTTTTTGTGGTGCCACCAGGAATCGAACCGGGGACACAAGGATTTTCAGTCCTTTGCTCTACCAACTGAGCTATGGCACCAATCACCACATTAGGTTTTGGGACTGCAAAGATACACGCATTTTTTAAATTTGCAAAATTTATTTCATAAAATAATGGTTTTATGTTATTTTTGCAGTGTAGAATCACCAAAATATATGTTATTACCGTATTTCAAACAGGGAGTCATTGAATGTGGTTGCGATGAAGCAGGCAGGGGATGTCTTGCAGGTTCTGTTTATGCAGCGGCAGTAATATTGCCCCCTGATTTCAAAAATGAGTTGCTCAATGATTCAAAACAGCTTACAGAAAAACAAAGATATGAGCTCAGACCTATAATTGAAAAAGAGGCGGTTTCATGGGCAATAGGAGTGGTTACAGCAGAGGAAATTGACAAGATTAACATTCTTAAGGCTTCAGTTCTTGCAATGCATAGAGCAATAGCAAATCTTTCGGTGAAACCGCAATATTTGATTATTGACGGAAATAGATTCTACAATTCAACAGGCATACCCTATAATACAATAGTAAAAGGTGATGGCAAGTATATGTCAATTGCCGCCGCATCTGTCTTGGCAAAGACCTACAGAGATGATTATATGAATGCACTTGCCAGTGAATATCCGCAATATGGGTGGGATATTAACAAAGGATACCCTACCAAGTCTCACAGAGAAGCAATAAGGCGATACGGAGTATCGCCTTATCACAGAATGACGTTTCGTCTTATATGATAAATTAGTGCTTTTCAGCCTCTTCAACCTCTTTTTGCAGTTTTTCAGGAAGATTCTCTACACAGTGGTGGCACTTCATTTCAAGTGTGTACATACGTCCAATACAATAATTTGAGTGCTTGCATGTGCTGTGGTAACTGTCATCTGAATTTTTCATGTGATTTACAAATTCAGGGTCATTTACAAGTACACGAGCCATTTGAATAAGTTCAAATCCACTGTTAAGAACGGTCTCACAATTTGCACGGCTTACAACTCCGCCCACATAAATAAGAGGACACTTAATCTCTTTGCGGAACTTAAGTGCATCTTCAAGGAAATATGTCTCCTTAAACGGAACAGTAGGAATCATTAGCCTTCCAGCTACTTTAAGCCCAAGTTTGAGCCACCAGAAACGCCATGGGTCCATATAGTAGGCAAGAGTCTTCAGAGGCATTGCTCCACGCATGACGTGCATAGGTGCTTTGCTTACAAAACCTGCACTGAGAACTATGCCATGAACCCCAGACTTCTCAATTTCCTTTGCAACGGTTATGCAATCAGGCAGTTGCATTCCACTCTTAAACCCGTCAAACATATTGGTCTTTACAACCACCGCCATATCATCTTTGGCGTGCTCCATAACCTCTGCAAGCACCTCCCTCATAAAGCGCATACGGTTATCAAGACTACCGCCGTACTCATCGTGACGGTGATTAGTGTATGGAGATATGAATTGAGAAATAAGGTAGCCATGTCCGGCGTGAATTTCAACGCAGTCAAAACCTGCCTCACGGCACATATCCACCGCTTTACCAAAATCCTTTACCAAAGATTTTATTTCAGAGATTTTAAGGCCTCTGACAAGTGTGGGGGAGTAAAGGTTAAAACCTGACGATGCTCCAACTGGCAGACATCCGCAGGTATAGAAGTGTGTCATGTTTCCGCAGTGACCAAGTTGAATACTTGCCTTTGCTCCCTCAGCATGAATGGCATCGGTAAGTTTTTTAAGGTCAGGAATAATTTCAGGACGCATCCAAAGTTGCCCTTTGAATGATACACCGCTTTTATTTACTGCACAGTAGGCAATGGTGGTCATTCCTATGCCTCCTCTTGCTACACTTGTGTGATAATTGAACAAATCCTGTGAAGGTTTGTTGTTGTATGCCATGTTTTCAAAAGCCGCACTCCTTATTGTACGGTTTCTGAGGGTGATGGGACCCAGTTTGAATGGCGTGAATAGTTCGCTCATAATGCTTAATCGTTTAATCGTGGAATCGGTGAATTGTGGAATCGATTAAACGGTTCAACAGTTCACCGATTCACCATTAATATATAAAAGGAAAAACTCTCTTTAATTTCTTTTCATCAAATTCGTCAGCAAATTCAACCTTGTATTTCTCATATATTGCATTTGCTCTCGGTACCAGATTTGCACATGTCCACCATAGGAATACAAGTCCTGCCCAAGACCATGTAAGCACTGCCCAACCAAGCCATTCAAGAATCTCTCCAAAGTAGTTTGCTGAACACACATACTTGTACATTCCGTCTTTTGGAAGGTAATGTTTTGTATCGCCTGGTTTACGTAAATTTCTGATTACTCTGTCTGAATTCCAATTTATTATAATTCCAACAATGAAAATACATGTGCCAATAATGAATTGTGGTGTTGTAAGCCATGCGGTGGTGTAAAGGTCATTTGGAGCAAGGTAGAATATCCAATATCCTTGAATGTACCCATTCATAATATTGAAGACAACTCCCATAAGCATAATGGCAATAGGCATCTTGCTATTTCCTTTAAGAAGCATTGGAAATACAAATGAACGTTGGAAATAGTGCAACTCAAAAATAAGGAACATAACAAGAGGAGTCACTTCAAAGGAACGTTCTGAATTGCTCCACAAATATAGCATAACAAAGAAGACCGGACATTCCATAACTATCCATGCGGCCTTGTTGTTTATGGCAGGTCCCCATTTCTCACTAATCATTTTGCCGTATCCAGCCTCCACAAAATAGAGGCATACAAATACAACCAATCCTATAATGCTCATAATAAAGAGCAGAAAATTAAAACTTTCTAAAGATAATTGCATAAAATTTGATATTAAAGGTTATTAGAAATCCCATTTAACATTGTCAATCCACAGAGTGTTACCAAGAGTGCCAATAAATGCACCTTGATTACCAGCAGTAAGCATTACAATAACATGTGTAGGAGTGTCATTTGCGTCTCCCCATCCTTCTTCAATAATGGGTGTCACCTCCCCTTTGCTATTCAAAGCCCTGTATGGTCCATTCAGTGCCATAAAATCCTTATAATAAGGGGTCTTGGTAATATCTCCGTAATGAATCTCAACCCTATGCCCGTTTTGCCAATCAGGAACATCGTGGTCAAGTTGTTCACGAGCGGTTCCTATACGCAGGGCATGAATGTTGCCGTCAGCATCTTCCCAACGTTTTTGCAGGTATATCCAAAATTCAGCTTTATCCTGTATGTTTTTAATGCACTTATGCCCTACACCAGGCCATTTTTCCACAGAATTCCTTTGGGAGATTTTGCATTTATAGTCAAGAACAAGTGCTTTTGGCTTGCGAGTGAAAGGTATTCCAAAATCAAGATTGCAATACGGGTCTTTAGAACCCTTAATAGGTTCAATGGTTTGCCCTGTAAAAATGCTTCCCGATATCAAGACATGAACACTCACCATTCCCAACACCTTGACCCCGTCAAGTTTTGTGTCCATACGGCAGCAGGTGCCCCCACCGTCTCTTTTTTCAGGTGTTACACTGCAACTTGCCTTTACAATGCCAATAACATTGGCATAAACATTTGATGATGTCCACTGTGTATTAGCCTTGTAGTCATAAGGGGCAAGTTCCTCTGTAGTGTAGTTGCATTTGGGACCTATTACATAGATGGTTTTTTCAGCACCACCTATCAAACCTGATTCCTTTATGTGTCTTGTCCCCCAACTTTCAAAGTCGCCGTATCTTATCGGTTCAATTTGAGCTGAAACAGCCGATGAAACCAATAGTAAAAGGGGCAGAGTGTGTAGTTTTAATTGCACTATTATAATATATATTGTAAAGTGACGGCAAAGTTAGTGAAAAATTTTATAACTTTGCACCAAATATGCATTTTGGCTGAATATTTAACATTTGAAATTTAATTTTAACATATAATGATTAACCAACAGATTAAAGAAATAGCCCAAAGGCTTATTGGACTTAGAGATGCTTTAGACATTTCAACAGCTGAAATGGCAGCAAAGACAGGCATCTCAGAGCAGCAATACAAAGAGTATGAAACAGGTAATGTTGATATTCCTATGAATTTCCTGTGCAGCGTAGGTCAGATTTTTGGAATGGACGCCGCTGTTCTTATTAACGGCGATGAGACTCATGCACAAACCTTTTTTGTTACCCGAAAGGGAGACGGAATAACGGTTGAGCGTTCAAAAGTGTATAAATACAGAGATTTGGCAGGTGGTTTCAAGGGTGCAAAGGCTACTCCTTTCCTTGTTACAGTTGACCCAAGCAATGAGCCTATTCATCTTAATACACATCCTGGTCAGGAGTTCAATTTGGTTGAACACGGAAGAATGATGCTTAGCATTGATGGCAAGGAGGTTATACTAAATGAGGGAGACAGCATCTATTTTGATGCAACCAAACCACACGGAATGAAAGCGTTGGACGGAGAAAAAGCCCGTTTTCTTGCAATAATACTTTAAACTATGTTAGAAAGATTTGTATCGCAGACAAAATTCACTTCACAAGAGGATTTTGAGAAGAACTTTAAGATAAAGGTGCCTGAGAATTTTAATTTCAGCTACGATGTGGTTGATGCTTGGGCAAAGGAGAACCCTACAAAAAGGGCAATATGCTGGACAAATGATAAAGGAGCCCACATTGACTTCACTTACGCTGACCTTAAGGATAAGACAGACCGCACCGCATCATATTTCCAATCACTTGGAATAGGTAAGGGAGATAAGGTCATGTTAATCCTTAAACGCCGATATGAGTTTTGGTTCTCAATTCTTGCACTTCATAAAATAGGTGCCATAGTAATTCCAGCCACACACCTTCTTACAGGTAAGGATATAGTGTATCGTTGCCATGAAGCGGACATTAAGGCAATAGTCTGCGTTGGAGAGCAGGTGGTATTGGACCATGTAATAGATGCCAAGCCGCAGTGCCCTACACTTGAACACACAATTTCAGTAGGACCTATTGTTCCTTCCGGATTTGATGATTTTTCAAAAGGTATTGAAAGTGCCGCTCCTTTTGTAAGACCTGCAAATGTGAATAAGAACTCAGATGTAATGCTTATGTTCTTTACTTCAGGCACAACAGGAGAGCCTAAAATGGTTGCACATGATTTCCTGTATCCTTTGGGACATATTGTTACAGGATGCTATTGGCATAATTTGAACGAAGACAGCCTGCACCTTACAGTTGCAGATACAGGTTGGGGAAAGGCAGTTTGGGGCAAACTGTACGGGCAAATGATTGCAGGAGCGTCAATTTTCATATATGACCATGAAAAATTCACACCTGCAGATATGCTTAAGATGATACAGGATTACAAAATCACATCATTCTGTGCACCTCCTACAATATTCCGTTTCATGATTCAGGAGGATTTGCGTAAATATGATTTGTCATCTTTGAAGTGGGGTTGCATTGCAGGAGAGGCATTGAATCCAAGTGTGTATGAGGAGTTTTATAAACTTACAGGAGTGAAATTGAGAGAGGGATTCGGTCAAACAGAGACCACTTGTACTGTACTTACCACTCCTTGGATGGAACCAAAACCAGGTTCTATGGGACGTCCTAATCCAGGCTACGATGTTGATATCATTACAGAGGACGGCACATCGGCTGAGGTAGGAGAGAGAGGGGAGATTATAATTCGTGCAAATGTTGAAGATAAGCCTTGCGGACTGTTCAGAGGTTATCTGAAAGATGAGAAAAAGACAGAGGCGGCATGGAATAACGGAATATATCATACCGGAGATGAGGCTTGGCGTGATGAAGACGGCTATTTTTGGTTTGTGGGCAGGAATGATGATGTAATTAAGTCATCAGGATACCGTATAGGTCCGTTTGAAGTTGAAAGTGCTCTTGTATCACATCCCGCAGTTGTTGAATGTGCTATTACAGCAGTTCCTGACCCAATAAGGGGGCAGGTTGTAAAGGCAACAGTTGTGCTTGCTGAGGCATTTAAGGATAAAGCCGGCGATGCCCTCATTAAAGAGCTTCAGGATTATGTAAAGCACGTTACAGCACCATATAAATATCCGCGCGTAATGGAGTTTGTAGAGTCGCTTCCAAAAACAATAAGCGGAAAAATAAAACGTGGTGAAATAAGGAATAAAAACAAAGAGTAATGTACCGTTTTAAACGCATAGCAGTTAAGATTGGCAGCAATGTGCTTACACATAGTGACGGCACACTTGATACTGAAAGAATGTCCGAACTTGTTGACCAGTTGGCTCTCCTTCATTCAAAAGGTGTTGAAATTGTTCTGATTTCATCGGGAGCAGTGGCATCAGGTAGAAGTACATTGAAACTTGAAAAGGAACCTGACCCTGTATCTGCCAGGCAGATTTTTTCAGCAATAGGTCAGGCAAGACTCATAAACATTTATTATGAGCTCTTTTCTAAGCATGGAATATGTTGCGGACAAGTGCTGACAACCAAGGAATCTCTTTCAACCCGCAGCCACTATCTGAACCAGAAGAACTGTATTACAGGTTTGCTGCAGAACAAGGTCATACCCATCTTAAATGAGAATGATACAATATCTCTTACTGAATTAATGTTCACAGATAATGATGAGCTTAGTGGTTTGGTGGCAACAATGATGGATGTTGAGGCATTGATAATCCTTAGCAACATTGACGGCATATATAACGCAAATCCGTCAGACCCGGACGCAAAGGTTATTACTGAAGTTGCCGAAGGTCAGAATCTGACAAAATATATACAGTCTTCAAAATCTTCTTTTGGGCGTGGTGGAATGCTTACAAAAACCAACATTGCTAGAAAAGTGGCGGCAGAGGGAATAACAGTTATCATTGCTAACGGGAAAAGGGAAAATATTCTGCCTGATTTGCTTGAAAATGGGTCAAAGACGGTATGCACCACTTTTCTTCCAAGCAAAAAAGAGGTGTCAAGCATTAAGAAGTGGATTGCACATAGTGACGGTTTTTCAAAAGGTTCCATAACAATTAATGAGAACGCTTGTAAGGCTTTGCTTTCAGGGAAAGCCTCGTCAATACTTTTTGTAGGTATAACAAAGGTTGAGGGAGACTTTTTGAAAGGGGATATTATTAAGATAAAGGATGAATCAAATAATGTGTTGGCTGTGGGTAAGGCACAGTATGAAAGTGCAAAAATGTCCCAATCCATCGGAAAGAAAGGGTTACGTCCAGCCGTACTGTATGACTATTTGTGGATAATGATTAATAGGTGAATCGGTGAATCGTGGAATCGTTTAATTGATTCACTAGTTCACCGGTTCAACAATTCACCAAAATAATTATGAATTGGAAAGAACAAGCATTGGAGGCTTCAAGGAAGCTGAATTTGGTGTCGGGCGACGTTATTAACAGTGTATTGCTTGATGTTGCTGATGCTGCTGAAGCATCAACAGCAGAGTTGCTTGCTGCAAATCAGAAGGATTTGGATAAAATGGATAGCAGCAATCCCCTATATGACCGTCTGCAGCTTACA
Source organism: Paludibacteraceae bacterium (assembly GCA_024405855.1). GTDB lineage: Bacteria > Bacteroidota > Bacteroidia > Bacteroidales > Paludibacteraceae > Enterocola. The sequence continues at coordinate 7,750 of JAKSNZ010000002.1, forward strand.
GAGAAAAGAATTAAGGATATTGCGTCTGACATGCGCAAGGTGGCATCGTTGGATAGTCCGTTAAATAAAGTATTGGAAGAACGCACACTACCTAACGGTTTGCAACTTAAAAAACTTTCAGTTCCTTTTGGCGTGATAGGAATAATTTATGAGGCACGTCCAAATGTAAGTTTTGATGTATTCTCGCTTTGTCTGAAAAGTGGTAATGTATGCGTTTTGAAGGGAGGGACAGATGCGTACAATTCCAATCTTGCAATTGTAACCCTTATCAAAAGTGTCCTTGTAAAACATGGTTTGGATGAGAATACAGTTCATTTGATGCCTGCCGGCAGAGAGGCGACTGCTGAGTTGATGGATGCGGTAGGTTATGTTGATTTGATAATCCCAAGAGGTGGAGCAGGTCTGATAAAATTTGTAAGGGATAACGCAAAGGTTCCCGTAATTGAGACAGGAGCCGGTGTTGTGCATGCCTATTTTGACGCCGATGCTGACATTCAGAAAGGAATTGCAATAATTGCAAATGCAAAAACCCGCCGTGTAAGTGTATGTAACGCACTTGACACCTTAATTATCAATTCAAAACGCCTACAAGACCTTCCTGAAATCTGCAAACCTCTTGCTGAAAAGAACGTGGTTATTGAGGCCGATTCAAAGGCATTTACATTCCTTGTTGGAAAATATCCTGATACATTGCTTGAAAAAGCAACTGAAAACACCTTTGGAAAGGAGTTTATGGATTACCGTATGGGACTTAAAACGGTTGATTCCCTTGACGGTGCATTGAGACATATAGCAACATTCAGTTCAAAGCATAGTGAGTGCATTATTACAGAGAATGCTGAGGCTGCCGCCCGATTCCAAAAAGAGGTGGATGCCGCTTGTGTTTATGTAAACGCTCCAACAAGTTTTACTGACGGAGCCCAATTTGGTATGGGGGCAGAGATAGGCATCAGCACGCAAAAACTACATGCCCGTGGCCCAATGGCATTGCCTGAACTAACCACATACAAGTGGTTGATAAACGGCAACGGACAAACTAGGGGATAATACCCAAAACTATCGGTCAAATGGAGCAAATCAGTCAATATATAACTCTCCCGTTGACAGACCCGGTACTTATATTCTCATTAGTACTGCTCTTCATTCTGTTTGCACCACTTATATTTGACAAACTTCATATCCCTCACATTGTAGGTCTTATTCTTGCAGGTGTGATATTTGGTCCGAACGGCATAGGCTTGCTTGACAATGACAGCAGTTTCCATCTTTTCGGACAAGTGGGAATGCTATACATTATGTTTATTGCCGGTGTGGATATGGATATGAATGACTTTAACCATAACCGCAATAAAAGCATAGTGTTTGGACTGTACACATTCATTATTCCAATGATTCTTGGAATTGTTACAGGTATTTATCTTCTACGGTTCTCTCTTCCTTCATCAATAGTGCTTGCAAGTATGTTTGCTTCAAACACTCTTTTGGCTTATCCAATTGTAACCAGATATGGTGTAAGCGATAACAGGTCTGTTCCTATAACTGTAGGAGCCACAATGATATCAATGTTGTTGTCTTTGCTTACACTTGCCGTAGTGCTTGAAGTGGTTAAGGGCGATATGACATATATGTTCTGGCTGAAGTTTATGGCATCACTTGTACTATATGGATTCATTGTGATGTGGGTGTTCCCTGCTTTGGCAAGATGGTTCTTCAAACACTACGCTGACAATATTCTGCAATATATATTTGTGCTTGCTCTTGTGCTGTTATCCTCATTTCTTGCTCATTTGGCAGGTGTCGAATATATTATAGGTGCTTTTCTTGCAGGTATCTCACTGAACAGACTTATTCCAAAACGTTCTCCGCTTATGAACAGAATAAATTTTGTAGGTAATGCAATCTTTATTCCGTTCTTCCTTATAAGTGTAGGTATGATTGTAAACCTAAGAATGATTTTCAGCGGTTATGAGACCATTTTAATTGCCCTGGTTATGACAATTATGGCTACGGTTTCAAAATATCTGGCGGCACAGGCAACACGTATAACCTATAGGATGAGCAGAGCGGAAGGAGATATGATGTTTGGACTCAGCAATGCCAAAGCGGCGTATTCTTTGGCTGCTGTTATGTTGGGGTATAACACAATTGTAGGAATTTCTGCATCGGGGAGTCCTATAAGGCTTTTAACGGAAGAGGTGCTTAACGGAACTGTTATAATGATATTGATTACCTGTATAATAAGTTCTGTTGTTACTGAAAATGCTTCAAAAAGGATTGCGGTGGCTGAGGATGCCGTAAAAAGCAGGAAATCTGACTATAGACCTGAAAAGCGTATACTGATTCCTGTGTCAAATAATGAGAAACTTGAAAAGTTGATGGAACTTGCAGTTATTCTTAATGACAGTAAGTACAAACAGCCTATGTATGCACTTAATGTGGTTGATTATAACAGCGTTGATGATAAATCTTCAGCAGGTAGTGACAAGTTGCTTGAACGTGCCGCATATCTTGGTGCGTCATCTGATAACAAGGTTAAGAAAATCAAACGATATGACCTTAATGTAGCAAGCGGTATCATTAATGTGGTGCGAGAGAAAAATATCTCAGAAGTGGTTATGGGCATAAGTCCTAAGGTTACCATTGCAGACAACTTCTTTGGAACGCTGACCGAAAAGATTCTTGACGGAGTAAACAGAATGATTTACATATTGTCATCATGTCAGCCGCTGGGAACAATACATAAGGTTGTTGTAGTGGCTCCTAAAGGGGCAGAGAATGAGAGCGGATTTTCTTTATGGTGTCAAAGCGTTATTACTATTGCATCACAAACAGGAGCGGATTTGGAGTTGCATTGTACGTCTGATACATATCTTTCCTTTAAGAGAATTATGCGTAGAGGCCAGGTAAAATTCAATGCTACATTTGTTGAAAGCAGCGAGTTCTCCATTCAGGAATTTGTAAAGGTATTGGAACCCAATGACCTTTTAATTGCCGTTTTGGCTCGTAGGCATAGTTTGTCATATACCCCTGCTCTTGAAAGCACTATTCCATATTTAGTGGAGAATGTTAAGGAGAATAACTTTATTGTGCTATTTCCTGAACAGTTTAAGGAAGGCGAAATTGATAGGGTTCAAAGTACTGTAACAAAAATTATATAAAGTTTGGCTGTTTAAGGTGTAGTAGTTGAAAGTTTTTTTGTACTTTTGCAATCTATAAAAATTCTATTTATTAACTATAAAAATTATTTAAAATGAAGGCAAAATTTATTTCTATTGCTCTATGTGCAATATTTGCATTGGCAATGACAGGTTGTAAGTCAAGCAGCTCATCTTCTACATCAAGTGCTGCTTCTTCTAATTCAAGTATTTCAAGCACAGTAGCTTCAATGCTTGGAGTTCAGTCTGCAACAGCAACATCTGCTGCAAAACAGGCAGGTTCAACAGCAGGTTCATCACTGATTAACCTGTACAATAACTATAAGTCTGCCGGCAAGCTTGATTTTTCAAATACAAGTAATTTACTTAACATTGCCACTCTTGCCACAAGTGTAGCAACAATAAAGGATAATGCCAAGGATAAGGAGTTTTATAAGGAATTTGCAGGTGGTATGATTCAAAGTGCATTGGGGTTGGTTAATACTTCAAATGTTGACAATACAATATCCGCTCTGTCTAACATTGATTTGAACTCGTTGACATCAGCAGCCACATCAGCCGCTACATCAGCAGCCACATCTGCAATAACTTCTGCAGCAGGAAAGGTTAATACTGCAACTTCAGATGTCAGTTCCGCTGCTGTTTCAGCGTTGTCAACTTTACTTGGCTCTCTTGGCAAGTAATAAGTTATAGAAAATGCATAAAAAGTAGGATAATCTTTGGTTATTCTACTTTTTTTGTATAAATTTGCATGATTTTTGCAGAAAAACTGAATATTTATTCAAAAATTATGAAAAACAAGAGCGATAGGATAAAGTTTATCAGACAGATTTGCATTGACAATTATGTCTCAAGTCAGGAGGAATTGCTGGAGATTCTCAGAAAGAACGGCTACAATCTGACTCAGGCAACGTTGTCAAGGGATTTGAAGAGACTTAAAATATCAAAGACCCTGACTACTACCGGTGAATACCGCTATGTGGTGCCAATAAACAGTTTCTCAGCATCGGTGCCGGCAGACCCTAAATTGATAGGGGTCAATTCTCTTGAGTTCTCAGGACCTTTTGCAGTTATAAAAACAAAATCGGGCTATGCCGCCGCCATTGCTTCAGAAATAGACAGGGATTCCACAAATGCCATTCTTGGTACAATTGCCGGTGATGACACCATTCTTGTTATTCCAAGGGAAGGTTTTTCAAGAGATGAGTTGACAATGATTATTACAAAACTAATAGAGAAGTCTTGAACAGTTGTTCATTTTTGAAATGGAAGCGTCAGATATAAAAATAGTGGTGGCTGATGAAAGTCATGTCAAATATGTTGATACAATTCTGTCAACAATTGCGGCTGCGGCTGCTGTAAGGGGAACGGGAATAGCAAAACGTAATCCGGAATATGTAAAGCAGAAAATGCTTGAAGGTAAAGCGGTTATTGCTCTTTACGGAGAAGAGTTTGCAGGGTTCAGTTATATTGAGACTTGGGGAGGAAAACATTATGTCACTACATCAGGTCTTATTGTTCCTGAAAAATTCAGAGGATTGGGCGTTGCCAAAAGAATTAAGCATGTTACATTCACTCTTGCACGCATGCGCTGGCCTGAAGCAAAGATTTTCAGTCTTACATCAGGAGCGGCTGTCATGAAATTGAATACGGAACATGGCTATATTCCGGTAACATTTGCCCAACTTACTGATGATGAGTCATTTTGGAAAGGATGTGAGGGTTGTATAAACCATGATGTCCTCAAACGTACGGACAGAAGATACTGTGTATGTACAGGAATGCTCTATGACCCTCAACGTGAACGCAGTGTACGCGATGCTAACGAGGAGTTGGAAAAGGACCCTGAAGTGCTGAATATAATCAAGCAAAGATTCCCAAACGGATTTAATAATTAATAGTTTTATGGTAAGGAAGAGTTTGTATATATAAACTCTTAAAAATTTAGAAAAAAATGAAAAAAGTAGTTGTTGCTTTTAGTGGAGGTCTTGACACCTCTTACACCGTTATGTATCTTGCAAAAGAAAAAGGTTATGAAGTTTATGCGGCTTGTGCAAATACAGGCGGATTCAGTGCAGAACAGTTAAAGAAGAATGAAGAGAATGCCTATAAATTGGGTGCAAAGAAATATGTAACCCTTGACGTAACACAAGAGTACTATGACAAGAGTTTGAAGTATATGGTGTTTGGGAATGTGTTGCGTAATAATTGCTACCCTATCTCTGTAAGTTCCGAGCGTATTTTTCAAGCCATTGCAATTGCCAGATATGCAAATGAGATTGGTGCTTCTGCAATTGCCCATGGCTCAACAGGTGCAGGTAATGACCAAATCCGTTTTGATATGACATTCCTTGTAATGGCTCCTGGAGTGGAGATAATAACCCTTACAAGAGATGGTAACTTAAGTAGACAGGAGGAAGTTGATTACCTTAATAAAAACGGATTTTTTGCCGATTTCACCAAGTTAAAGTACTCTTATAACGTAGGAATTTGGGGTACATCAATATGTGGTGGAGAGATACTTGATTCAAAGCAAGGTTTGCCTGAATCTGCATATTTGAAGCACCCTACAAAAGAGGGTCCGGAAATATTGAAGTTAGGATTTGACAAAGGTGAACTTTGCAGTGTAAACGGAAAGGAATTTTCAGATAAAATTAAGGCAATTCAAGCGGTGGAGGAGATTGGTGCAGCATACGGCATTGGCAGAGATTGCCATGTAGGAGATACAATTATAGGCATTAAGGGTAGAGTAGGTTTTGAGGCTGCCGCCCCTATGCTTATCATTGGAGCACACAGATTCCTTGAAAAATACACTCTTAGTAAATGGCAACAATATTGGAAAGACCAGGTATCAAATTGGTATGGAATGTTCCTGCATGAAAGCCAATATCTTGAACCTGTTATGCCTGATATTGAGGCAATGCTTCAAAGTAGTCAGCGTAATGTAACGGGAGAAGTTACATTGGAATTACGTCCGTTAGGATTCCAGACAGTTGGAGTTGATTCTCCAAATGATTTGGTTAAGAATAAACTTGGTGAGTATGGTGAAACGGCTAAGGCTTGGAGTTCCGAAGATGCAAAAGGCTTTATTAAGGTAACTTCCACAGCACTGCGCGCATATTATCTTGCTCATCCGAATGAGAGACAATAATATGATTAAAGTAGGAATTATAGGTGGTGCGGGTTATACCGCAGGAGAGTTGTTAAGAATACTTCTTAACCACCCTGATGTTGAAGTTAAGTTTGTTAACAGTAGCAGTAATGCCGGTAATAAACTATACTCTGTTCATGAAGGTCTGTTTGGAGAAACAGATATGGATTTTACCGATGAAATGGACTTAAATTCCATAGATGTGGTATTTATGTGTTCAGGTCATGGCAAAAGCACAGAGTTTTGGGCAGAACATAAAAAACCGGAGTCTCTTAGAGTAATAGATTTGGCTCAAGATTATAGGAATGAAAGCAACGGGTATGTTTATGGATTACCTGAAATAAACAGGGAACGCATAAAGAATTGCACATTGCTTGCAAATCCAGGTTGTTTTGCAACTGCAATCCAACTTGGTCTATTGCCTCTTGCCGCTAACGGGTTGCTTGACGCTGAAGTGCAGACCACAGGTATCACAGGTTCTACAGGTGCAGGCGTAAAACCTGGTGCCACAACACATTTCAGTTGGAGGAATAATAATTTGTCTGTTTATAAGGCATTTGAGCATCAACATCTTATAGAGATAAACCAGACGATGCACAAACTTCAGCCAAACTTTGACAAATCAATTAATTTTATTCCTTTCAGGGGTGATTTTGCAAGGGGAATATTTATAGCGTCATATTTGGATAGCAAGTTAGGTGAAGAGGATGCAGTGAAACTCTATAAGGAGTTCTACAAGGATGCAGCATTTACATTTGTTATGGATGAGAATCCTGATATGAAGCAAGTGGTCAATACAAATAAGGCAATAGTCCATGTAGAAAAACATGGGGGAAAACTGCTTGTTTTGTCAGTGATAGACAATTTGCTTAAGGGTGCATCGGGGCAAGCGGTTCAAAATATGAACTTAATGTTTGGATTAGATGAAACAACGGGGCTAAAACTTAAGAGTTCAGCGTTTTAATCAGTGTCTCCACTAATTCCGGTACGCCTTCTGCTGCCCGTTTCCTAATAAAGGTGAAAGGCTCGCCAACTCCCGTTAAATCCGGGTTGCCAGGGTCCACTAAGTATACAGGTACACCCTGCCGTACATACTGAAGAAGTGATGCGGCGGGGTAAACTTTTAATGAGGTGCCTACAACTATAAAAATATCTGCTGAGTGGGTAATCTCTATGGCTTTTGCAAGATTAGGCACGCTTTCTCCAAAGAAAACAATAAATGGTCTAAGTAGTGAACCATCAGAATGGCGGGCGTCATACTCCTGTTTCCATCCATTTATAGGCACCGTTGCTGTTTCATCATCACTACTGCGTAGTTTCATAAGTTCTCCATGCAAATGGGTGATATCAGTGCTTCCTGCACGTTCATGTAGATTATCAACATTTTGAGTAATGACTTTAACAGGAAAATATTTTTCAAGTTTGGCAATTGCAGTATGGGCGGCGTTAGGTTCTTTTGTCAGCAACTCTTTGCGGCGTTCATTATAAAAATCAATCACCCCTTTTCTGTTCCAAATCATGGCTTCAGCAGTGCAAACCTCCTCTACACTATGGTTGCACCATAGTCCGTCGCTGTCTCTGAATGTTGCAATGCCACTGTCAGCAGAAACTCCTGCTCCTGTAAAGACCACAATGTTCGGTAATCTTTTTTCCATAGTTATTATTGTTTATGTTTTGCCACAAAAATTGAACCCACAATCATGGGTATCACGTAGTTTATAAACCAAACGGTAACAGCGGCAAGTGCCGCTCCCACTTGGTTTGCTGTAATGCTTCCTATCAGCAACGATGCGTATGCACCTCTTATTCCAATTTCAGAGAATGAAACTGAAGGTGTCACTGATATTAAAAAGTAATTTATCGGTATTAATATCAAGGCTTCTGTAAGGCTTATATCAACGCTAAAAAACCTCAGTGTAAGATAGTATTGGAAGCTGTATACCCCGTATCGGAGTATTGATTGTGCGGAAACTTTCATTAGGACAGTATATGATACTGAGTCAATTGCTCTAAAGAACCTATCTAACATTTCATATTTTGGAACGCTGATTTTTCCTGACCATAACGGGATGGTAAAGTAAATCAGCGTTATGATTGATATAAATATCAAGGCAAAACCCTGCAAGCCGACAAGTGATTCTGAAATGTCAAAATGTGCCGATGGAATGGCGATTATTGCAATAAGTAAAAAAATGCAGCCTGCAAATGATTGTGCAATAGTGCTGACTATTGAGAACATTACACCTTTTGATTTGTTGCCATTATCAAGCAAAAGTATTCTGCCTATAGGGTCGCAGATTCTGTTGGGAGTAAAGAACCCGGATGCAAGTCCCATAAGAACTGATTTGAATGCCTTAAGGAACGGCATCTCTTGAATTTGATTTACAAGAGTCTTCCATTTCAGGCTCTCAACAGCCCAGTTTAACGGCATTAGAATAATTGTCAAAAGCAAAATAGCCCAATGTTTACCATCTATATTGGAAAGGCTGTCAGCAAGTTCATTGTATTTGTCAAATGTAATAAGTACATACGCAAGGTATCCGTATGCTCCGGCCATTATTACAATTTTAAGAACTGTAAGCCAGTTTTTACCTGTTTTTGAGTTGTCTGACATAATTAATGATTACAAAAGTAACATTTAGTGAGCGTAATAGCAAATAAAATTGTAACTTTGCTGTCTCAAAAGTATATGATTATGAAACTTTTTGATGTATATCCGTTGTTCCCTATTGAAATTGTAAAGGGTCAAGGTTGTCATGTGTATGACAAAGAAGGTAATGAGTATTTGGATTTATATGGCGGTCATGCCGTTATTTCTGTGGGTCATGCCCATCCTGACTATGTCAGTGCTATAAGTGAGCAGGTTGCAAGGCTTGGTTTTTATTCAAATTCTGTTGTAAACGGACTTCAAAGAAAATTAGCCGAAAAATTGGGTAAGGTGTGTGGCTATGATGATTACTCATTGTTCCTGATAAATTCAGGTGCGGAGGCTAATGAAAATGCACTAAAACTTGCATCTTTTTATAATGGCAAAAAGCAGGTGTTGGCATTCCGTCACTCTTTCCATGGGCGTACAGCCGCTGCTGTAAAAGTTACAGACATACCAAAGTACATAGCACCTGTCAATGAAGGCATGGAGGTTACTTTTGTAGATTTGAATGATATAGAGGCGGTTAAGGCAGAACTGCAAAAAGGCACGTATTCATCGGTAATTATTGAGGGTATACAGGGTATAGGCGGAATTCAAATACCTGATGACAAATTTATGTGTCAACTGCGTGAAGAGTGTGACAAGAATGATGTTGTACTTATTTTGGATGAGATACAGTCAGGATATGGACGTAGCGGTAAGTTCTTTGCTCATCAATACTCAGGAATAAAGGCGGATTTAATTACGGTGGCAAAGGGAATTTGCAACGGTTTCCCAATGAGTGGTCTTATTGTAAGTCCTAAATTCACTCCTGTATATGGTCAACTTGGCACTACTTTCGGTGGCAATCATCTTGGTTGTGCAGGAGCCATTGCCGTACTTGACATTATAGAGAAGGAACATCTTATAGAAAATGCCGCAAAGGTTGGTGCGTATTTGCTTGAAGAACTAAAAAAGATTGACGGAATTAAAGAGGTTAGAGGGCGCGGACTTATGATTGGACTTGAATTTGAGCAGCCAATTAAAGAGATAAGGTCAAAGTTGTTGTTTGAACAAAAGGTGTTTACGGGTGTTGCCGGAACAAATACCATACGTCTTTTACCTCCTCTTTGTCTCACAATGAACGATGCTAAGGAGTTTCTTGAGAGGTTCAGGAAATGTCTTTAATCAGTCATTGTCATTCAGCACATATATATAGTTGTATTATCTCCCAATTCTCCTGCAAATCAGGCAGAATTGAGAGTTCTGTTATGTCTTCCACTTTTCTGTTACGCTTTCCGTCTCTATACTCAATAATAGCACGTGCCTCATAATAAGATATGTACGGGTGTCTTTTAAGCGTTGAAATGCTTTCTGTATTGATATTCCGTTTCCTTATTTTTGTTTCATCAACAGTTATACGCTCTTTTATAAGATTATACAACGAGTCAGAGAATCCGTAAACCTCCAATAATTGCTCTTTAGCGTAAAATCCGCCAAGTTGCTCTCTGTATTTGAAAATTCTTCTTGCAAATCCAGGTCCTATTCCTTTTAGTTCTTGCAGAAGTATTGTGTCAGCGGTATTTAATTCTATAGTGCCTACTTCCCGTTTGTTATAATGTCTGTAATTTCCCGATGAAACCGCAGTTTTTTTTGTATTAACAATGTTTGTTGCAGTTGGTTGTTCATTGGGTTGTGGATTATGTACCGCCGCAATTGTAACCTTAACTCCAATAATTGTGGAGATAATGACCAGAAGCAGCAGCACTCCGTGCCGCTCCTCTTTTGTAAAGAAAAAATAATCTTTTAGTGCCATAACATTAAATTTATGGCAGCACTGTGAGGACAGTCAATGAAAAAGGTTACCCTATGTCAGCAGACTTGCTATCAAAACGGCTCCTACTGCAATAGGAATAACATATCTAAAGGAAAAAATATACAGGTTAAATATAAATTTCTTTGAAGGGCTTAATGCCAATTGCTCTTCAATTATTTTTCTGTCTAATCTCCAACCTACAAACAACGATGTCAGTATTCCGCCTACGGGCAACAATATATTAGTGGAAAGATAATCAAAGCAGCCGAATATATTCATTCCTGCAATTGTAAAATCCTTCAAAGGTCCGAAGGAAAGAGATGTAATTGCTCCAATAACACTAAAAATTGAGCATGTTATTATTACGGCTTTTTTTCTTGTTATTTTGAATGATTCTGAAATATAAGCCACCACTACTTCTGTAATTGAGATGAATGATGTAAGGGCGGCAAGAAATAAAAGCACATAGAACATTACAGACCAAAGATACCCAAAGGACATTTGAGAAAATACGCTTGGCAATACTTTGAATACAAGTCCGGGACCTTGTTCAGGCTCCATTCCAAATGAGAATACAGCTGGAAATATTATGACACTGGCAAGCAATGCAACCATAAGGTCAATAATGGATATTCTTGCAGCGGTCTTTGATAAATTGACATCATCTGTAAAGTATGACGAATATGTTATCAGACAAGCCATTCCTAGGCTAAGGGAGTAGAAGGCCTGACCTATTGCACTTAAGAGTGTATCAAAATTTAATGATGAAATCTCAGGTAAAAACAGAAAATCCAGTCCTTCCTGCGTGGCAGGTAAGAATAAGGAGTGAACAGCCAATACTACCAATGTTACAAACAGAAGGGGCATCATTATTTTTGATGTCTTTTCAATGCCGTCTTTGATTCCAAAAGAAACAATTATGCCGGTAATGGCAATAACCATAAAAAGGAACACAATTGGCATGAAAGTTCCTCCAGCAAAGTTAGTGAACAACTCAGAGTAACCTTCTACGGTGTTCCCAAGCAGACCTCCGGATGCTGAAAGGAATAGGTAATAAAGAGTCCAACCCGTTACAACACAATAATAGCAGTCAATGATAAATCCCGTAAGTACTCCTAAATATCCAATCCCGTGCCATTTTGTACCAGGTGCTATTTTCTTAAAGGAATCCACTGCATTGGCGTGGCTGTGCCTGCCAATTATGAATTCTCCCACCATAGCAGGTATACCGATAAAAAATACGGCTATCAGATAAAATATGATGAAGACGCTTCCGCCACCCTCGCCAACTTGGTAAGGGAATCTCCAGATATTGCCCAATCCAACGGCAGAACCCACCGTTGCCATAAGGATTCCAAATTTTGTAGCAAAATGTCCTCTGTCTTTTGCCATATATTATTTAATCAGACTTGCCTTCAATCCTTTTATTACGGAGTCAGTAAATCCGTAAGCCTCCATTTCGTTCAGACCTTTTATGGTTATTCCGCCTGGAGTTGTTACCTTATCTATCTCCTCCTCAGGGTGGGAATCGTTTGTATCAATAAGGTCAATTGCTCCACGCATGGTTTGTGTTATAACTTGTTTTGCAATATTAGGATAAATGCCCATCTCAACTGCACCTTCAACTGCAGCACGAATATAACGGAATGCGTATGCTATTCCGCAACTTGACAAAGACATAAAGGCGTTAAGGTCTTTTTCTTGAACAAAGAATACTTTTCCTGTCTCATTGAAAATATCTTCGACAACCTTTTTCTGCTCTTCCGTAGCATTTATGTAAGGAGCAACAATAAGAACACTTTGAAGTACATCTATGGCTGTGTTAGGTATCATTCTAAATAAGCTTGGGATTGTGTTTCCTTTGCTTAGTGCGGCAGTCAGTTTTTCAAAAGGAACTCCTGCTGCAATAGAGATGAATATTTGTTTGGAGTAGTCCAAAGAATCCTTAATGTCCGCAATAACCTGCTCTGCAAGCCAAGGTTTAACCGCAAGAAGAACAATGTCAGCACCTTTTACATTCTCTGCGTTGCTTGTGGAAACTTCAATGTTGTTATTGAAATTCTGCAAGGAACGGAGTGTGTTTTCATTAACGTCACTTACTTTAACCTTAGAGATAATGCTGTTTTGTGTGAGGGCACGGGCAATGGCTCCGCCCATATTCCCTCCGCCTATTATGGCAATAGTTTTTCCCATATCAGTATGATATTATTGTTATAATTTGCAAATGTACTAAAAATTTATCTAAATTTGCAAAAAGAATGAAAGCATTATGCGACTTAAGCTTATTGTTATATTGTCAGTGTGCTCTATCTGTATGTTTGCTCAAAACAGTAAGGCCTATATGAACATTGTTTCCGCATTGCAACAGGGCGATACAGAGAGTGCTGTCTTATTGCTTGAAAAGCAGGTGAAATCTGAAAAAAAGGAGAGTGAATGGTATAAGATGTTGGATGACACATACAAGTACAATGACAGGGTGGAGGATAGAATCCTGCTTTTGGAAAAAGCAGTGAAAGTTAAGAATGTGAAAGAACTTGATTTGTTAAAATTCCGCCTTTCCATCGCGTACTTTGATGCTGGAAGGTATGATGATGCATTAACAATACTCAACGCTCTGAAGCAAAACAAGACAGTCAAAAGAATAAAGGCAAACTGCGAATCAGCAAAGACCTTAAAAGCAGATTCCGTATCGGTGGATATAGTTCCAATGAGTGATAGTATAAATACTCCGTATGACAATATATGGCCGCTTATCAATAATGACAAGACCAGGTTTTACACAACAGTTGTCATGGGAAAGAGCAGTGCTTTGCCAAAAAGTTTTGATATTCAAGAGGATATATTTTGTAGCCGTTTGTCTAATGGTAAATGGATGCCTGTAAGCATACTTCAAGGAGAATTGAGAAGCAAAGATAATGAGGGTGCTTGCTCTATTACTGCTGATGGTAAATATTTGTTTTTTGCTGCATGTAATAGAAAGGATGGCGGCGGCGGATGTGAAATCTATTATTCAATTTACAAAGACGGCAGATGGAGCAAACCAATAAGGGCTCAGGCTCCGTTAAATAAATTCAGTTGGCAAAGCACTCCAAGTATATGTTCAGATGGAAAGACTCTCTATTTCAGTGCTGTAGATGACAAAGGAACAGGAAAGGATATTTATAAATGTTCTGTTTCTTACAATAAAGATGAGTCTCTTGCTTTTGACCGCATTATGAAACTTGGCTCTGAAATCAATACTGATTTTGATGAAATCTCCCCATTTATAAGTCCGTATGACAATATCCTGTATTTTTCATCTGACGGTCACGGAGGTATGGGCGGACTTGACATTTACTACTCTAAGAGAAAAGGTGACGGTTCTTGGGACAATGCAAAGAATATAGGTTACCCTATAAACACTCATAGAGATGAATTCGGGTTTGTTACAGATGTTGACGGCAGAAACGGCTACCTGTCATGTAACGGACTTGAGCATGGTGAATTCTGGCAGAATAAAAGGATAGTGTGTTTGAAATTAGGTGATGAACATAGAGTTGATGCTCCATTTGAGTTAAAAAAATCCGATTTTATCATGGAAAACATCTATTTTGACTTTGATAGCAGTGTATTAACCAATGATTCATTCACATACTTGGATGCCTTTGCCAAGTACTTGTCAATACATCCTTCATACTCTATTGTCATAAGCGGACATACTGATAACAAAGGTGAGGAATCTTACAATATTGCCTTGTCAAAAGCCAGGGCTGAGAGTGTTGCTTCTTACCTATTCAGTAAAGGTGTGGACAAGTCAAGAATAACTACAGAAGGTTTAGGCTCTTCAAAACCAATTGCACCAAACGATACTGAGGATGGGTGTGCCTTGAATAGAAGAATTGAGGTGTCAACAATTTACAATCAGTTGTCTGATTGATTCTATCTGCTCAACTTCAGCATCGTGGTCAGCAGGAGAAAATGTTTCAATTGAAGGAAGAATAGTAAGGGTAAGAGTGCCTGGAATAGGGTATAATCTATTATACGGCATAATGTTGAACCCTCCATCAATTCTCATTGGAATAATAGGTAGCTCCATTTCACGGGCAATTTCAAATGCACCTCGTTTGAATTTTCCTATTTGACCGTCTCTTGTGCGTGTGCCTTCAGGGAAAATTACAAGACTTACCCCATTAGTGAAAATATGCTTTGCCTGTTGCAGCGTATTAAATGCTTGTCTGCCCTTCTTTCTGTTGATAAAAAGGAAACCTGCAGCCTTGCATGCCCAACCTACAAACGGTATTTTTTCAATCTCTTTTTTCATTATCCACTTGAAAGGCACACCTATGAATCCATAAATAAGGAAAACATCAAATACACTTGTGTGGTTTGAGCAGAAAATGTAGGATTGTCCTTTTTGAATGTTCTCTTTACCTTTTACAACAACTTTTGTAAATGAGATAAGACAAAGGAATCTTGACCAAACCATACCCGGATAATAACCCCAAATCCTGTCATTGCCAACGGAACAGCCTATCATTGTGACTATTGCACATAAAACGGTGGCGGTTATTCCAAGCGGCAACCATATAAAAATGAGATATAAAATCCAAAATATTTTGACAAAAGGGTTCATATAAATTCCTAAAGAATTACAAAGTTAATGATTTTTTATCTAAATTTGCACAAAATGTCAACAAAACAACAAATATCGCAACAACAAGGACAGCGTCAGCAGCTCAAACTGTCACAACAACAACTGCTTGTAGCAGGTTTGCTTGAGGGCTCAATTGTTGAGTTGGAGGAGAAGGTTAAAAAGGAGTTGGAGTCAAATCCTGCACTTGAGGAGGGTCATGACCATTATGGAGATGAAGAATCAGATTATAGTGCAGATGAAAAATCAGCAAATGATTTTCAGGATGATGGCATAGGTGACGGAAGCGAACCGGTGGGTCCTTCTGTAGATGAGGGAGTTTATGTTGATGTAGATGAAATCCCTGATACCTATACCGGTTCAGCAGGAGGGGACTCATACATACCTGATGATTATAATTCAGCATACGCTGATGGTCAGGATTTCTCCGAATATCTTATTTCCCAACTTGATTCCATAGTAAACAATGATAAGCAGCGTGAAATAGGTCACTACCTGATAGGCAGTCTTGATGAGAACGGATTTCTTGCGGATTCACCGACAAGATTGACAGATGACATCAATACAAACGGGGGAATAGAGGTCTCCATTTCTGAAGTGGTTGAGGTTATTGCAATTCTTCAAAGTCTTGACCCTGCCGGAGTGGGTGCAAGAAACATAGCGGAGAGCCTAAGACTTCAGGCAGAGAGAAATATGACAGGTGATTTCAACAAGGATTTTATACCAAGGTGTGCCGTTGCCATTTTAGATGAAGCGTTTGAAGACCTTACAAAGAAAAAGTATGACAGCATATTGCGTGCGGTTGAGGTGGAAAGAGATAAAGAGGGCGTTTTCTCATCAATTACCAGAGAAGAGATGGTGGATGCCATAGCATATATCAGAGGATTAAATCCACATCCTTGTCAAATTATTACAGAGTCAAGGTTGGTTAGAGGGACTGATTCCATAATACCAGATTTCCATTATGATTCAGAATTGGGAAAACTTACGGTGAATTCGGGTAAAATTCCATCTTTAACTGTAAATTCCGAATATAAGAGTATGCTTGAAGATATTGAGAAACAGAAGAAAAATGGAATTGATAAGAAAGATGGTTCTGAGGTTTTCTTAAGAGATAGGATAGAGGCGGCACAACAATTCATTGACGCTCTTGACCAAAGGAAGTCAATACTTACTAAAGTCATGACAGCAATACTGAAAGTTCAGCGTGAGTTTTTTAATCAAGGTTGTGATGATTCTCTTCTAAAACCTCTGACAATGAAACAGATAGCAGATGAAGTAGGGTGTGATATTTCAACTGTGTCAAGAGTTGCCGGCAGTAAGTATATCTCTGTTGACGGGCAATATACTTTCAAAATAAAGCATTTCTTTTCTGAAAAGATTTCAACAGAAAGCGGTGACCTTGTTTCAAACAAGACCATAATGGAAATAATAAGGACATTGGTTGCTTCTGAAGATAAGTCAAATCCTCTTACAGATGAGTCAATTGCTGCAACTCTTCAAGAGAGAGGTTATAATGTCGCCCGCAGAACTGTTGCAAAATACCGCATTGCACTAAATATACCAAGTACAAGGGAGAGGAACAGTAAGTAAATTACTCCTTAACTTCTAACTTTATTGAGGTTCTGTTCCCGTCATTATCAACTATTGTAAGCGTATGTGTGCCAGCGGAAGGTTGGATTGCCATATTGTGAATATCTTGCGTGGAACCCAAATATTCGTTATCAAGATGCCAATAAATGACAGCATTAGGGTTAAGATGGACAGCCTCACAAACAATACTTTGCCTTTTGCCGCTTAAATCCTTTGGGGCATACAGAGTGGTACCGTTTTCAGGATATACTATTTCAAGTTGTTTTTCCTCATTATAAATGCAACCTGGCATCATAGGAGGCAAGGGTCTGTAGTTTATATGACATTTGCTGTAATAGAATTCCTGTGTGGGGGAAAGTGTAAACCATGGCTCTGACACTATTTTGCTTACGCTGTAGCAAGTGCTGTTTACGCGCATTGTCTTTTCTTTGTTAAGATGTACTATTTTGTGATAAGGACATACAGAAGTGCGTGCACCGCTTTGAGGAATTGGGATAGTGTCCACTTCAGTACAGTATTGTGAAGCCTTATACCCCGATACCCTACAAACAGCCTCATCTTGCATATTACTGTATGGCGGCTCAAACCACTCTCCACTAGGCAGCATGGAGAAAGTGCGGAACAGTATAGGTGCTGCATATCCTACGCCGGTCATTCCTGCCCTACCCTCGCCTGTGGCATTGCCAACCCAAACCACAACTACATACCTTGGGTCCATACCAACTGCCCATGCGTCCTTGCCACCATAACTTGTACCTGTTTTCCACGCAATTTTCTTCATTGATTCAAATTGTTGCCATTCAGCTTCCTCTTCAGGTCTGCTAAGACGGCTCATTGCTTCAACCATAAACCAAAGGGAACTTTGGCTAAAGTTAGAATTTTCCTTATTGTTTAATTTGTACGCAAGTTGTCTATACATCTCTGCAATGTCCCATGGAGTGGTTTCAGCACCGCCAAGAATGAGTGACGCCCCGTAATGGTCAGCATCGCGGTTCATAGTGGAAATGCCAAGAGAGCGTAACAGTTTAAGGAAGCGGTCAATGCCGTAACTTCTCAACATCCTGACTAACGGAACATTCAGTGAGCGTATAATGGCTTCATCAGCATTAACAACACCACTGTAACTTTTATTGAAGTTCTGTGGGCTGAAGCCATCAAGATATAGAGGTGTGTCAACAATAAAGGTTCTTGGAAGAATAAGTCCGTCAGAAAGCATTGCAGCATAAAGCACAGGTTTTAGAATACTGCCGGTACTGCGAGGTGCCTTAATAATGTCCACATTGTTACAGAAACGCTCATCCGCTTTGAAAGAGGCGTTGCCAATATAGGCTATAACTTTACCTGATTCAATTTCCTTAACTAAAATTGCAATATTGTGAACGTTGTTAAGAGTGGTATATTCATGTGCATAGTTGTCAGCCATGTTTTGCAGTGATGTCTGCAATCTTGTATCAATACTGCTTTTAATTATCTCTCCTTCATGCTCTTTCAACATAGTGCCTGCAAGATGCGGAGCAACTGACGGTAATGGAGAGGGAGATTCAGGCAAAGGTTCTGATAAGGCAAGGGAGTAGTCATCATTTGAAATTTCTCCCATTTCATGGAGAGTTTTAAGTAATGTATCCCTTTTTTTAAGGAGTAAATTCCTGTTGCGTGAAAGGTGAATAAGCGATGGTGAGTTTGGTAAAACGGCAAGCATAGCGGACTCCGCCCATGAAAGTGATGTGGCAGGGCGTGAAAAATATCTCCAGCTTGCCGCTTCAACGCCCACAATATTACCTCCAAACGGTGCATGTGAGGCATACATAGAAAGTATTTCATCTTTTGAGTATATCAGTTCAATAAATAATGCACGGTTTATCTCCACAAATTTTCTCCAATATGTGCGTTCTCGCTTCTCAGATGAAATGCGGCAGACCTGCATGGTTATGGTACTTCCACCACTTACAATTGAACCCCTCTTAAGGTTTGCAATCGCTGCCTTGAACATAGAAATAGGATTCACTCCAGGATGAAAGCGGAAATACCTGTCCTCATAAGCAATGATAGCCTTTTCAAACTTATATGGAACGGTGTCAGAAGGGGGAAATCTCCATTGCCCGTCTCTTGCAATATGGGCATTTAGCAAAGTGCCGTCAGCGGCATAAAGCAGTGTGCTGTAACTATTCCTGAACACTCCCTTTGGTGTGAATGCCCATATTACAGCAAACCATACAAGTAATACTGCTGCAATAATGATTACAATTTTAACAACTATGTTATACTTTTTCAATAAAAATGACTATTTTTGTAAATCTGTGAAATGTTCAACAAATTTATAAATAATATATGAAAAAGTATCTTAAATCTGCACTTCTTTTTTGTGCCACTGCTATTATTATGGTATCATGTTCAGATGATGAAACATTGAAATTCCATCCTAACATTGAGTCATACACGTCAGGTACAGTGTCAAGGTTTGCTCCTGTATCCATTTCATTTACAGAGGAATTGTCTGCTGAGGAGCAGACACAGGAATATCTTGAAAAGAGTATAAAGATATCCCCATCATGTGATGTAAAGTTCAATGTAACAGATAATTATATTGTTACAATGCAGCCTAAACATCCGTTTGACCGTGATACAGAGTATAAGGTTACAGTTAAAATGGACAAGTTCATTGACGGTTTGGATACAGATTTAAGTAAATTCTCTTTCAAGTTCCGCACGTTGCCATTACTTTGTCATGGCAGGTTTGAGGTTTTAAGAATTAATGAAGATGATGAAAACTACGATGTAACCTTCACCCTTGTTACCGCAGATAAGGAAAATGCTTCAGATGCGGAGCAACTTGTCTCATTTTCTGAGACAAGTTCAATATCTTGGAATCACGATGCCTCCGGACGTGTCCATACGGCAACTCTTGCAGGCATCCAACCTAAGGACAAAAGCAGAGAACTGAAATATACCCTGACAAACAGTGGAGAATATCCTTCTGAGGGTACAATCAGAATCCCTGACAAAAATGAATTTTCAGTTTATGATGTTGTGGTAAAGGAGGGGTCAGAAAGGTGTGTATATGTTTATTTTACAAAAAATCTTGATTTGGAGCAGGACATAGAGGGACTCGCCTATATTGACGGGAATACTAATGAGAGAGTGCAGATGGAAGGCAACTGCATTAAGATTTTCTATGATGAGAAACTTAAAGGGGCTGTTAACATTATAGTCAATAAAGGTATAAAAAGTTCAAAGGGGTTGGTTATGAAGTCAGGTGCCACAATACAAAGAACGCTTGGTAACTCATCAAAGCCAATACTTGAATTTGTATCGCAAGGGGCGGTATTGCCTTTGTCTTCAAATATGAACATTCAATTTAAGAGTGCGTATCTTAAAGGTGTGATTGTCAGGGTTATAGAAGTGCCGCAACGCAATATGGGGCAATTCCTTCAAACAGCAAATCTTGATGGAGAAGGTGAGACAAAACGTGTAGGAAGACTTGTGAATCAAGAAGTCATCTTTCTTGATGAAGATCCTGTGACAGAACTTACGGAGCCTCATATATTCTCCATAAATCTGACTAATCTTTTTAACGCCGAGGCAGGCAACTTGTATCGCATTGAGTTAAGTGCCAGCTCAAAACTTAGCGTGTTCCCATGTTCAGATTTGAAGAATTATTCAAAAAATGAAATTAAATCCTATTTTTCACAACATTTTGCTGAGGAGAAACTATCTCTTGAAGGAGACGGATATTATTACTATTTCAGAAACGGTGACTCATATAATTGGGAAGACGGAGACAACCCTTGCAAAGAGTCGTTTTATGATAATTTGAAGTGTTCAAAAAATGTTGTGGCAACAAATCTTGGCATGACCGCAAAAAGCGGTTCAGACGGCAAGCTTCATGTTTGGGTAAATAATTTGATTGACACTAAGGCTGAGGGTGGCGTTGAAATTAAGGTGTACAATTTCCAGCATGGCATTACTGCGGAAGAGAGGACAGATGCTGATGGTTATGCAGTACTTGACTGCAATAACGGCAAACCTTATTATATGACTGCCTCAAAGGAGGGAGATATCTCATATCTTAGAATTGATGACGGCTCCAGCCTCTCAATGTCAGAATTTGACACATCGGGTAAAGTGCTTCAGTCAGGCCTTAACGGATTCATATATTGTGACCGTGGCGTTTGGAGACCTGGAGACACTCTTCACATTGGATTTATGCTTGGAGACAGAGCATCAGTATTGCCAAAGGAACACCCTGTAATATTGGAGTTGACTAATCCGCTTGGTCAGACGTATACCCGTAGAACGCTTACAAAAGGTATTTTAGGTACGTACGCTTTTAGTATTCCCATATCCTCCGATGCAGTAACAGGTCTATGGTTGGCAAAAATAAGCGTTGGAGGTGCATCCTTTACAAAATATTTGAGAATAGAGACTATAGTTCCTAACAGGTTAAAAGTTAGTCCTGATTTTGGACAAGGAATAATGGAGAAAGGCAAGCCTGTTAGCGGCATATTACATACGGAGTGGCTTAACGGAGCGGTTGCAAGGGGATACAAGTACGATATTCAGCCATCGTTCAGTAGTGCTGAAACTGCATTTAAGTCATATAAAAACTATAAGTTTACAATGCAGGGTTCCTCCTTTGCCTTAGAGGATGGAGGTGTAATGACAGGTAAAACCGATGAGAAAGGCGATGCAAAACTGAATTTTGTGCTTAATGGAGGCTCAAAAGCCCCTGGAATGTTGAATGTCTCCTTCACCACAAAGGTTTATGAGCCGTCAGGGCAATTCAGCATAGATGTTACACGCAAGCAGTATTCCCCATACTTTTCATATGTTGGCGTTTCTGCACCTCAAAACGGAAAATCCGCTTTGGAGACAGACAAAAAATACCCTGTGAAATTTGTAACGGTTGATGCTGACGGCAATGCAATGGGCGGTCAACGCATCAGTGTTAAGATTTATAAGATGTCATGGTATTGGTGGTGGAATTCTGATGATTCATATTTGGCTGAATATGCCTCAAGTCAGTATGCAGAGCCTGTATTGGAGAAAGATATTACAACAGATGTGTCAGGAAATGCATCGTTTGAGTTCTCATGCAGTAAAAATGATTGGGGTGTATATTTGATTTATGCAAAAAATTTGGAATCAGGTCATCAGGCGTCACAACTATCTTACTTTGATTGGCCTGACAATCCTGAACACAGAGGACAGTCTGACGCTGCTTTCAAACTTGACTTCTTCACAGATAAGGAGACTTACTTGGTTGGTGAGAAGATAAAGTTCTCAATTCCTTCTATAAAAGGTGCCAAAGCACTTGTAACCGTAGAGAACGGCAGTAAGGTTGTGGATTACAGCATATACAAATGTGATGGCAAAAATACTGACATTCAGATTCCTGTAACAACTGAAATGAGACCTAATGTCTTTGTCAGTGTGTCTCTTATTCAGCCGTATGCACAAACAGAAAATGATGTGCCAATGCGTCTGTACGGTGTGGCAAATGTAACAGTAAATGACCCTAACAGCCATTTGAACCCTGTTATTGAAATGAACGGAGAGATAAAGCCAAATACAGATTTCAGCATAAAGGTAAGTGAAAAGAATGGCAAGGAGATGGCTTACACCATAGCAATTGTAGATGAAGGACTACTTGACCTTACCCATTTCAAAACTCCTAATCCATGGGATGCGTTTAATGCACAAGAGGCACTTGGAGTGCGTACTTGGGATTTGTATAATATGGTTATTGGAGCATACGGCGGTAAAATAGAACAGATGTTCAGTATTGGCGGTGATGAAGACGCTGTAGCAAACGGAGCCAAGGCAATGGTCAACAGATTTGCACCGGTGGTAAAATTTGTAGGTCCGTTCTACTTGAAAGGAGGCAGTGCAACGCATAAGTTCCACATGCCAAATTATAACGGAAAAGTCAGGGTTATGGTGGTTGCAGGTAATGGAAATGCGTATGGCTCAGCAGAAAAGAGCGTTACAGTACGTCAGCCTGTAATGGTTATTGGAACACTTCCAAGAGTCATTGGACAAGGTGAGGAGATTACAATTCCTGCAACAGTTTTTGCTACAAAGGCAGGTGTAGGTAATGTTAAGGTTTCAGTTTTCTGCTCAAATAAATTCTCTATTGAAGGAGAGTCTGAGGTTGCCCTGAACTTTACAACAATTGATGATGTCATTGCTAAATTCAAGATTAAGGCAGGTGATATTCCTGGTAAGGGTACTATTACAATTAAGGCGGAGTCAGGGAGTTGTAAATCTGAATACAGTGCAGAGTTGACAATACGCAATATTGCCGATGAAATGGTTAAATTTCAAGATTTGACTGTTGCTCCCGGAAAGACATGGAACGGCAATGTCCAATCGTTTGGAATGCCTGGTACAAACACTTTGGATATAGAACTTGGAGGTGTCCGTCCAATAAATTTGTCATCTCGTTTGGATTATTTGAAAGGATACCCTCACGGATGTGTTGAGCAGGTTGTATCAAAAGCCTTTCCTCAAATTTATTTGAATGACATTACTGATTTGTCTGAACCCGACAAGCGCAGTGCAGAGGCGGCTGTGACTAAAGCACTGAATAGTCTTTCTTCATATCAGGTGTTTGACGGCAGTCTTGCATATTGGCAGGGGTCATCACATACAAGCATTTGGGGAACCATATATGCGGCACACTTTATTGTAGAGGCTGAAAATGCAGGATACAATATTCCATATTCAATGAAACAGAATTTGATGAAATATTTGAGAAATTCAGCATCGGGGTGGAGTCTTTCAAAAAAGGCAAATGGATATACAAAAGGGGAGGAGATAACAATTCAGGCATACAGACTGTATGTTTTGAGTTTGAGTGGAGAGTCTGTGACAGGTTCTCTCAACCGCCTGAAAGAGGAGGCAAACGGTTCTTTGTCAAAATGGCTTGTGGCAGGTGCATACGCTCTTGCCGGTAGAAATGATATGTGTGAAAAATTGATACATACCACAAATGATTTTAATCTGAATTTCTCCGGTGCCAATGTAACATTTGGTTCAGATATCAGGGATAATGCACTTCGATTGCAGGTTCTGTGTATTCTTGATAAGAGAAGTGAGGCAGATGCCCTGTATAATCAAATTGCTGATAATCTTGCGTCAGCCAAATGGTATAGCACACAAGATGTTGCAGTGGCTTTGTCATCGGTAGAAAAATATCAGAAAAAGTATGGAAAGCCACAGGCTGTAAAGGGAACCATTACATACGGCGATGCTTCTGAAAAGTTCAACACTACTGTTGAGTATGCGAACAGATTGGCGGAAGGTGTTGATTCCTATAAAAACATAACTATTGAAAATAAGGGTTCGCAACCTGTTTATGTCCGTTTTATCAATAAAGGCTGCGTAAACGGAGATAACATGCAGGCGCAGTCAAGCGGTATGGGTCTGGCTGTATCTTACACAGATTTGAACTTCAGCCCTATTGATGAAAAGAATCTTCAACAGGGTACCAACTTCTTAGCAACGGTAACCATAAAGAATAACTCACCGCTTGATATAGGCAATGTAGCGGTCACACACATTATACCTTCAGGTTGGGAGATTTTGAATACAAGATTTGCATCAGAGCAATCTGATACATTTGACTCAGGAATATCATATCAGGATGTAAAAGATGACAGAGTGCTTACATATATTGACAACCTGCCGGCAGGTAAACAGACCATAATCACATTAAAACTGACAGCATCTTATATAGGAAGTTACAAACTTCCACAGATAAAGTGTGAAGCCATGTACAACTCCCTAATCTCAGCCCGCACAGCAGCAAGCAGGTGCTTAGTGAGGAGTGAATAGTGAATAATTATTAACTATTAACTTTTCTATCCTGTCCAATCCCTCTTTTATACGCTCAATGGAGTTTGCGTATGAGAACCTTACATAACCCTCTCCGTTGGTTCCAAAATCAACGCCGGGGGTTATTCCAACATGAGCTTTTTCAAGTACATCAAATGCAAATTTCAAAGAATTGTCAGTGAATTTGCGTGCATCTGCAAAGACATAGAATGCACCTTGAGGGTCTGTAGGAATTATAAATCCCATATTTCTGAGCCGCTCAAGCATATATAGGCGGCGTTGGTTGTAAGTGTCCCTCATTTTTGTTTCATACTCCTTATTGTCCTTAAGGGCTGCGATGCCTGCCTTTTGTGCAACTGACGATGCACAGATAAGAAAATTCTGCCCCATTTTCTGAATTGAAGGCATATATTGTTTTGGTGCAATAAGATACCCAAGTCTGAGTCCGGTCATGGCAAACCGTTTGCTAAATCCATTAAGGACAAAGGCATTGTCAGTATATTCCAAAATGGAGTGAGCCTTGCCTTCATAAACAAGACCATGATAAATCTCATCGCTTATTACAGGTATGCCAAGTGACGCCAATTCCTTGAAAAAAGATGGATTCAATAGCGTACCCGTAGGATTCATAGGAGAATTTATGAATATGCCTACAGTCTTGTCCGTTATTTTTGACTTTATATCTTCAACGCTATATTGAAATCCGTTAGAAGCATTAAGCGGAACATATACAGGCACTCCGTGAGCTCCTAAAACAAAGTTGCTGTAACAGGCATATCCCGGATTTGACAGAATAATCTCTGAACCTTCAGAACATAAAAGGATGGTTGTAAGCAGAATAGCGGGAGATGAGCCTGCCGTAACAATAATCTGGTCAGGAGAAACCTCTACATTATATTCCCTTTTATAAAGTTTTGCAATTTCTTCACGCAAATCAGGGTCTCCAAGTGAGTGTGTGTAGTGTGTAAGATGGTTATGGTATGCCGCATTTGCAGCCTTACTTACGCATTCAGGAACGTCAAAATCAGGTTCTCCAACCTCCAAATGAACAATGTCAACACCCTCTCTTTGTAGTTGATTTGCCCTTTCAAGCACATCCATAACAATGAAGGAAGTCATCTTATTTACCAAATTATTCATATAATGATAAAATTTTTGGCAAAAATAGTAAAAAATTCTAACATAAATTGTATCTTTACAACCCGTATGAAATACGGATTTGACAATAACAAGTACATTAAGATTCAGTCTGAGCGAATTAAGGAGAGAATCGCTCAGTTTGGAGACAAACTTTATCTTGAATTTGGCGGCAAACTTTTTGATGATTTCCACGCCAGCCGGGTTCTTCCGGGATTCCAACCTGACAGTAAACTTAAAATGCTTCTGCAACTTAAAGATGTTGCAGAGATGGTTATTGTAATAAGTGCTGTAGATATTGAGAAAAGCAAAGTGCGTGGAGATTTGGGTATAACATATAATGATGATGTGCTACGTTTGATAAATGAATTTGAGGAGCGTGGAATGCAGGTGAATTCAGTTGTCATAACCCATTTTTCAGGGCAGGAGAGTGCAAAGGCGTTTCACAACCGTTTATGTCGTTTGAACATAAAGACTTACTATCATTATACAATAGACGGATATCCACATAATGTCCAACTGATAGATTCAGATGAGGGTTTTGGAAAAAATGAATATGTAGAGACCTCACGTCCGCTTGTGGTTGTTACGGCTCCAGGTCCTGGCAGTGGCAAGATGGCTGTTTGTCTAAGCCAACTTTATCAAGACAACAAAAAGGGAATAAAGGCAGGTTATGCAAAGTTTGAGACATTCCCTGTGTGGAATCTTCCTTTGAAGCACCCCGTTAATCTGGCATACGAAGCCGCTACAGCTGACCTTAATGATGTCAATATGATAGACCCTTTCCATTTGGAGGCATACGGAAAAACAACAGTCAATTATAACCGCGATATTGAGATATTCCCTGTATTAAATGCAATTTTTGAGGGAATTTACGGATACAATCCGTATAAATCTCCAACAGATATGGGTGTAAATATGGCCGGATTCTGTATAGTTGATGATGACATATGTAAGGAGGCTTCACGTCAGGAGATAATACGCCGATATTATAGTGCTCTAAATAATCTTGTTGAAGGAAAGTCAGAGGAGACGGAGGTTGGCAAGATTAAAATATTGATGCAGCAGGCAAAAGTGACTTCTGCAAATAGACCTATAATAAAAATAGCAAAGGACCGTGCTGAAAAACTTGGTGTCAATTGTGCTGCCATAGAACTAAATGACGGCACCATAATAACTTCCAAAACAACATCTTTGCTTGGAGCAAGTGCCGCGCTTCTGCTTAACGCCACCAAATATCTGGCAGGTATTGACCATGAGGTCAAACTTATACCGGCATCTATGATTGAACCTATTCAGAACATGAAGGTTTGTCATTTGCATGGCAGCAATCCACGCCTGCATACTGATGAGGTGCTTGTTGCTTTGGCAATGCTAAGCCTGAATGATAAAAACTGCAAAATGGCATTGGATGTCCTTCCTCAACTTGAGGGATGTCAGGTTCATTCAACAGTGATGCTGAGTGAGGTGGACCATAAGATTTTCCAAAAACTTGGAATAGACCTTACATGTGAGCCTGTCAAGAAGAAGTGAGTTTATTTCAGCATAACATAAACTCCAATAACAACTATTGCTACGCCTATCCACCTTGTATAAGGGATTGTTTCTCCTAAGAAGAAATATGCAGCCAATAAACCTATTACATAGTTAATGGATAGCAATGGGTATGCTGTGGAAAACTCATAGTGGCGCAGTGTGTACATCCAAACCAGTACAGATGAAATAGCACAAATACCGCTTACATAAAACTGCCAGGTTGATAATGCCTTGCTAAAGAAATCCCACGTGAATGAGAATTTTCCAAAGATTTCTACAGAAATTTTAAGCAATGTGTGAGCAGAAACCAGCAAAACGCTTTGAGAAAGAATAAGTGCAATAAGTTTAATCATTGTGTCTATTTTTTAATAAATCGGTGCAAATTTATGAAATTTAATTGGTTTTGTGGAATTTTTTTTGTAAATTGCACATCGGTTTTGCATAAAAACATGCCAAAACAGCAAATTATTAACTTAAAATCAATACATTATGCAACTTTATTCAACAGACAAAATCAAGAACATCTCCTTGGTGGGCTCTTCAGGTAGTGGCAAGACAACTCTTGCCGAGTCAATGCTTTTTGAAAGCGGAATCATTAAAAGAAGAGGTACCATTGAGGGACAGAACACCGTTTCTGACTATTTTCCAGTTGAACATGAGTATGGTTACTCAGTGTTTTCAACAGTTCTTCACACAGAGTGGCTTGGAAAAAAGCTTAATTTTATAGATTGCCCTGGTGCCGATGATTTTGTAGGAGGTCTCATAACTTCTCTTAGTGTTACTGATACGGCGTTAATGCTTATCAACGCTCAGCAAGGTGTTGAGGTTGGAACACAGAATCAGTATCGTCAGATTGAAAAAATGAAAAAGCCATGTATCTTTGTCATTAACCAACTTGACTCTGAAAAGGCTGATTTTGAACTTTCTTTGCAAAGTATTAAGGAAAATTATGGAGGTAAAGTGGTTCCTATCCAATTTCCAATAAATGTAGGGCCTAATTTCAATTCACTTATAGATGTGTTGCTAATGAAACAGTATAAGTGGAAACCGGAGGGCGGTGTGCCTGAGATTACTGAAATTCCTGCAGAGTATAAGGAAAAGGCTGATGAATGGCACAATGCACTTATTGAGGCTGCTGCAGAGCATGATGAAGGGCTTATGGACAAGTATTTTGAGAGCGGTTCACTTTCAGAAGATGAAATGCGCCTTGGTATTCGTAAAGGTTTGGTAAGCCAGGATATTCTACCTGTATTCTGTGTGTGTGCAGGAAAGGATATGGGTGTACGTCGTTTGATGGAGTTCTTGGGTAATGTAGTACCTTTTGTTGATGATATGCCTACGCCTGTCAATAAAGAGGGTGCAGAGGTTGCCCCTGATCCAAAAGCAGAAACAAGCATTTATATTTTCAAGACTTCTGTTGAGCCACATATTGGAGAGGTTAACTATTTTAAGGTTATGAGCGGTACACTTAAGAAAGGTGATGACCTGTTCAATGCAACACGTAACACAAAAGAGCGTATATCTCAAATATATTGTGTTGCAGGTCAGAACCGTATTGAGGTGGAACAACTTTCAGCAGGTGATATAGGTGCCACTGTAAAACTTAAGAACACCCGTACAGCCAATACGCTTAATGCAGGTTCTTCAGAGCAACAGTTTGATTTTGTAAAATATCCTGATTGGAAATATCGCCGTGCTGTTAAGGCTGTAAATCAGACAGACGATGCAAAACTTGGAGAAATACTGAACCGTATGCATGAAGAGGACCCTACATGGCGTGTTGAATACTCAAAGGAGTTGAAACAGACAATTCTTTATGGTATGGGTGAGTTCCACCTAAGAACTCTTAAATGGAGAGTTGAAAACAACGATAAGATTGCAATAGAATACTCTGAACCTAAGATTCCGTATAGAGAAACAATAACTAAGGCTTCACGTGCAGATTATCGTCATAAGAAGCAGAGTGGCGGAGCAGGTCAGTTTGGAGAGGTTCACCTTATTGTTGAGCCATTGGTTGAAGGAGTTCCTGCAAAGGAATCATATAAATTCAATGGTCAGGAATATAAGATAAGCATCAGGGACAAACAGGAATATACACTTGAATGGGGCGGTAAGGTTGAGTTCATCAACAGTATTGTAGGTGGTGCAATTGATGCCAGATTTATTCCTGCCGTATTAAAGGGCGTAATGGATTGTATGGAGCAAGGGCCTCTTACAGGTTCATACGCACGTGATGTAAGGGTTATAGTTTATGACGGTAAGATGCACCCGGTTGATTCAAATGAAATTTCATTCCGTCTTGCCACCCGTCATGCTTTCTCGGAGGCATTCCGCAATGCCGGGCCTAAAATTATGGAGCCTATATATGATGTAAACGTTGTTGTTCCGTCAGGGCGCATGGGTGATGTTATGGCAGACCTCCAGAGCCGCCGTGCCATTATTATGGGTATGGAAAGCGAAAAGGGTATGGAGAAACTTGCAGCCAAGGTACCTCTTAAGGAGATGGGCAACTACTCAACATCGCTTAGTTCCGCTACCGGAGGCAGAGCGTCATTCTCTATGGCAATGTCAGGATATGAACTTGTTCCGATGGAAGTTCAGGAAGTATTGCTGAAAGAGTATGCTGCAACACACAAGGATGAAGATTAATTATTTTACGTATCCCGTGTCTTCCTCAAGTTGCTTTATTACGTCTGACTCCTTGATGGTAAGATTATTGTTTTGGTAGAAGTCAATATATTTAAGAAGTGATTCCTTATCAAACACTTTTACAAAGTTATCGTCAGAAATGACAAACGCCTTGTAATTGATGTTGGTAAGGGATTCTTTTACACCCTCATCTGAAAGGACTGAATTTTGATACCAAACAGCCTCATCAAGAGAAGACAGAGGGGTTACCGCTATAGCGTGGACACCGTCATCAAGTTGTTTAACCTTAAAGTCAAAGTCCTTTATCATAAAGCGGGTGAAATTGTATTGGGCAATTGCAAACAGAGTTGCGTTCTTTTGCTCTTCAGTGCCTATTATAACTATAACAAATGAGTGCTTGTCAGCAGGGTTGTATTCAAAACCGGCACGCTGAATGGCCTCTGCATATTCCGCTTGAGAAACAATTACCGCTTCACGGCTCTCATGTATGGTTGAAATAGGATTTGAAGTTGGAGAAACAATCTCCTTACCTTGTCCAAGCAGTGCAATCATATCTCTTGCAAGCGGAGTGACTTCACTGTCAGGATATTTTTCAATAATGGTTGAAAGCTTCTGCTTGAACACCTCTTTACCTTGTGCTCTGCCACCGCTTATTGCATCAATAAAATAGAATTTAGGCATTAACTCTGACGATGCACAGCACTGCTCCGCTTTAGCCAAATTTGATTTGACAATTAAAGGGTTGCCGTTTTTAAGGGCTGAATAAGCCTCCTTGTACAGAATCTCAATTTGTTCCTCCATTTTTGTATCGGTGGATGAAGAGGCTTGACCATACTCTGTATTTGGGTATCGGCGTAACAGTTCATTATAAGTATCAACTGCAAACTTGTGGTTTATTATGCGGTTTTCATATACATAATACAAGTTATAAAGAGCCTCTTCAATTTCATCGTTTGAGGCTTTTTTGAGAGCTTCTGTAGTAGGTATAGTCCTTAAATAGGAGTCAAGTTCGGCATTGCCGGTGGATACCATACCGTCTGTTCCTGCAATTACTTCGCCTTCAATAGGCTCAGTTGAAGTGTCAGTATTGTCATCAGCGTAATCATCCTCATCTGTTTCAATAAATCCTGCTGAAACCTTGTTTGACCTTCTCCAGTCATCTTCAAGCGGACGACTGCCCCACATTTTCTGGAATTCAAGTTTACCCTTACTTATAAGGGAACTGTTATAGAAATACCACGCTTTGTCAAGTGTCTCGCCAAGTGACAGGTTAGCTGAGGCTGCAAGTGCGGCACTTCTGTCTTTGGCTTCCTGCTGTCTTGCTTCCTCTTCAAGCCTCTTGCGTTCCTCCTCTTCTTTCTTATGAATCTCTTCAATAACGGCTTTCACTTTTTCAATGCGCTCTTCTTGCGGCATGTTGGCAAGAGCAAGCAAACTGTCCTGAAGTGTAATGGTGTTGCTGTATTGTGCAACGTAGTCCAAGTTTACAGAACGGTTTTGAACCGATTTATATGCAGAGTGGTCCATTGGCAAAATGTCAAGTGCTTCAGCATAAAGAGGTTGTGCTTCAAGATATTTCTCTTCATCATAGTATATTGACCCAAGTGTAAGCAGTGCCTGAGCCTT
This sequence comes from Paludibacteraceae bacterium, assembly GCA_024405855.1. Taxonomy (GTDB): domain Bacteria; phylum Bacteroidota; class Bacteroidia; order Bacteroidales; family Paludibacteraceae; genus Enterocola. Next base: position 39,508 of record JAKSNZ010000002.1, read on the forward strand.
GTCCATACCGTTTCTTGTACTCTTTTCAATTGCAAGTTTGTAGTTTTCAATAGCCTTATCTTTATTTCCCCTACGCATGAACAACTGACCTAAAGTAAAATATATGCGGTCAAGGTATTGCTCATTGCTATTACGCTTCAGAAGCTTGTCTATCTCTTTAATGATTGGCTCCATTGACTGACCTTGATAGCATTTTGCCATACCAAGAACAGCGTTAAACTCCATTATACCGTTTGTACTCTTTTTCTTAACCGCCTCGTATGCGTTGTATGCCTCACCAATCCTGCCAATCTTCTCAAGCACTTGTGCATAGATGAACATCATACGCTTTTTAGTGTCGCCTTTATTTAGCTTTATGGCATTTTCAAGGAAAGGAATTGCCGCTTCATATTGCTCTTGACGTAAAAGCAAATCAGCCTTAACCAAAACATAGTCCTTGTTTGTGGAATTGGTGAATGATTTTTCTGAAAGTCTGCCAAGCACATCTTCGGCTTCATAGAACCAGCCTTGTTCAGAAAAACCTTTGGCAGACCATAATTTTGCCTCTGTACATACGTCTACATTGTCAGTATAGTGCTTTGCAACGTATGCAAAGTTTGCCTCCGCCGCGGGAAAATCAAGTTTGTAGTAAAGAGCCTTTCCTCTAAGCAGCCAAGCCTCCTGAACTTGAGGATTATACTCCTCTTTTGCCATAAAGGCTATATATTTAGGGTCTTTTGCCTTGTTTGGGTTCTTTTTAGGCTTTTTTACAATGGAGTGCAGTTGAATGGATTTTTCACATTTCTCTATGGTCCTGTCCATATCACTCTCCGCACTTTTTGCCGCCTCTTTATTGCTGATTTCAAAAATAGGCAGAATATCATTGTAGTCATCAAGTTCAATAGATGCCTTATGTATGGCTTCCTCTCCCTTTATAAATGCGTTTTTGCCGTTGAAAAGTATGTTATATTTTACTTTTGTCTTATGGTAACTCCTTGATACTGAGGTGTTTTTATTTACAGAACACGATGCCAACACAAGAGCTGACACAACTGTAACAAATACTATGTAAGTAGTTTTTTTCATAAATTTCAACGCAAAAGTACTACTTTTTGTTAAAAAATTGTATATTTGCAGAATAATTAACGAAATTAATTAACTAATATTTTATAAAACCATGTCAAAAGTTACAGTAGTAGGTGCCGGCAACGTAGGTGCTACCGCCGCCAATGTTTTAGCAATTAATGAAGTTGCAAGTGAAGTTGTCCTTATTGATATTAAGGAGGGTCTTGCTGAGGGCAAGGCTATGGATATTATGCAAACAGCCCAACTTATAGGCTTTGATACCGTAGTAAAGGGTGTTACAAATGATTATTCAAAGACAGCCGGTTCTCAGGTAGTTGTTGTCACTTCAGGTATTCCTCGTAAACCAGGTATGACACGTGAGGATTTGATAGGCGTTAATGCAGGTATTGTAAAAAGCGTTGTATCAAGCGTATTGAAATACTCTCCAAATGCCATTCTTGTTATGGTTTCAAACCCAATGGATACAATGGCATACCTTACACTAAAGAGCCTTGGACTTCCAAGAAACAGAGTTATTGGTATGGGTGGTGCTCTTGACAGCAGCCGTTTCAAATATTTCTTGAGCCAAGCCTTGAAGTGCAATCAAAATGAGGTTGACGGTATGGTTATTGGCGGTCACGGCGATACTACAATGATACCTCTTGCCCGTCTTGCTTCATATAAGGGAATACCTGTAAGCTCACTTTTGAGTGCAAAGAAACTTGATGAGGTTGTAAAATCAACAATGGTTGGAGGTGCTACACTTACAGGACTTCTTGGAACTTCCGCTTGGATGGCTCCGGGTGCCGCCATATCTTTCCTTGTAGAGTCTATTGTTAAGGACCAGAAGAAGATGATTCCTTGCTCTACATTCCTTAACGGAGAGTACGGAATGAGTGACATTACAATAGGTGTTCCTTGTATCATAGGAAAGAAAGGTATAGAGAAAGTAGTTGAACTCAAGTTAAATGCTGATGAAAAGGCCAAACTTGCCGCTTCAGAGGCTGCGGTACGCAAGACAAATGCAGTACTTAATGATATGAAATTAATCTAAAAACATTTTAGTATGAAGAAACTTACAAGAACTTTACTGATTGCCGCAGCAGGGCTTTTGTGGGCGTTAACCATTAATGCACAGGCTCCTGCAAACAACCCTGGAGTTATGTTACAGGGTTTCTACTATGACTCTTACAACGCCTCTAATGCTAAAGCGGCAAATGGAGAGAGTTACGGCACCACTAAGTGGACAGACCTTACGTCTCAGGCACAAGAGATTGCTGAGACATTTGATATGATTTGGCTTCCGCCTTCAGCCCAGTCTGAAGGAGGTACAGGTTACCACCCCAAAAAGTGGTCTAACCAAAGCGGTGACTGGGGAACCAAGACACAACTTCAAGCGTTGATAAAAAAGCTTAAAGAGATTAACCCTAATATGAAGGTTATTGCCGATATTGTAATTAACCATAAGTCAGGTAATAATTGGATAGATTTTGATAATGAGGATTTTGGCACATATGGTAAATTCACCCTTTATGAGTCAGGACACACTAGTAAATTTGTTTGCTGTGATGATGAGGTATCCAAGCAGGCAGGTTGGAAAGCCACAGGTGCAAAAGATGCCGGATATGACGTACAATGTGAGTCATCGGGCGGTTACTGTGCCGCACGTGACCTTGACCACTCTAACTCTTACCTGAGAGATGCCATTAAGGCTTACCTAAAATGGATGAAGGGTGAGATAGGCTATGACGGTTGGCGTTATGACCTTGTAAAGGGCTACTTGGGTAAATATAATAAGGAGTACAATGCCGCCGCTGGTGCATATTTCTCTGTAGGTGAGTATTGGGACGGCAGTTATGACGCTCTTACTCATTGGATTAATGAGACAGGCAAGACATCTAACGCATTTGACTTCTGCCTTAAATACAACGGCTTTAACAACGGTTTGGCAAGTAAGAACTATTCAGCACTTGCAGGCTACGGTGGCGGTAGCGGTCTTATAGGTGATAACACATATAAGCAATATGCCGTTACATTTGTAGATAACCACGATACTTTCCGTGATGACAACAATAAGTTCTGGGGAGACTGGACACAGGCTAACGCCTACATTATAGCAATGCCTGGTACTCCTTGCGTATTCTATCCTCACTGGGTAAGATGCAAGGAGGATATTAAGAAGATGGCTGCAGCCCGTAAGGCTTGCGGTATTACCAATACTTCTTCAGCCTCTTGCACATCTACAGGTTCTTACTTTAGAGGTGAGATTACGGGTAGCAAAGGTAAACTTGTGGTATTCATAGGTTCTCAAGGTACTTGCCCATCAAGCTTCAGCCTTGCTTGCTCTGGTAACGGTTGGGCATACTATACTAATGTTAAAGTTCCAGTAGGTCCTGTAGTTACAATGAACCCTACAAGCGGTTATGCTACATCTGTAACACTATCAGCCACTAAGGGTACAATCTATTACACAACTAACGGAACCACACCTACCGCATCATCTACCAAGTACACTGGTCCTATTGCGGTTACAAGCACTAACTTTACTATTAAGGCTATTGCTATAGATGGTCAGACTAAGTCTTCTGTTGTTAGCGGTACATTCACTAATGTTAAACCTAAAGACATTACAGTTCAGTTTAAGGCTCCTGCTACTTGGACTACAGTTAAGGCATACGCTTGGGCAGGAGACGGCGATGCAGCCATAAAATTGCTTGGTGAGTGGCCAGGTACTGCAATAAGCAAATCCGGAGATAAATACTCAGTAACAGTTGAGGCTACATCATTTAAGATTATATTCAACAATGGCAGTAATGAGCAGACTGCAGATATAGGTGCATTAAGTATGGATGCTTGTTTTGACGGCTCTACTCTTACATACAAAGAGCCTTGGCCTATGCCAGGCAAGTGTCAGGACGGACCTACACCTACACCTACTATTATTACGGTTAGGGCAAATACTAATAACCCGGCTTGGTCTGGCACCACATACATTTATGCTTGGACTGCAAGCACACCTGATTTATTGGGTGGTTGGCCTGGTGTTCCTATGACACAGGATGGTATGGGTTGGTGGGCATATACTGTTAAGGATTTAACAGAGCCTTTAAGCGTAATCTTTAACGATGGTGCCACTTCCGGAACCAAGCAGACAGATAATATAGAGAATCTCACAGGCAATGCTTGCTACAATATACTAAGCACCACCCATACAGATTCTTGGGGTAACTCTGTATATGATGTATCTGAGACAAAGTGCCCTATTACAGGCATATCAGATGTTAATGCTTCAGAAAGCATATCATTAGTACCTAACCCTACAAGCGGAGAAATGTCTATAGTAAGTGACAAGGAGTTTATACTTGGTAATGTATATACTATAGGTGGTGTTGATTGCGGAACATTTGAAATTGAAGGAAATTCAATAAATGTAAGCCGTTTGGCTCCAAGTGTAGAACCTTACCAGTTATTGTTGATTGACAACAACGGAAATAAGGCTTCCGCAAGGTTCTATAAGAAATAATGTGGATTGGGGAGAACAAAAAATTGAGAGACTTGAAAAAGCCTCTCAATTTTTTTATTCAATCTTTGTTGGATAATCTATAGTGTAATGTAACCCTCGGCTCTCCTTTCGTTCCATTGCCATCTTAATTACAAGGTAGCCGGCATTAATGATATTACGTAATTCACAAAGTTCTTTTGTAACAACAGAGCGGTCAAATAACTCTTCCGTCTCTTTATAAAGTATCTCAAGACGGTCAAACGCACGTTTTAACCTCAAATTTGAGCGTACTATGCCAACATAGTTGCTCATAATCTGACCAACCTCTTTTTCACTTTGAGTAATAAGCACCATCTCTTCATTAAGGCTTGTGCCTGCGTCATTCCATAGAGGCACATTCTCATTGATTTTTATGCTGTCAATTATTTTTAAAGAATCTTTTGCAGCCTTATCAGCATACACAATAGCCTCAAGCAGTGAGTTTGAAGCAAGGCGGTTTGCTCCATGAAGTCCTGTACATGAGCATTCTCCTGCCGCATACAAATGGTTGATTGTGGTGCGGGCGTTCATATCAACCTTAATGCCACCGCACAGATAGTGAGCCGCAGGCACTACAGGTATATAATCTTTGGTGATATCAATTCCAAGGCTAAGGCACTTGTCATAAATCATTGGGAAATGCTCTTTAGTCTCCTCCGCAGGTTTATGTGTAACATCAAGATATACGTAATCACAACCTGCAAGTTTCATTTCAGTGTCTATGCTACGTGCCACAATATCACGTGGAGCAAGAGAACCCCTTTTGTCATACTTATACATAAACTCCTCGCCTTTAATATTCCGTAGAACCGCTCCATATCCGCGCATCGCTTCAGTAATAAGGAAAGAAGGACGCTCAGCAGGATTATAAAGGCTTGTAGGGTGGAATTGTACAAATTCCATATCCTTTACAATACCTTTTGCCCTATATACCATTGATATACCATCGCCTGTGGCAATTGAAGGGTTTGTAGTGGTTTGATATATCTGCCCTATGCCACCAGTAGCCATCATGGTTACCTTAGAGAGGAATGTGTGTACCCTGCGTGTCTTTGGATTAAGAACATACACACCATAGCATTCAATATTTGGAGTGGTATGTTTTACAAGTTGTCCAAGATGGTGCTGAGTAATTATGTCTATTGCAAAATAATTTTCAAACACCTCAATGTTTGGGTGTTCCTGAATGCGTTTTACAAGGGAATGCTGAATCTCCGCACCTGTACTGTCCTTATGGTGAAGAATACGGAAATCTGAATGTCCTCCCTCTTTATGCAGGTCAAAATTGCCGTTTTCATCTTTGTCAAAATCAACACCCCAATGCACAAGTTCATTGATTTGGGATGGGGCGTTTTCAATGACCATACGCACAACAGCCTCATCACATGCACCGTCACCGGCAATAAGGGTGTCATTGACATGGTTGTCAAACTTATCTGTAAGTTTTGTTACAGATGCAATTCCACCTTGTGCAAGATTTGTGTTGGCCTCTTCAAGTTTTGTTTTACAAAGTATTGCAACTTTGCCTTTATCGGCAACTTTAAGTGCAAAACTCATACCGGCAATACCGCTGCCGATAACCAGAAAATCAAATTTGCGTACCATAGTACTTATTGAATATCAAATAATTGTGCTGGGTTAATTTTAAACTGCAACATTTTAGCGGTATCTCTACCACCATCGCCTCCTTTACGTTGCATTGTAATTCTTCCTATTCTAAAACATCCTTTATCCGTAATCAGAGCATCTCCTGAACCAAAGAAATTCAGGCAATAATTTATAGGCTTTAATATCCAACGTGCGTTTGTATCAATTTTTTGTACTACAAGCATCCACTCCGCAGCAAACTTGCCACTTCCTTTTATTATGTCAGAAACAATTAAAGTTTTGTTAGCATTAATCCAATCTAACAGCTTTTGTTGGTCAATGCAAGAGAATTCATCAGCAAATGTTCTTCTTTTATCTCTTGCACTTGTAACCATTGGTGGTATCTCCCCAGTATATAGTTTTAGTAATGTCTTGATTTCATCAGGCATATTCCACATTTCCGCATATTTATCAATCCACCTTTTATCTATTTGATTAAAACCATTTAGGTTACTTACAAGTTTAACCTGAATATTCTCCACATCAATTGCATTTCTTAACTTTACACTGACCTTAACTTGGATATCAGCCTTATAGCCTGAAATCACTACGGCCTCAACATATTCAACTTCGTTAATATCATAATCCATAATGGATAGCCACTGACGAGCATCTTCATCATCACGCCAATTGTTGAATTTATCAACAACATCCCTTTCGTTCTTAAAACCGTTTTTTGCCGTTTGGCTACCTATGTTTATCAAATCTTTCTCCATTTTTATGATGCTAAAATATTGGTTATTTCCCCTACAATATTCTGAAGGACATTAACAGTTACACTATTGCCAAATTGTTTGTAAGCCTGATTGATATTAGATGGAATCTTGAAACTTTCAGGAAAACCCTGTAATCTGGCACATTCTCTTGGACTAAGTTTTCTAACCACACCATTAACCAAATACAAACCTGTTTTGGCACCGGCACCACCCCCGTACGCACTTAATGTTATGGAATGACCTACAGGGTCATATATTCTTTCGCCCTGTCCACCTTTGTTCACAACTCCTATTTGAATAGGACAATTTGGTATTTCCCTCTCTCCAAACAAAGACTTTTCAACAACTTGTATCGGTTTTTTGTAAATTTTGATATCAGGTCTGTTAATAATTTTTGCATCAACAGGATTTTCCTCCAAAACATCAACTAAAGATGATGCGGATTTTGTAGTAGGAAATTTGAATTTCTCTTTATTCCTAATATCATTTCTAAATGAAACTATATAAATTCTTTCTCTATGCTGTGGAACTCCGTAATCGCCACTATTAAGAACTTTGTGGTATGTTGTATAACCTAATTCCTCTAATGTTTCAAGCACTTTCCTGAATGTTTTGCCACCATCATGAGCCTCAAGATTCTTTACATTCTCCATAAATATCACTTTAGGCTTATGAAATGACACTATTCGTGCAATATCAAAAAACAAAGTTCCTCTTGTATCTTCAAACCCCTTTTGCTTACCGCTTATTGAGAATGCTTGACAGGGGAACCCTCCACATAAAATATCATGATACGGGATGTTCTTCTCATCAACTTTAGTAATATCCCCATCAGGCATTATATGATGATTAATATAATAAGTCTCTGCAGCGGGTTTGTCCCATTCAGAGGCATATAGACATTGGGCTCCAAAACTATTCAGGGCATAATGAAAACCTCCTATTCCAGCAAAGAGATCTATAAAAGAGTATCCTTGTAGTTTGTTATTTTGAATGCTTATCATAAGATTACAACATACAAAAGTAGTGAAAAAAACAATACATTGTATCGTTGTATGAAACAAAGAAAGAAATAAATTTGTATTGTTTATTGTAATTTTATAATTTTGCAAACCTTTATAAACCACAATGATTATGGAACATAAGTTATTTGTTTATAACACCCTGAAGCGTAAAAAAGAGCAGTTTATTCCATTGCACAGCCCTTATGTGGGTATGTATGTGTGCGGACCTACAGTTTATGGAGACGGACATTTGGGTCACGCCAGACCTGCAATTACCTTTGACCTGCTGTTCCGTTGGCTTCAGATACTTGGATATAAGGTGCGTTATGTACGTAATATTACTGATGTAGGTCATCTTGAACACGATGCTGATGAAGGGGAGGACAAAATAGCAAAGAAGGCAAGGCTTGAACAAAAAGAGCCAATGGAAGTTGTTCAATACTATCTTAACCGCTATCATAAGGCTATGGAGGCTCTAAATGTTTTGCCTCCATCAATTGAGCCTCATGCATCGGGGCATATAATAGAGCAAATTGAGTTTGTCAAAAAGATTCTTGATGCAGGATATGCTTACATTTCTGACGGTTCTGTTTATTTTGATGTCAAGAAATATGACAAAGACCATCATTACGGAGTGCTGTCAGGCAGAAATATAGATGAACTATTAGAAACCACAAGGGCCCTTGACGGACAACAGGAGAAACACTGTGCCATGGACTTTGCACTTTGGAAAAAGGCTCAGCCTGAACATATTATGCGTTGGCCTTCACCTTGGAGTGACGGATTTCCGGGTTGGCATCTTGAGTGCTCAACAATGGGTACAAAATATCTTGGACAAGAGTTTGATATTCATGGAGGCGGTATGGACCTTGTCTTTCCTCACCATGAGTGTGAAATTGCCCAGTCAACAGCCGCTCTTGGGCATGAGAGCGTGCATTATTGGATGCACAACAATATGATTACCATCAATGGTCAGAAGATGGGCAAGTCATTAGGTAATTTCATTACACTTGACGAGTTCTTTACCGGCAGTCATAAGTTGCTTGACCAGGCATACAGTCCTATGACAATCCGTTTCTTCATTCTACAGGCTCAATACAGAAGTACCGTTGATTTCAGCAACGATGCCCTTAAAGCCTCTGAGAAGGGATATCAAAGACTTATGGAGGCGTACAACCGTCTTCAGACGCTCAAATCATCCGCAGCATCAACAGTAGATGTTAAGAACCTAAGACAACAGTGTACTGATGCTATGAATGATGACCTTAACTCACCTATTGTAATTTCCAATCTGTTTGAAGCCGCAAAGGCAATAAATGCAGTTGCTGACGGAAACGCCACAATAAGTACAGAGGATTTGGATGAGTTAAAAACCACATTCAAACTATTTATTGAGGATGTTTTAGGATTAAAGAATGACACACAAGCCCAAGCAGGTTCATCGTCCGATGCTTATAAAAAGGCCGTTGACCTATTGCTTAATATGCGTCTTGAGGCAAAAAAGAACAAGGATTGGGCTACAAGTGATAAAATACGCAACTCATTACAGGAACTTGGATTCACCATTAAGGATACCAAAGACGGTTTTGAGTGGTCATTGTAGCCGTCATTTAGAGCAAAGCGAAAAATCTGTCGCTTTTTGCAAAAAAATTTGGTAGTAAAGGAATTTTGATTTACCTTTGCATCACTTTTAGAGGAAAGAAGTAGTTGGCGCTATCGTCTAGTGGTCTTGGACGTCGCCCTCTCACGGCGAAGATCCCGGGTTCGAATCCCGGTGGCGCTACTTAAACAAAGAAAGATTGGAACAATAGTGTTCTGACCTTTTATTATTAATATATTGCGGTGTGAAATATTTTTCTTACATTTGCAGATGTCAAAACAAATAAAACTATGAAAAAATTTTTAGCAATGGCTATTCTTGCCACTACTACACTTGCCGCAACATCTTGTGCCGGCAATGACCAAAATGAGAGTGAAATGAGACATGCAACGGAAAAACCTGAATGGGCAGCCGATGCCGTAATTTATGAAGTTAACTGGAGACAGGCTACTGAAGATAGCAAACTTACCACGTTTACTGAACAAAATCTGCCTAAGTTGAAGGAACTTGGAGTTGACATTCTTTGGTTCATGCCAATAAACCCAATCTCTGAACTTAACCGTAAAGGGGAACTTGGCAGTTACTATGCGTCTCAGAACTATACTGAAATAAATCCTGAAATGGGAACTATTGAGGATTTCAAGAATATGGTAAGCACAGCACACTCAATGGGCATAAAGGTCATTATTGATTGGGTTGCCAACCACACAGGATGTGATAATGTTTGGTTTAATGAGCACCCTGATTGGTATGCCCGCAATGATGAGGGGGAACTTATTCAGGATTGGGGTTGGACAGATACATACAAATTAAATTATGACAATGCAGAGATGCGTGCCGCCATGATTGATGCCATGAAATTTTGGGTGAAAGAGTGTGATATTGACGGTTTCCGCTGTGATGTGGCATTTATGGTGCCAATGGATTTCTGGCTTGAAGCACGCAAGCAACTTACAGATATAAAACCGCTGTTCTTCTTGGCTGAAGGTGCCAATACAGAACTATGTGACGGAGCGTTTGATATGGTTTACAATTGGCCTTTAAGCGGTCTGTTTGAAGAGATTTATAAAGGCAACAAAGGTGCTTCCCTTATTGATTCCATGGTAAATATTCAAAAGACAAATTTTGCCCCCGATGCCTACCAAATGAACCATTTGACAAATCATGACCGCAACTCATGGGACGGTACTGAATTTGAGCGTTACGGAGACGGAGTGAAGGCATTTGCCACCTTATGTTATATTGTACCAGGCATGCCACTTATATACACTGGTCAGGAATACGGTTATGACCATCGTTTTGAATTTTTCAAAAAAGACACACCTGCCCCATATAATGAAGAATGGTTTAATTTCTACAAGGATTTGAACACACTAAAACATCAGCACAAGGCTTTAATGGCTGGAGGAAAGGGTGGAGAATGGAAGGTTTATAAAACAAGCAACCCTAAAGAGATTATTGCATGTTCAAGAATTCTTGATGATGACACTGTGTTCTACATTGCAAATCTAAGCAATGAAGAGATTACATTTACCATAAAGGAGAACATTCCTGAACTGTCAAAATTCAAGAAAGGAGAAAAATACACCCTTAAGCCCTGGGAATATTTACAAAAAGTTTCCGAATAAAATCATAAAAAGTTTCCGAATAAAATCATAAAAAGTTTCCGAATAGCGGGATGTCTCCACCCGTCATTTTGAGCGAAGCGAAAAATCTTTGATATAAAAAATAAAATTATGAAGAGGTATTTTTACTTTACATTGCTTCTGCTCTTACCAATTATGGCAGTGGCTGATGAGCTATGCCTTATCTCTATAAAGGCAAACGGAGTTGAGACCAATTACGCCATTTCAAGTGTGCAAAAAATCACACTTGATACTGAATCAGCAGATTCTCCAAGTTTTGTTGTTAACCGCAAAGACGGCAAGGAGGATGGTGGAGCAAAACTTCTCAAGTTCGGACAGGCAGAACCAACCTCAGTTCAGGACGTAGAAGCCGCTAATGTTAATGTGAACGTTTACACACAAGGGAAGACAATATTTGTTGAGGCTGATGAAGAGTGCAATATCACATTCTGGAATATGGCAGGTCAGCAGTTGGGCGACTGCGTAAGGGCGTCAAAGTGTGAATGCACAATTTCACTCGCTGGCACATATTTGGTTGTAGCAGGCGGACAGCAGTTTAAAATACAAGTACAATAATTAAAAAATGACGAATATGAAAAAAATTACAATTACACTGATTGCATTGGTTGCAACACTATGTGCTATGGCGCAGACAAAGTTCTGGGTGTATAGCAATGATGGCACACAAACAGAGTTTCTGATTTCAAAGGTTGATAGTATCAGTTTCACTGAGCCATCAACCCCAACAGGCGAGAAATGCAAGGCATCAGACTACCCACAGGTGACAATAGGCACACAGACTTGGATGGCGGAGAACTACCGTTGTTCAAAGTATGACACAGAGTCTGAGGCATACAATGCCTCTTGGCTTAAAAATAACTCTATCCCAACATCAGACAATAGAGTATACACCCCATACTATATTGATGCATCTGACAAGAGCAAGTGGAATTCATCAGAGTACACTGGCAATCTCACAGACGAACAGATAGAGAAGTTGGGCTACCTCTACAACTGGGCTGCGACTGTAGGTGTTGCGGACGGGGAAGAACAGACAACAGAGTTCAGTGGCAAGCGTCAGGGCATCTGCCCCAACGGATGGCATGTACCAACAATGGCGGAATGGCAGACACTTGTGGATTATATAGAAAATACAGATGGTAAAGGAACGGATACAGCGGGCAAATATCTAAAGGCCACTTCTGGCTGGTACAACGGAGATACTGAATACAAACCAGGATTAGATAGCTATGGTTTTGCGGCTCTGCCAGCAGGCGACGCAGATGGTAAAGTGTGTGGGATTGGTACAGCTGCCCCTATTTGGACGTCGACTCCGTTGGATTTTTTCGAAGACAGCAAATGCTTTGCTCGTTGTCGTGGTCTCGTTCTTGACAAGGACATCTTTTTCAGTGCTAACAACGATAAGAGTTTCGGGCAATCTGTGCGTTGTCTGAAAGATTAATAAACGCACCTAAAGGTGATAATGGCTTAAGGAACAAGGGTCATTTGTTTAATCTCACAAATTTTATCCAAAATGGATTATCCGATTTGGATAAAACTATTTCTGAAAGCAGGAAATCTTTTTCATTGCAAAGAACACAACCCAATCAGGCAGGTGCTTAATCATAGGTACAAACAAGTAGTTTAATACACCTGGCATTGAGGTCTTCTTTCCTTTGAACATAGCCTTCAAAGCCTTTTTTACAAGTTTTGCGGGTGGCATTGATACATGTAGTGCCACTGCTAACTTGCGTAGGTTTGGTGCAAGACCATAAAGTCCTGTATCTATTGCTCCAGGAGTAATGGAAGTAACTGTAACTCCGTGAGGCTTAAGTTCATACCACATTGATTTGCTGAAATTGAGGATATACGCTTTTGAGGCATTGTAGCATTGAATGCCAGGCATTGCCATCCATGCACTCATAGAACTCATGTTCAAGATATAACCGTGTCCACGCTCAGCCATGGCGGCACCAAACAGACGTGTCATGTTTGTAACTGTGCGAATATGCAGGTGAAGCATAAGATTCACCCTCTTTTCTGCTGTGTTGGCAAGGTCATTAAAGAAAAAGACTCCGGCGTTGTTTATGAGAACCTCTATCTCTATTCCGTTCTCCTTGCAGTAGTCAAATAACTCTTGCGGAGCGCTCTCTGTAGATAAATCCTTGTAGATAGAGATAGCCTTTACTCCGTATTTTTCCCCGATTTCATCGGCAGTTTCCTTGATTTCTTTTTCCTGATTGCTTACAAGTACCAAATCATACTTATAATGCTCTGCCAAGCGATGTGCATATTGCAATCCAATGCCTGAACTTGCTCCTGTAACTAACGCGTAGAGTGACATAATTATTATCCTGTTATTATTCTTCTAATCTCATTAAGCTTATTTAGTGCCTCTAGTGGAGTCAGCGAATTTATGTCCAGATTCAGAATCTCATTCCTGACTTGTGAAAGTACAGGGTCATCAAGTTGGAACAGACTCAGTTGAAGACCCTCTCTTGTATCGGCAGCCTTCTTTAACTCTTTTGAATTTTCAGATTCAAGTTGTACAAGTATCTCTTTTGCCCTTTTAAGTATGCTTTTAGGCATTCCTGCTATCTCTGCAACATGGATTCCAAAACTATGTTCACTTCCGCCTCTGACAAGTTTCCGCAAAAATATAACTTTATTTTCAAATTCCCTAACTGAAACGTTAAAATTTTTAACTCTTTTGAAATTTTTCTCCATTTCATTCAACTCATGGTAATGTGTTGCGAATAGGGTTCTTGCCTTTGCCTTAGGGCTCTCGTGAATATACTCAACTATAGCCCATGCTATTGAAATGCCATCGTAGGTGCTTGTTCCTCTTCCAAGTTCGTCAAACAGTACAAGTGAGCGGTCACTCATGTTATTAAGAATGCTTGCAGCCTCATTCATCTCAACCATAAAAGTACTTTCACCCATAGATATGTTATCACTTGCACCTACGCGTGTGAAGATTTTGTCAACTATACCTATCGATGCCGTCTTCGCAGGTACAAAGGAACCAATCTGAGCCATCAGTGTTATTAAGGCGGTTTGCCTAAGCAGTGCCGATTTGCCTGCCATATTAGGTCCGGTTATTATTATTATCTGCTGGTCAGTGTTGTCCAGATGCACATCGTTGGCTATATATTGCTCACCTACAGCCATTTGCGTTTCAATAACCGGGTGTCTTCCATCCTTAATGTCTATGATGAAGGAGTCATTCAGCTCAGGCTTATTGTAATTATTCTCTTTTGCCACGATGCCTAAACTGCATAGGGCATCAATGCTTGCAATTATGCGGGCAAGTTTTTGTAATTGGATGGTTTTAGCGGCACATTGGCAAACTACATCTCCTAAAATTGATTGCTCAAGAGATATTATCTTCTCCTCAGCACCCAAAATCTTCTCCTCATACTCTTTGAGTTCCTCAGTAATGTATCGCTCGGCATTTACAAGAGTTTGCTTGCGTATCCATTCTGCAGGAACCTTGTCTTTATGCATGTTACGCACCTCAAAGTAGTATCCGAATACATTGTTGTAACTTATCTTCAGACTTGGAATGCCTGTTGCCTCACTTTCACGTTGCTGAATCTCAAGCAGATAACCCTTGCTGTTATGGGCTATACGTCTAAGGTCATCCAATTCATCACTTACTCCCTCCTTAATAACGTCTCCTTTACCAATAAGCATTGGCGGTTCATTAACAATGTAAGTGTCTATTAAATCCTTAATCTCAGAACATAACTCTGTGCTATCAAAAACATCCTGTTGTTGTGAATAAATCTCTTCAATGGCTTGCAGAGCCACTTTTAACTGAACAAGCGTTCTTGGATTTGCTCTGCCTGCGGCAACTTTTGACACCACTCTTTCAAGGTCTCCTATCAGTGAAAGTTTACTTGTAAGCCATGAGGTCAGTTCTGTATCTGAATAGTAACGTTCAACAAGTTGCTGCCGTTTGACTATTTGCTCAATGTCTTTAAGCGGAAATGCAATCCAACGTTTAAGGGTGCGGCTACCCATAGGGGTTTGCGTGTTGTCAAGTATGTCAGAAAGACTTTTCCCGTCAGCTGACGATGATTGGAACAATTCCAGATTGCGAACGGTGAATTTGTCCATCCAAACAAAACGGTCATTCTCAATTCTGCGGAGATGTGTTATATGTGATGTTTGTGAGTGTTGCGTGGAATCCAAATAGTACAGTATGGCACCGGCCGCCACTGTGGCAGACTCCATATTGTCTACCCCAAATCCTTTTAATGTCTTGACATTGAATTGCTTATGAAGCCTTTCCATAGCACTTTGCACTGAAAAACACCAGTCATCAAGAGCAAAGGAGAATATTTTTGGCAGGTTTAGGTTAAGGAATTTGTCTTTACATAAAGAGTTATAAAGAATTTCCTTTGGCATAAAACTGCCTATGAGTTTTTCAATATACTGCTGATTGCCTTCCGCTACAAGAAACTCGCCTGTGGATATGTCAAGCATAGCAAGACCTAAGTTTCGTGTTGTAAAATTGATGGAAGCCACAAAGTTGTTACTTCCTGAATCCAGCACATTGTCATTGAAACTTACACCTGGTGTAACTATTTCAGTTATACCTCTTTTAACAAGTGTTTTTGTAAGTTTCGGGTCTTCAAGTTGGTCACAAACAGCAACCCTATACCCTGCTCTTACAAGTTTTGGAAGGTAATTGTCAATGGCGTGATGCGGAACTCCTGCCATTTCCATTTTGCCCTCATCTGAGTTTGAGCGGTGTGTAAGCGTAATGCCAAGGACTTTTGAGGCAATTACGGCATCGGTGGAGTATGTTTCATAGAAATCACCTACCCTGAACAGCAGAATAGCGTCAGGATTCTGACGTTTAACCTCAAAATATTGCTTCATTAACGGTGTTTCCATATAGACGATTATACGGTGATACGGTGATTCGGTTATGCGATATTGAATCACCAATATCACCACGTCACCATTAAATTTGTGCAAAAATACAAAAAAAACAGTGTTTTATTTCGTTTTGTTGATAAGTTTTTGTACATTTGTCAGTTGAATATAAAATGGGGTGCTATGCAAAATCACAAAAATCTACTAAGCATACTGTCAATATGTGCGTTGCTGACGTTCTCAATGGGAATGTCTGCACAGTCTTGTCCTGATACTTTTTCCGGCACAACGTTCCAGCCAAAGTCTGGAGTAAAGGATAATAACTATGATTTGGAGAGTGTAAAATTTTCTGACCCGTCATCTGAATCGTTGACAACCAGTATGAAGTTCACAATATCTTCAACTTCAATTACTCAAGGTCAATACACCGTAACAAAAGACGGATTCAGAATGGTTACCGCAGTAAGTGGAGACGCTTTTGCATTCTTTACATATACCATCAATGACTTGGTTACAACCAGTGGAAAAAATAGTTATAAAATAAGTATTGACTTTGAGATAGCAAATGGAACCAACTGTTCATGTACAAAAGAGTGTCATAGAGGCATTAATTTTAAGCATGCTTGGGTTGATAATGGTGGTAACAAAGATGAGTATAAAGAGTATCAGAATGGTAAATACACTTGGACAAAAACCTTTACAGCCAAAGATTCCAAGGCAACAATAGTATGGTCAGCTGACCATGCTAATAACTGTAAGACCCTAATTGTCAAATCAATTAAGGTTACTGGTTGCGTTGACAAGAAAATAGTTTCTGAAAACGGCAGTAAGGTTTGTGCCGGAGAGGAGAATGCCATGATAGCAAAGGGACTTAACGGTACTTGTAAATGGGAGATATCTAAAGATAATAAACAGACATGGCAAGTTATTGAAGGTGCTACAGAGTCTGTAGTCACAGTTGCCATTACTGATGAATGTTATTTCCGTTGCACATGTGGAGGCGATGTACTTGTAAGCGATGTTGTCCGCCCTGTTGTATGTTGTTCTGTTGCCGGTACAAGAGAGGACGTTATGAAAGTTGATTTCAGCAGTAATTCATTAAACAGTACAAACAGAGTTAATTTTGGGCAGTTGAATGATTCAAAATCACAAGGAATAACTTCTACCTATACTTATGTGTCAAGTGGCAATGTTGATGAAAACGGATATATCATTACCACATTACCTAAAAACGGAGGGTATTGGTCTGATTCCGAAATTAAAGACCATACAACAGGTGGCACTGATTCACATAACGGATTCCTATTGGTAAATTGTGGAAAAGAGGACAAGAGGATGTTTGAGTATCAGATTTCAAGTGGAGACTTTTGCAAGAACACTGTTTATGATTTTTCTGCCTATATTGCAAATATAGATGCAAATACCGCTTCCAATCATGAGCCTGTAAATGCAGGATTCCAAGTTTATGGTGTTGCTCCAAGAAAACAGGATGTTCTGCTTTTGGACACAGAAACAGGTGACCTTCCATATACAGGAGATTGGGTTGAAAAAGGTGAGTCTTTCAATTCAGGAGATTACACTACATTCAAACTTATTATAAAGAATAATCATGTCAGCCAATCTACAGGTGCTGTAATAGGTAATGACATAGGTATTGATGACATTACATTCTCTACATGTTCTCCTGAAGTTAAAATCTACACCGATTCCAAATATACCACACAAGATACAATTGTGTGCGATGATGGTAAAACTGTACACCTTAGATTGGAGGCACATGCAGTTTATGATTTAAGCACATTCTTCAAAACTCCGTATTTCCTGTTCCAAACATCCACAGACCTAAGTTCATGGGATAATGTTTTGGATTTTGCCACAACTGATGATTTTGTTGAAATAGATGTGGAAAAGACATCTCTTTATGAGAGTGGATTGTGGTACAGAGTGTGGGTAGGCGGAGATAAGGATGCAGTGGAAAAGTCTGCTGGTGACGGAAAGCCAGGCACAGGTTGCGGAAAACTTACAGCGGTGGCTGAACCTATTTTAATAAAGTATCAATGTCAATGTTCTCCAACCGATGCTCCAACTGCAAAGGACTATGCCGCCTGTCCGGTTTCAGGGACGAAACTTTTAAGAGACCAAGTCACCTCCACATATGACAATCTTCGTTTCTATGAAACGGAAACCGGTGGAACGGATTTGGGTAAGGATGCAACATTTGATGCAAGCGTAGTTGGAATAAAAACATATTATGTAACAAACCAAAAAGCAACCGATGCGTCCGGACTTCAATATTGTGAGAGTCCAAGAACACCTATTAATATAGAGGTTAAGGGTTCTGCTACAGTATCGCCGTCTGATATCAATATCTGTTTCACCCCTGAAACACCTGATTCAGAACTTACATTTGTTGCTTCTCCAACGCCAACAACATTTGAATATACTTGGAAGAGTACAGAGGGACCATCAATTGATGCAAAGGGTGCCACATATACACTTGCCCGTCAGGATGCAAAAGGTAAAATAACAGTTACCGCAACAGACCCTACGGGAGCGGTTTGTCCTGGTACTGCATCTGTATCGTATGTTACAGCACCTAACCCTTCATTCACTCTTTCAGCCCCATCAATGGTGTGCTTAACCAGTCCGTCTGCCATAATTTCAGCAGAGTTGACATTGGCAAACGGCACTTACACTTGGAAAAAGAATGGAACTGACGTTGAGTCTGGTACAGTTACTTCAACCACTCTTACATATACAGACCCAAGTGTCTCAACTGTCAGTGGTGACCATGTTGAGTATTCATTGAATGTGGTTAATATAAACATGCCTTCTTGTGAAAGCAACAGCTCAATAATAGTTGAGGTTGGAGACAGAATTGACATTCCACTTGTGGCAACTGACCCTGTGGTTGATAACAGAATTTGTGTCGGCAGTAAATTTGATGTTAATGCAAACTATACATTGGGTGCAGGGGAAACATTGTCTTGGAGTGTTGCAGGAGCACCTGTTCCAGGTGTAACGGGCAAGACCCTTTCCGCTCAAGAGCCAACAGAAGATACGGAATATACTGTTTCATTGGCAGGTAATGTTTGTCCTGGTGGCGGAACTTTGACAATTGGCGTTGATAAACCCGTAAATCCTGTCATTGCCTCTGATGCTGATGTTGTTTGTGCAGGTACTGCCATATCAATAACAGATTCAGATGCTGAAACAGCAAGTCAATATATATGGTATAAGGACGGGGCATTGTGGACAGAGTACTCAAGTAAGGATATTACAAGTTATGTTCCAACCGCTACAGCCACATATAAGAAAGAGGCTAAGAATGGCTTGTGTACATCTGAGAGTAATGAGATAAGAGTTGAGGTTCAACCTGAAATTGCATTTGATGTAAGTCCGCTTGGAGCACGCATTTGTGAAGGAGGCGAAGTTGAAATTGAGATGTCAAGATATCCTGAAGGCTCAACCCTTGAATGGATTGACAATAGCACAGGACAATCAATAGCCACAACCGCTAAAACAACTGTAAAACCTGAAGCAACAACCACTTATACCGCTTCGGTAACTAAAATCTGTAAGTCAAGTAAGGAACTTACAATTACGGTTCTTGACCCAATAAATCCAACTATTACAGATGACCTTACAATATGTGAAGGCTCTAATAAGACAATAGAGGCAAGCGGAACTAACGTTACTTCTATAGTTTGGTCTCCAGCAACAGGTCTAAGCGGCACCACAGGGGCAAGAGTTACGGCATCTCCAACTATTACAACAAAGTATAAGGCGGTTTTGGATAACGGATATTGTACAGACAGTGCTTTTGTAACTGTAAAGGTGTCTTCACTACCAAGAGTGGCAACAATCAACATTACTGGAGAAACTTGCTTGGACAGAGGAATTTCCGTATCGGGTAAGAAAGGTACACCTCCTTATATGTTCTCATTGGACGGCAAGAATTTCACCACCGATACTGAGTTTACAGGTCTTGGCTCAGGCTACAAGATTATTTACATTCAGGACTCAGAGTACTGTCAGTCAGACACCACTTTCCAACTTGATGCTTACGCAATCAGACCTGATATATTCTTTACACCTAATGAAGACGGAGTAAATGACACTTGGAAAATTGCAAATATTGATTGTTATGAGGGCTATATTGTAGAAATTTTTGACAGATACGGCAAACGTATTTATGTATATAAGAAAGGTAGTTTTTCAGGCGGCAGCGTAACAGATGACTTCCCTGGTTGGGACGGTTATTACAACGGTCATCAAATGTCATCTGATGACTATTGGTATCTTATTACCGTTGAGGAAATCAGAAAACAATATAACGGACACTTTATACTTAAAAGATAAAAAATCTGACTTTAAACTATGAAATCACATAATAATATTATGAAAAAATATTTTTTGGCAGTAGTTGCGGCAACATTGGGAATAGTTGCTCTGCATGCTCAAGAGGAGTTGATTTACAATCAGTATCATTTTAATTACTATTTGGTTAATCCGGCACTTGCAGGTGCGGAGCCTTGTCATAGCCTTATGCTTACCAATAGAATGCAGTGGGTTGGTATGAAGGATTTTCCAATGACGCAACTTCTTACTTACAAAGGCAGAGTGTGGAAAAATGTAGGTATTGGAGCATACGTTTATAATGACCGTAACGGTTATTCAAATCGTGCAGGAGGTCAGGCCACATTTGCCTATCATATTCCTTTGTCAAACGGGCGTAAGTATTCTAAAAAGGCATCGTATGATCGTCAACTCTCATTTGGAGCATCTATCAAGGTTAATTATTTCTATATTAACACAAACAGACTTTACGCTGATGACCCTGCCGCTCAAGCGGACAATGCCTTTGCAAATACAAGCGGAATAGGACTTAACGCCAATGTTGGTGTATACTATAAGTCATACGGTGGTTTTGTAGGACTTTCCATTACAAATCTTGTTCCTACCACTTCAGATATATACGGCGATAAGGAGTTGCCTGCACCACTTACCGGATTCCTCTTTGGCGGTTATACATTTGATTTAGGACGTAACAGAGACAAATATCTTGAGCCAATGGCAATGCTAAAAATGAACAAGTATCTTGAGGTGAATATGGATTTGGGTCTTAAGTTTGGGCAAGAGGTTGACAGAGATTGGGGCTATTGGGTTGAGCTTTCATATCGTCATTGTTGGAACAAGAACAATATTCAGGCAATGCTTCTTATGCCAATGTGCAGTTTCCATTGGAAAGGTCTTAATGTGGGCTACTCATTTGGATTGGATTTGAATAATCTGGTAACTCAAAATGGTGGGACGCATGAGATTATGATTGGGTATACTTTCTGTCCGGTAAAGCACTTCTGCCGCTAAAATTCATTTTATAAGGCAATTTTCTCGTCAGACTTCGTTTTCACAATCCTCATTTACAACAGTAAACTCCGGTTGTTCAAACTTCGTCTTCCTAAAACTTGCTCTTCTAAAATGAATTTTACTCCAGTGGAGGACACAACTTCAAATATAATGTTTGTTGTAGGTCTTGGTGAGGTTTTATGGGATTGCTTGCCTTCAGGCAGACAACTTGGCGGTGCTCCTGCAAATTTTGCGTATCATGTTTCTCAATTCGGGCTACCTGCCTGTGTTGTCAGTGCTATTGGCAATGATTCGTTAGGTCAGGAAATTGTAGATATTTTTGAATCCAAGCAAATTAATTTTAATTTGCCTAAAGTTAAGTATCCTACAGGTACAGTACAGGTTACTCTTGATGACAAGGGTATTCCAAACTATAACATTTGTGAAAATGTGGCTTGGGATAACATTCCGTTCTCTTCTCAGTTAAAGGAAATTGCAGAAAACGCATCGGCAGTGTGTTTTGGCTCTTTGGCTCAAAGAAATGAAGTGTCACGCAAAACCATATTGAGTTTTTTGAATGCTATGCCAAAAGATTCAAAAAAGGTTTTTGACATTAATTTGAGGCAAAATTATTACTCTAAACAAATAATATCTGAATCTCTTTCAATGAGTAATATCTTTAAGATAAATGATGAGGAGTTGAATGTTTTGAAGGATATGTTTAACTACTCATGTGATGGAGAGACCTTGTGCCGTAGAATTATGGATGACTTTGACTTGGAAATGCTGGTGCTTACATGCGGAACTGACGGTAGTTATGTTTATAGTAGCATTACAAATGAGAGTTCATTTCTTCCTACTCCTAAGGTAAAGGTAGCGGATACGGTGGGGGCAGGTGATAGTTTTACTGCTGCGTTTGTGGCTTCTGTTTTGAAAGGAAAATCATTAGCGGATGCACACAGAATTGCAGTTGATGTTTCTGCTTATGTTTGCACGCAAAACGGTGCTATGCCATCTTATAAACAATGAAAATTGCAGATATAGAGTTTTCAAAGTATCCGGTGTTTCTGGCTCCTATGGAGGATGTCACAAATCCTGATTTTCGTATGCTGTGCAAGCGGTTTGGGGCGGATATGGTATATACTGAATTCATCTCCTGCGATGCTCTGATTAGGGATATTCCACGCACTCTGCAGAAACTTACAATCAATGATGCGGAGCGTCCTGTGGCTATTCAGATTTATGGCAGAGAGCCTGAACCTATGGCTGAGGCAGCACGCATGGCAGAGAGTGCCAATCCTGATATTATAGACATAAATTTTGGCTGCCCTGTAAAGAAAGTAGCTGGGAAAGGTGCAGGTGCGGGTCTGCTAAGAGATATTCCAAAAATGCTTGAGATAACACGGGCTGTGGTTAATGCAGTAAAAACGCCTGTTACAGTAAAGACACGTCTTGGTTGGGATGATGATAATAAGGTAATTGTTGACCTTGCAGAGCAGTTGCAAGACTGTGGTATTCAGGCACTTGCTATACATGGCAGGACACGTGCACAAATGTACAGGGGAGAGGCTGATTGGACACTTATAGGGGAGGTTAAGAATAATCAGAGAATGAGAATACCTATTATAGGTAATGGAGATATTACAACGCCTGAACGTGCCAAGGAGTGTTTTGACCATTATGGTGTTGATGCTGTTATGGTAGGCAGGGCATCAATAGGCTGTCCGTGGGTATTCAGAGATATCAAGTACTATCTTGAAAATGGTAAAAAGGCTGAACCTCTTACCTTTGAAGAGAAAAAGGAGATAATAAAATCACAGGTTCAAAGCAGTATTGATTGGCTTGATGAGAGGCGCGGAATACTTCATGTACGTCGTCATTTGGCAGCCACACCACTTTTCAAAGGCATTCCAAACTTTAAGGATACACGCATTGCAATGCTCCGTGCAGAAACAAAGGATGAACTATTCTCCATCATTGATTCCATACGCCTTTGAAATAACATTATAAATGTGTATTTTTGCAAACGGATAGAGAAAATCAGTTTATGAACATAAATGATTTTGAAATAATGGCTCCTGTAGGGAGTTGGGAGAGTTTGGCGGCAGCCATAAAGGCTGGAGCCGATTCTGTGTATTTTGGTATTGAGAACCTGAATATGCGTAGCCATTCCTCCAATAACTTTACAACAGAAGACCTAAAGGAGATAGTGCGTATATGCCGTGAGCATAATGTAAAGTCATATCTTACAGTCAATACCATAATATATGATGAAGATATTGACCTGATGCACCAAATAGTGGACGTGGCAAAAGAGAGTGGTGTGTCAGCCATTATTGCGTGTGATATTGCAGTTATGCAGTACGCTTTTTCAAAAGGTGTGGAGGTTCACTTATCCACTCAACTTAACATATCAAATGTAGAGGCTCTTAAGTTTTATGCAAGGTTCTCTGATGTGGTGGTGCTTGCAAGGGAGCTTAATTTAGAGCAGGTAAAGAGAATTCATGAGGTTATAGAAAAAGAGAATATTTGCGGTGTAAGCGGTGCAAAGATACGTATTGAGATGTTTTGCCATGGGGCTCTGTGCATGGCTGTAAGCGGTAAATGTTATTTAAGTCTGCATGAAACCGCACGTTCCGCCAATCGTGGTGCATGTATGCAGATATGCAGGCGTGGATATACCGTAACTGACCGTGAGACAGGAGAGCAACTTGACATTGACAACAAATATATAATGTCGCCAAAGGACTTGAAAACCATTCATTTCATAAACAAAATGATGGACGCAGGTGTGCGTGTTTTCAAGATAGAGGGGCGTGCAAGGGGTGCTGAATATGTTAAGACAGTGGTGGAGTGCTACAAAGATGCAATAAAAAGTGTTATTGATGGCACATATTCAGAAGATAAGATAAGCAAATGGGATTATCGTTTAAGTGAAGTCTTTAACCGTGGATTCTGGAATGGCTACTATTTAGGTCAAAGGTTGGGCGAATGGAGTCATAACTATGGCTCTCAGGCAACGCTTCGCAAAATTTACATTGGTAAGGTTACAAACTATTTCAAGAATATTAATGTGGCAGAGTTCCTTATGGAGGCACAGGCACTGCACAAAGGTGACAGAGTTCTTGTTACAGGGGTTACAACAGGGGCGTATGAAGCAGTGGCTGAAGACATTAGACTTGAGGACGGAACATCGGCAGAAGAGGTGTCAAAAGGTATGGTGTTCTCAATGAAAACTACAGAAACACTGCATAGGAATGACAAACTTTATTTATTGGAGAGCAATTAATTCTATTATCGTATGAAAAAACCTCTGAAAATATCAGTAATAACGCTTGTCTCACTTGTGGGGCTTGCGTTAGTTTTAATTATAGCGGTAGTTTGTACTATTCAAATTGCACTCAAGCCTGAGCAGGGCAATAAGCTGCTTGACAAATATCTGCCTCAGTTTGTAAATGTGGAGGCTCAATATGACTCCATAAACCTTGATATTGTAAAGAGTTGGCCTTACGTTAATCTGAATATTGACGGCTTGCTCATTAAGACTCTTGCATTTGGAGACCCTGACACTCTGCTTTATGTAAGCAGTTTGGGAGCAAAGGCAAATGCCGGGGGCTTTATTACAAGTGGAGATATTGCAGTTCCGTATCTGCGTTTGAATGGCGTATATGTAAAGGCACAGAAAAAGGATAGCGTGTATAGTTGGGATGTGGTGGCACCATCTGATGAACCGGAAGATACAACCGCTCTCTCCTTGCCAAGAATTATTGCTGACACGCTTCAAATTGAACCTGTTAGGCTTGTGTTCAGGGATATGGACTCCCATTTTATGGCAGATGCCAAAGGGTTAGGTATAAATGCGTATAGCACAGAGATTTTGCCTGAACACATAAAAACATTTTTAGAAATGGGAATAGACAGCACCGTTTATGCT
This sequence comes from Paludibacteraceae bacterium, assembly GCA_024405855.1. Classification (GTDB taxonomy): domain Bacteria; phylum Bacteroidota; class Bacteroidia; order Bacteroidales; family Paludibacteraceae; genus Enterocola. The sequence goes on from JAKSNZ010000002.1 coordinate 64,855, forward strand.
GATACCACTATTAACAGAATATGTAATGTAAATAATTTCAAATTAACGCTAAATGCGTTCCGCAACGATACCATTACAAATCTTTTTCTGTTTAACGCAAAATCAGACGATATATGTTTAAGGGATAGCACATTCAATATTGAGCGCACATCACTTGATGTTTACGCATCGGCGTACGCGGATAGTGCATTTAAGAAATATAAAATAGATACAGTTGGGGTAAAAATTGATGAAACATCACTTTATGTAAAGGGTGTGGTGGCTCCTGAGTTCTCTGACACTCTTGCCGTTGGATTTGAAAATCTTTTGGTCTCTTTGGATTGTCCTTCACTATGGAGACTGAAGTCATTTGTGCCTTCCAAATATTCAAAAACGGTGGATAAACTTGTTTTTGACGGGGCTGTGAATGTAAATGCAAAGGCAAACGGATTGTATAAAGGTAGCAAACTGCCTGTGGTTGAGGCTGATATAAATGTTTCAAAACTGAATGGCGGTTTCAAAAAGTATAGTCAGCGTATTACGTGTATTGACCTTAAGGCAAACGGCAGATATAATCAGAATGTTAAGGATTCAACTTTTGTAAACATTGACAAGTTCTTTGTTGATGCGGAAAAGAATTCAGTAAACCTTTCAGGTTATGCTTGTTACAAAGGTGGAAAAGAGTATGTTGATTTGTCATTGCTCTCAAAACTTAATCTCAAGGTAATTAATGAATTCTATAAGTTTGACCCTAAACAGAAGATGGCAGGTACTCTTGATATTGATGTAAGCGGTAACTGTTTTATTGATGACATTCTGAAAAAGAACTTATATAAATTGTTTACAAAAACAGTTATTACAGGTGATAATATCGGGGTTCTTATTCCATCCCAGAAACTTGGTGTATATGTGGATTCATTGCGTTTTACTTTGAATACAAACACTTCAAACGCATACGGTGGCATTCAAAAGCGTACATTCACAGCCGCTGATACTGCAAGGCTCAAGTCTATGTCAAAAATGTTTGAGGGCAGACTTTCAAATAAGGCAAAAGTTGCAAGAGTAGGCATGAATGACACAGTGCTTCTTAATTCAAGACTGTCATTCAGTTCGCTGAATGTGTGGTATCAAAAAAGAATAAAGGCAAAGTCTGAACGATTCTCAATCTCTCTTTCCGCTGATGATATAGAGCCTAAGAAAGTGCCTATGTTGCGTGCCTCTGTAAATTTTGGAGGGTTGGACATTACTGCTGATGATTCTTTGAAATTTACAGGTAAAAGGATGATGGCTTCAGTCAATATGGGCAAGAACGCCTCAAGGCCTAATGTTCCGGCTGTGTCATTAAGGGTATCGTTGGATTCAATTCTTGCTTGTAGTCCGGGAGCGTGTGCGGTTTTGGACAGGACAAGTATGAATGTGTCAATATCTCCAAGAATGAGATTAGGCATTAGGCGTGGCATGACTGCCTCACAAAGGGACAGTGCAATTGCCACCTCAAAGGAGAAGATTATGGATTTGCCTGCTCTATTGATGCTTGCTGACACCCTTTCCAAGTCTGAGGACGCCATGGACCTGTACTTAAAGAGGTTCTCAAATGGTGCAACTCTTACCTCAAAGAGGCTTAAACTGATGGATGCTGATTTCCCATTGAGAACTTCGGTAAGCAATCTTGATTTGGAAATGAATGATGACACCATCAGGCTTAATAATGTGAAACCTCGCATTGGGCGTAGTTCGGTTACGCTTAACGGTACTGTTACAAATTTCAGAAATTATCTGTTACGTAACAGAATGTTGAAGGCTAACTTCTCTCTTCATTCAAAACGCATTGACTTGAACCAACTTATGCGTGCTATGAATGAATATGACAAGAGACAGCAGGAGAAAGGTTTGGGTGCCGGTGAAGAGATGGAGAAAAATGTGCAGATGGCAGTGGATTCTAATGATTCTGAGATTGAGGCATCGTCAGATTCAGTTGATATACAAGGCATTGTAGTAATTCCTAAAAATATTGACTTTAGATTTAATGCTGAAATAGACACCCTTAAGTTCTCAAAAATGAACTTATCTGACTTCAAAGGTTTTGTTACAATAAGGAACAGTAGGCTCAGAATAAAGGAACTTTCAACTTCAACTGAAGTTGGCAAGGCAAAAATGAATGTCATGTATGCGTGTGCGGTGCCTGATTCCGCAAATGCTATGGTGGCACTGTCAATGGATAGTGTTCAGGTTGGCGATATTGTTACTTATATGCCTGAACTTGATTCCATTATGCCTATGTTAAGGTCTTTCTCAGGTAGTGTGGAGGCTGATGCTTCAGCACAGGTGACGCTTGACCCTAATTTCAATATTGTACTGCCATCAGTTAATGCCGCTCTGCGTTTGCGTGGCGATTCTCTTGTTCTGCTTGACGGTGAAACATTCACTCAAATTGCCAAGTTGCTTATGTTTAACAAGAAGACACAGAATAGGATTGACAGTGTAAGTGTTGAGGTTATTGTAAAGAACAATGAGGTTCAGATTTATCCGTTTATGGTGGGTATGGATAAGTACAGACTTGGAGTTGGTGGTACACAGAATCTTGATATGAGTTTTAATTATCATATTGTAGTGTTGAAACCTACCATACTAAGTGCCATTGGACTTGATGTGTATGGTAAGGATTATGACAATATCAAGTTTAAGTTGACATCACCTAAATTCAAAGGATTTGATGTCTCTATAGGCAGTGGCGGAAATCTTATTAAAACATCAAATGTTGATATCAGGCAACTGATGTATGATACAATGCTTGATGCCATACTGAAGGAAGAATAGTTAAAATATGTTAAAATATAGTACTATGTATTGCAAGGTAGCAAAAGTTTGACTAACTTTGCATCGTGGTTAATAAATAGGTATGATAGAGCAGGCTTTAATTGAAAACATGAGTTCCCAAATGCGTAAAGGCATTTTGGAATATAGTGTTCTGTTGCTTATAAAGCGTAAGGCTTCATACACAACAGACATTATTGAGGAACTGAAAAAGGCTCAATTGATAGTAGTGGAGGGAACTCTCTATCCACTACTAAGCCGGCTCAAGAACAACGGCATTCTTACCTACGAATGGGTGGAGTCAACTCAGGGCCCGCCTCGTAAGTATTACAAACTTACTGAAGACGGAGAGAAACTGCTTGCTGAAATGGAGACCACGTGGAGTGCAATAAGTCAGACAGTAGGACAAATAAAACAATTATAGTATGAATACAACAGTAAACATTAATCTTAACGGAATGGCATTCATAATCAATGAGGATGCCTATAAGAAGTTGCAGTCTTACATCAGTGAAGTGGAAAAGGCGTATGCTGATGATAAGGAGGTGGTGCGTGACATTGAAAGCAGATTGGCAGAACTATTTAGTGATTATTTGGCAAAACTGAATATTCAAGTGGTTTCAATTGAAGAGGTTGAACGTGCTATTGAACAGATTGGCAAGCCGTCACAAATGAACGGAGAAACACCTGTTTCAGATAAAAAGGTTTCAAAAAAACTATACAGAGATACAATAAAAGGCTTTATTGGTGGTGTATCCAGCGGTCTTGCTGAATATATAGGTATGGATGTGTCACTTGTAAGAGTACTTTGGGTTATATTGTTTCTTGTAGCCAACGGAGTGGCGGCTATTGCATATCTTATTTTCTGGATAGTTGTACCTGATGCCGCTACTCCTACACAACGCCTTGAAATGAAAGGAAAACCAATAACCACTGAAAATGTTCAGGCAGAGAGTACTGAAATTATTGGAGGAAACAAACCATCAGGTTGTTTGAGTACATGTGCTAAGATTTTAGTTGTTATGTTAGCAGCAATTCCTATTGTTGGTTTCGCTATTATTATACTATTTCTGTTAGGTGTATTCGGCTTTACCGGATTGCTTATGACGGCTCCTATTGCCTCAGGTTTTGCTTCTATAATTTTGATAATATCGTTGTGTTTGGTATTTATATGTCCTATTGTTGCCCTCATTTATCTTGGAGTGAATCTAAAGAACAGAGATGAAATGGACAGTTCAAGCAAAAAGCGTCAGATAATTGTGTACAGCATTATTGCCGCACTATGGATTGCAAGTTTATGCTGCCTGTTTTTTAATTATCATACAATATCTGATAATGTAGGAGATTGGTATGAGGGAAGATATGATGGTGATTATGACGACAATGCGGTTGCCCCTGCTTCATATTCTATTGTGTTGATAACAAACTATTGTGGTGATTACGCTCCAGCAGTTTCAGGAACCGCAAATTCATGGGGAGTTACGCCAATGAAAAAGATTTCTGACAATCATTGGCAGGCTGAGATAGGTACTGATGAATATAATCAGATAAAGTTCCAGGATACAAAAGGCAACTGGAGTAATGAAATAGAGTTCTACGATGCTGAGACTCGCTCTTGGCAGAAAATGGAGAATATTAATCTTAGTTTTGACTCCATACAGGAGTTTGATTTTACAGACACAATTTTATACAGATGGAGCGGTTGTTTCTAATAGATGCGTATGCCCTTATATATAGGAGTTACTATGCCTTTATTAAAGCCCCAAGAATCAATTCAAAAGGGCTTAACACATCTGCAATCTATGGTTTTGTAAACACCCTTGAGGAGATAGTCAAAAAGGAGAAACCCACTCATCTTGCTGTAGCGTTTGACCCTCACGGACCAACATTCCGCCATAAGGCTTTTGAGCAGTATAAGGCCCAGCGTGAAGCCACACCTGAAGACATACGCAAGTCAGTACCCATTATAAAAGATATTGTTGCCGCGTATAACATTCCCATTTTTGTTATTGACGGCTTTGAGGCCGATGATGTAATTGGTACACTTGCCCATATTGCTGATACTAAAGGTATTGAAACCTATATGGTTACACCTGACAAGGATTATGGACAACTTGTAGGAGGCAATGTATATATGTATCGCCCTCGCCATAACGGCGGATATGAGGTTATGGGAGAGAAAGAGGTGTGTGAAAAGTATGGTCTGTCAAATAAGTCTCAGGTGATAGACTTGTTAGGACTTATGGGTGACAGCAGCGATAACATACCCGGATGCCCTGGTGTTGGAGAAAAGACAGCGGTTAAACTGCTTCAGGATTTTGGCAGTATTGACAATATGCTTGCTCATACTGACCAGATAAAGGGTGCATTGCGAACAAAGGTTGAGACCAATGCAGAGCAGATAAAGTTCTCAAAGTTTCTTGCTACTATTCGTACTGATGTTCCTGTTGAATTTAATGAAGATGCCTTAAAAGTGGCCAAAGCCGATACTGACAAGTTGCTGTCATTGTTTTCTGAATTGGAGTTCAAACAACTTGCAGACAAGCATCTGCAAGGTTCTCTTAGTTCTAAAACCACAATATTTACCAAGACAAGTGAGCAGAGTGCAATACCTGCAAGAAAGCAAGGACCTGTAAGTGTGGACGGCAAGGCGGTGCAACTTGATTTATTTGCGGACTACACAAGTGAAGGAGTACAGGAGTCTCTCGCATCACCACGTCAGTGTTTCACTGTCCACTATCCACTATCCACTGTCCACTTTTCCACTTACCCTGCGGATGCCAACCCGTTTGTTGATGAAATAGAATCGGTAGGAATCTGTTATTCAGAAACAGAGTTTTTCAGTGTCCCATTAAAGGGTGCAGATAGGGATAAGAATATTGAAGAGTTGAAAAAACTATTTGAAAATGAGGAGATTGAGAAGTGTGGGTACAATATCAAGTATGACATTGAAATGCTTGCCCAATTAGGAATAGAGGTTAAGGGCAAACTGTTTGACATAATGTTGGCTCACTATGTGTTACAACCTGAATTGAGCCATTCTGTGGCATACCTTTCAGATATCTACCTGCATAGGGAGGCAACAAGAGAGGAACTTGCAATGTATCTTAAGGAGCCGTTGTTAAAAGCTTTGAAGGAGGAAAAACAGGATAATCTGTTCTTTGATGTAGAAATGCCGCTTGTAAAGGTGCTTGCAAAACTTGAAAGCAATGGAGTTAGAATTGACGCTGAGGCATTGCAGGCATCGTCAGTAAGTATGACTGCAAAATTAAATGCTCTTGAAACGGAGATTCAGCAGTGTGCAGGTTTTGAGTTTAATGTAAATTCACCAAAGCAGATAGGCGAGGCGTTGTTTGACAGACTTCATATAACTGACAAGGCAAAAAAGACAAAAGGCGGGCAGTATGTTACAAGTGAGGAAGTACTTGAAAGTCTTAAAGGAAAGCACCCTGTAATAGGAAAGATTCTTGAATACAGAGGACTAAAAAAATTGCTTAGCACATATATTGATGCCCTGCCAAAACTTGTAAATCCAAAAACAGGTAGAATTCATACATCATTTAATCAGGCTGTTACAGCCACAGGCAGACTCTCTTCAAGTAACCCTAATCTGCAAAACATACCTGTCAGAGAGGCTCAAGGAAGGGAAATCCGCAAGGTGTTCATTCCTGATGACGGATGCGTTTTCTTTTCAGCAGACTACTCCCAGATAGAGTTGCGTCTTATGGCTCATCTAAGCGGCGATGCCAATATGATAGAGGCTTTTAACAGCGGTAAGGATATTCACGCCGCCACTGCCGCAAAAATATACAGAGTGCCAATAGAAGAGGTTACACCTGAAATGCGCCGTCGTGCAAAGACAGCAAACTTTGGTATAATTTACGGAATTTCAGCATTCGGACTTGCACAAAGGCTTGACATCAGCCGTACAGAGGCAAAGGAACTTATTGACGGATACTTTGTTACATACCCTCAAGTTCGTGAATATATGGAGCAAAGCATAGAATTGGCAAAGGAGAGAGGATATGTGGAAACGGTTTTTGGCAGAAAACGTTACCTTGCAGATATAAATTCCTCTAACAGTATAGTGCGTGGCTACGCAGAGCGTAATGCCATAAACGCTCCAATTCAGGGAAGTGCCGCTGACCTTATGAAAATAGCCATGATTAAGGTGTTTAATGAGTGTGAAAAACTTGGTCTTAAGGCAAAAATGATTCTTCAAGTTCATGATGAACTCAATTTCAGTGTACCTGAAAAAGAATTGGAAACACTTAGAAATGTTGTTATAGACTCAATGCAGAATGTTGCATCTCTGAAAGTTCCGCTTATTGCCGATTGCGGTACAGGCAAGAATTGGGTTGAGGCTCACTAATTTTATTGCAGATGTTATCAATACTGATTCCCATATATAATTTTGACAGCAGAAACCTTATTAAGGATTTGCACCGCCAATGTGTTGATGCCAATGTTGACCATGAAATAATAGTTGCCGACGATGCTTCAACAGAGTGCCTTGATGCCATAAATGAAATAAGTGAGTATCCGTATGTAAATTTTTTCAGATACGATGAGAATCATGGTCGCAGCGGAATACGTAACACTTTGGCAATGTATGCAAATCATCAGTATCTGATGTTCATAGACTGCGATGCAGAAATTTGTTCAAATGATTACATTACAAAATATGTTTCCGCTCTAAAACCACGTGTATGCATTTCAGGTGGCAGAGCGTTGTATCCGTACCCCCTTACTGATGATTATAGTATTGAGCGTATGTACAATTCCAAGCGGGAGATATACTATGTAAGAGATAAGATTTTCACTTCATTTAACTTTGTAATTGATAAGCAGTTGTTTTTTGCGTACATGTTTGATGAAAACCTGAATAACTACGGGTATGAAGACAATATTTTTGCATGGAATGTGTCAAAATCAGTTGAGATAACTTTTATTGACAATCCTTTAGTGCATTTAGGGGTTTCAAACAATACGCGCTATTTGGAAAAACTTAAGGAATCAATACTTACTCTTAAAATGCTTGCCGATTCCAATCAATATGCAGATGCCATTAAAGGCATAAGATTATACAGAACATATTTAGAGTGGAAGAAAAGACATGCAAAGTTTATGTTAAAAGGTGGTTTGTGGCTGTTATATCCATATATTATAGCCAGAGTCAAATCAGCCAATCCTTCACTTGTGGTTTTGAATCTATACAAACTGTATCTTCTTGCAAACACATAAAAAAAACGCTAATCAAAACAGATTAGCGTTTTTTATTAACCAAACTGATATTTAGCAGAACTTGCTGAAATCTGTCTTCCTCATATCGCCTGTTTCAATGAAAGTGCGGTGCATTCCAAAGCAGGCTGCAAGGTTATGAGGTGTCTGACCCTTTGTTGCAATGCTAAGGTATTCCTTAAGCATTGGCTTGTAAATAGGGTCAACGCAATTTTCAATAATAAGTTGTGCACGCTGACGTGGTGATTTGCCTCTAAGGTCTGCAATACCATATTCAGTAATAAGTACCTTAACAGAGTGCTCACTTTGGTCAAGGTGAGACACCATAGGAACAATTGAACTTATCATGCCGTCCTTTGCGGTGGCAGGAGTTGTGAATATTGATATGTAGGCATTACGTGTAAAATCACAGCTGCCGCCAATACCGTTCATCATCTTTGTACCTGTTACGTGAGTAGAGTTAACGTTTCCGTAAATATCTGCCTCAAGTGCAGTGTTAATGGTTATAAGACCCATACGGCGCACAAGTCCAGGGTTGTTTGAAATCTCCTGTGGACGTAACAGTATTTTGTTATGGAAGAAATCCATGTTGTCATAAATTTCTTGAAGTACAGGGTCTGTAACGGTCATAGAGCAACCGCTTGCAAAATCAATCCTGCCCTTTTTCATAAGGTCAATTACAGCATCTTGAATAACCTCTGTGTACATTTTGAATGTAGGAATGTGAGGGTTGTTGCCAAGCTCATCCATAACGGCGTTTGCAATGTTGCCTACGCCTGACTGTACCGGTAAGAAAGAAGACGGTATTCTGCCAGCCTTGATTTCTGTAGTAAGGAACTCTGATACATTCTTGCCAATGCGGCTTGTAATTTCATCAGGAGCGGTGAATCCGCCAACCTCATCCTTTCGGTTTGTTTCAACAACCGCTACAATCTTCTTTGGGTCAACCTTAAGAATCTCCGAGCCGGCACGGTCTGCAGGAGCATAGATAGGAATCTCGTGACGTGCAGGTGGGTCAAGAGGCTCATAAATATCATGCATGCCTCTCAATTTTTTAGAGTGACGAGCATTCAATTCTATAATAATCTTATCTGCAAGGCGTGCAAAAGTAGGAGTGTTTCCTACACCTGAAGTAAGAACTATCTCTCCACTGTCAGTAAGGTCACAGGCCTCAATAATTGCAAAAGTAGGTTTTGGAAGGAATCCGTAACGCAGTTCCTGTGCAAGCATGCTAAGGTGGGCATCGTAGTAGTTAACACCTTCAGGGTCATTAAGATATGCACGCAAATCCTTGTTTGACTGATAAGGAGTTCTGAATGACATTGCCTTAGCTTTAGCCAGTGCACCATCACAACTTGCACCTGTTGAAGCACCAGTATAAACTCCAATCTTAAACTCCCTGCCTTCTGCATGCTCTTTTTCAGCAATAGCGGCAAGAGCAAGAGTAACCTCCTTTGGTGCACCTGCAGGTGTGAAACCGCTCATACCTACAACATCACCGTTCTTAATCATAGAGGCGGCTTCAGCAGCCGTCATAAATTTGTAACTCATAATGATAAATGTTAAAGTTTATTTGTTGATTTTAGAATTTCCCTTAAGTTGTCAATTTTTCTTATAGGTTGTATAACTCCTCCTGTTGCGTAAGAGATACCACCTGTCTCCTCTGATACAATAATGGCAATGGCATCTGTCTTTTCTGAAATTCCCAATGCCGCACGATGCCTAAGTCCGTAATGTTTAGGTATATTCAAATTATGTGATACTGGAAGAATGCAACCTGCCGATATCAATTTCCCCTCATTTATAATAAGGGCACCGTCATGCAGAGGTGTGTTCTTAAAGAATATGTTTTCAATAAGCCTTGCACTTATGCGGGCGTTTATTATTTCACCTGTTGTGGCATATTGAGACAAGTCTGCAACTTGCTGAATTATCAGAAGTACACCGGTCTTTGTTGCCGCACACTCTTCAAGTGAGCGTAGAATCTCCTCAATGTCCTCACTTGAACCGTTGTTTTTATTTTTGAAAATCAGTTTTTTCAGTCTGCTTATTATACCGTTAGAATTTCCGTATCCTACAGTTGAAAAAAAGTGTTTTATTTCATCTTGGAACAAAATGACAAGAATTATGGCACCAACGCTCATAATTGCATCCATAATGGTGCCTAAAAGTTCCATTCCAAGGGTGTGTTTAACAAGCAGCCAAAGCAGAATGAAGCCGAAGATGGCAACAAATACGTGCATTGACTGTGTGCCCTTGAAGATTTTGTATATCTGGAACATTATGATTGACACCAGCAGAATGTCAAAAAAGTCCTTAATCCCAAAATCCAGCATTGAAAACATAACTTGTATTTATCTTGTTAATTGAAATAACTTTATAGCCTCTTTTGCCTCTTTGACATCGTGAACCCTCAAAATGTCCGCTCCTTTCTCCAGTATAATGGTGTTTAGAGCGGTAGTGCCGTTAAGAGATTCCTCCAATGTAATGTTCAAAGCCTTGTAAATAAGACTTTTTCTTGAAACACCAACCAAAACAGGCAATCCAAACTCCTTTAATACATTCAGGTTCCTTATTATATCATAATTTGTTTCAAGAGTCTTGTTAAATCCTATACCAGGGTCCAATATTATATCAGCCATCCCTAATTTGGCAAGAGTATCTATCTTTTCAGAGAAGCGGAACAACATTTTATCAGGTCCGCCATCTTCTGAATACGTCAGCACGTATGCCTTTCTATACTCAGCCGCCAATTTGAACATCTCCTCACATCCGCCACTGATATCGTTTATAATGTCCGCCCCTAAATTTTCAATAGCATACTTTGCAACCGCGGGGCGATATGTGTCAATACTCAAAATCTTGCCTTTACAGTCAGCCTTTATTTCATTTGCGGCATTTTTCAAACGCTCAAGTTCCTCCTTTTCAGAACATTGAACCGCCTCAGGTCTGGTGCTGCACGCTCCAATATCCAATATGTCAGCATCAGCACATGCAGAAAAATTATAGCGGCTATCAGCAAAGAAACTGTCAGGTGTAATATTTACAATGCCCATGACCAGCGGTTCGGCAAGTGAAATCAGATGTCCTCCGCAGTTGATAGTCAGATTTTTTTTACCGCAATACATATCAATTTGCAAAGATAAGCAAAATAAAGGAGAAATTCACAAAACAAAGTTTTGTAAAGGAGAAATTTTGGGGTTTGTAAGTTGGAAAATAATTAAAAATTAAAAATTTTATAGAGGAATGCAATATATTTGTTAAAAAATTGTTATCTTTGTAACCAAATGTGTACAAGCAGTACAGAATAACCTTATACAAAACTCAAATCAGTATGGTTAAAATTGAGAAAATACTTCTTTTTGGAGCACTTGCATTGATTGTTGCTTCATGTAACAAAAACACTTCAAACACTACCGGTTGGAAATATAACGATGCCAAATATGGTGGTTTTCAGGTAGTCAATAACTATGAACAGGACACACCTCCAGGAATGGTTCTTATTGAAGGCGGTACATTTACAATGGGTCGTGTAAATGAGGACACATATACAGAGTGGAACAGTTACCCACGTCGTGTTACAGTAAACACATTCTATATGGACCAATATGAGGTTGCAAACGTAGATTGGCGTGAGTATGTTTATTGGATGAACCTTATGTATGGTGAGGCGGTTTCAAAGAAATGCCGTCCTGACTCAACAGTATGGCGTGATGAACTTGCTTACAATGAGCCATATCTTGATTACTATTTCACTCACGTTGCATACGACAAGTATCCTGTAGTGGGCGTTACATGGGAGCAGGTTGATGACTACTGTAAATGGCGTACTGACCGTGTAAATGAGAGAATACTTGTTGAAGAGGGAGTAATAGAGTTCCCAGATTTCAAATCTATTTATAGTGCTGAATCAGAGGGTATTGATGAGGAGATTGCACAAAACAAGGTATTCAATGTAAGTAAGTATCAGAAGTACGATGAATATAAGCCTGATGTAGAAAAGTCAAAGATTAAGACAGAGTTTGGTGATGTTCGTAAAACAACTATGAGTGACGGTCTGCTTCTGCCTAATTTCCGTCTGCCTACAGAGGCTGAGTGGGAGTTTGCGGCATACGGCGTTACATCTGAAAAGGATATGGAAAATTATGACAACCGCCGTATTTATCCATGGGACGGTTCTCAGACACGTAATCCTAAAAAGAAGTCAAGAGGCAAAATTATGGCTAACTACGTTAGAGGACGTGGTGATATGATGGGTATTTCAGGTTCTCAGAATGATAAGGCTGAAATAACCGCACCTGTAAATTCTTTCTGGCCTAATGATTTTGGACTCTACAATATGGCAGGAAATGTTAATGAGTGGACAATGGATGTCTATCGTCAAACATCAACTGATGAAATGCAGGAATACAATCCTTTCAGAGGTAATATGTACGTTTCTCCTACAAAAGATTCCACAGGTGTTTATAAACTTGACTCTCTTGGAAGACTTGAGTATGGTTTTGAATATACAAAAGAGGACAGTCTGCTTGCCTATACAAAACTTGATGTCCGTAACTATAACGATGGTGATGCCCGCAGTAGTTATGACCGTGAAAAGTGGAAAGAGGTTGTAGACCCTGATATTGCTACAAAGCGTTTGTATGACCCTGATGGTGGAGACCCTGAAAGTATGCTTGCAACAAAAATCTCCAACACATGCCGTGTATATAAAGGTGGTGGTTGGAAGGACAGACTATATTGGCTGTCTCCTGCACAACGCCGTTATCTTGAGCAGGACAAGTGTACAAATGATATAGGTTTCCGTTGTGCTATGCACCGTGTTGGCTCTGACAAGGGAAACAATGCTAAAAAGTGATTACAAGTTACCATCTGGCATTCGCCTGCTGCACGTAAGGGCAGCGGGCGATGTTTCTTATTGCGGGGCTATCATAAACACAGGTACGCGTGATGAGCGTTTTGAGGAAAGCGGCTATGCTCACCTTGTTGAGCATTTGATGTTCAAAGGAACATCAAAATACACCTCCCGTCAGATAATCAGCCGCATAGAGGACATAGGCGGAGAGATAAACGCTTACACCACCAAGGAGGACACAACGGTGTATGCCGCTTTCCTCAAAAGGCACCTTGAACGCGTTTTCTCCCTTATTGCCAACATGGTGCTTGACTCCACCTTTAATCAAAAGTCAATAGACAAGGAGGTTGATGTTATCTTGGATGAAATTGACAGTTACATAGATAATCCTGCAGAAATTATACTTGATGATTTTGAAGACCTTATTTTCAGTGGGAATCCGCTTGGCAGAAACATTCTTGGCGACAGAAAAACCCTGAAGTCTGTTACGCAAGAAAAAATACTAAATTTCTATAGACGCACCTACACCCCTGACCAGATTCTCTTTTTCATTATGGGAAACTACACTAAGGAGAGGGTGCTTAATATGGCTGAAAAAGTGTTGGCATCGGTGCCTGTAGGGAAAAGAGATTATGAGAGGGAACCATTAAAAGAGTATTCTCCCGTAATTAAAAAACTGCACAAAAAAACAAAACAGACACATCTTGTATTGGGCAATAGGTGCTATTCACTCTACGCTGAGGAACGTTTCAGTTTTGCACTTCTTAACAACATTTTAGGGGGAGATTTCATGAGCAGTATACTGAATATGAAACTCAGGGAGAAGGAAGGTCTTGTATATGAGGTAGACTCCAATTACACAGCATATTTTGAAACAGGAAATTGGAACATCTACTTTGGTTGCGATGACACAGACACTGAAAAAGTTCTGAAAATAGTAAAGGATGAGCTACAAAAACTCTCTGACAAACCTATAAGCGCACATGAACTGAAACTTGCAAAACGCAGGTTGCTCTCATACCTTACTATATGCGGTGAAAACAAGGAGTCTTGGATATTGGGTACGGCAAAACAATTCCTCAACACAGGTAAGATAATGGATACTAAAGAGGTTGAAGAAAAAATAAATGCCGTTACCGCTACAGACATTCAGCGTTGTGCAAAAGAGGTTTTCAACCCTGAGAAACTGACAATACTTCAATACTGCTGAACACTTCTGAAGTTACCAACCGTATGCCTCCCAGTCAAAATTATCCTCTTTTTTCTGTGGCATAATTTGCTTTTCAAAATGCACGGGAGCAACGTATGCGGTTTTGACCCTATAGCCGTCAAGAGAGCCGGCACGGAACATAGGAAGAGACTCCATTACTCTTAACGCCTCTTCATCTTGCTCATTTGTAAGCGATTGCAGAATTTTGAAGGAACCGGGTTTTCCGCATCGGTCTATGACAAATTCAACAAGAACATCGCCCGTTACAAGCAGACGGTTGCCGTTTTTGTCAAGTTCACCGCTATAGACTTCAACCACCTCTGTATTATTGTGAATAAAGAGAGCAAGTTCCACATCGCCACCTGGAAATTGGGCATCAATAAGACCTTTTGGATACTCACCGTAAGTGCCGCCATAGATGGGAGACGGTTCGTCATCAACGCAATCGCCGTACATGCCAACATACATCATGTAGTCAGTGGCAAATGACAGAGAAGGTAATAATAGTAGTAAAAATAGAATCCGTTTCATAATTTGTTAATCTTAACTTTTAACTGAAATATACGACGCTGCAATTCCAAGTAAGGATACAGTAATGAATATAATTAAAATATCGGTAAACCTTACGTCAATAGGGTAGGCGTTAACAATGTAACTTCCTCCTGAACCCATAGAAATAAGCCCAAATTCCGCTTGTAACCAGCATAATATAAGCCCTAAGACTATGCCTGCCAAAACCCCAATGACGGATATCAGGCTCCCTTCCCAAATGAAAATCCTTCTTACATCATTTTGCCTCATGCCCAAATTTCCAAGCGTTACGGCATCGTCAGTCTTTTCAATAATAAGCATTGAAAGTGAGCCTATTATATTAAATGCCGCAATCATAATTATAAATGTAAGAATTAGATAAGTTATCCATTTCTCAACTGACATCATTCTATAGAAATCCTCCTGTTGTCTGTATCGGTCAAGCACTGCAAATGAACTTCCAAGTTCCGCCTCAGCCTCTTTTATAAACTGTTTCTCATTAACTCCGTTTTTTAATCTCAAATCCACCGATGTAACCTCATTCTCATAGTCGAACAAGGAGCGGGCAACATCTATCGATACAATAATCAGTGAGTTGTCATACTTTTCCTGCCTTACTAAAAAACTGCCTGATGAAAACACCATCTCCTCTCTGAATGATTGGTCAGGGCGTATGGTTGAGATTTTTCCCTCCCGTTTTGGAGCGTAAAGCATAATGGGGTCAGCGTAAAACACTCCGCAACCTATCATATTTGCCAATGCACCGCCTGTAACAGCCATGCGGAAATTACCTTCCTTCAACTTGAAACTGCCGTTAATCATAATTGAAGATATGTTTGTAAGGGTATCGTAGTTTTCATCTACCCCTTTTACCGTTACAGGAATCTGCTTGTCCTTAAACTTAAGCAGTGCATTTTCCTGAACCACAAAACTATAGCATTCAACTTCCTCTTTTGATATTATTTTAGTAACGCTGTCAGGGTTAAATCGTTTCCCTTCCGATGCCGATATTCTTATTTGTGGGTCAAAATTGCTGAACAGCTCCTCTATAACTCCCTGAAAACCATTATATACTGACAAAACGCAAACCAATGCCATAGTACCCACCGCCACACCGCATGCAGATATCAGAGACACAATGTTTATAGCACTGTGGCTCTTCTTTGAAAAAAGGTATCGGGAGGCTATTTTAAGTGAAATGTTCATTATATATTAGTGGACAATGACCTAATCCGTCATCTCGAGCGAAGCGAGAGATCTTTTAACTTTTTAGTAACTTATCAATATTATCAATGTAATCAAGTGAATCATCTTTGTAGAAAGTGAGCGTAGGTACAGTTCGCAGTTGGAATCTGGTGCGAGCCGCCAAATCATGACGTATGCTCACCGTCTTTGAGTTGATAAAGTCAAGCAGTTCCTGACATTTTTCAGAAGGGAAAATGCTAAGATAGATTTTTGCCACACTTAAGTCAGGACTTACCCTTACAATTGTAGTTGTAATCAATGTTCCCGGCATCTGACGTGTCATACCTAAAAAAATCTCACTGATTTCCTTTTGTATAAGTCTTGCAATTTTATTTTGTCTTGTAGTCTCCATAATCAACGTTTCCTCATTATTGTTAAACCATCACGCAAAGGTAAAATAAATCTGTCAATTCTTTCATCTTTTGCTATATAATCATTAAAGGCAATAAGACCTTTTGTCTGATAGTCATTACTTTCAGGTGTCTGTATAACCTTGCCTGCCCAAAGAGTGTTGTCTGCCAATATGAATCCGTTTTTCCTTACCTTTGGCAACACACATTCAAAGTATTCTATATAGTCTCTCTTGTTCCCGTCAATAAAAACAAGGTCAAACACCTCATTCATATCAGGAATAAGTTTTACGGCATCTCCTATTCTGAAATCAATTTTTGAGGCATACGGGCTTTGAGAAATATATTCTCTTGCCATATCCTCTATCTCATCATCAATGTCCAAAGTTATTATTTTGCCGTTATCGGTAAGTCCTTCTGCCAAACACATTGCTGAATAGCCTACGTATGTGCCAATCTCCAAAATCCGTTCAGGTCTTATCATCCATGACAGTGCACTAAGCAGTCTGCCCTGAATGTGACCGCTTACCATACGTGGATGCAGTAACTTTACATTAGCCTCCCTGTCAAGTCTTGCCAGTAATTCAGATTCAGGCTCAGAGTGTTGCAGTATGTATTCTTCCAGTTCCATAATCTTTGTACTGCAAAATTAATGATAAATTAAAAACATAACAAAATTTTTTGAATTGGCGTTCAAAGTTTCAGATTTTTTATATAATTTTGCAGTGCATTTCAGATGCCTCTGCCCGAGTGGTGGAATGGTAGACACGAAGGACTTTGAAATTGTTATGGTTTATTAAACCAAGGTAAAGAGTGCTTAAGGAGAAATCCTTAATGTAGAAGTGGGCTAATTCGGTGAATGTTGCAGCCGTATAAATGCAAAGAACGCCGAGCTAAGTGGAATTAATGATTCCTAAATGTGTAGAGACTATATACCCACAACCTAAGTTCCATGTGAATAAGGTTAAGACATAGTCCAAGCAAACAGAAGTTTGTATGAAAATCCTTTGGCCATTGCGGCTGTGCGGGTTCAAGTCCCGCCTCGGGTACGGAAATGACTGATAATTATTTAATTATCGGTCATTTTTTTGTGATTTTTATTTGTATATGTGCTATATTTTTTGTAAATTTGAGTATGAAAAAACGGTGGACAGATAATCAATTTATTTTGGCGGTCAAAAACAGTTTCTCTTATGCTCAAGTTATAAAGAAATTGGGGTTGAAGGTTGCAGGGAGTAATTATGAAACAGTGAAACATAAAATTAAGGAATTGCATTTAGATACAAGTCATTTTACTGGTCAGGGTTGGAACTGCGGCGAGAATTTTACTCCATTAAGAGAGGCACGCTCTTTAGCAGAGATATTAGTTGAACATTCCACTTTTATAAATGCAAATCATTTAAAGGAACGTTTGCTTAAGGAGGGTGTAAAAGAATATAAATGTGAATGCTGTGGTAATACTGAATGGTTGGGGACTCCTATAGCATTGGAATTACATCATGTAAATGGTGTGCGAGATGACCAAAGATTGGAAAATCTGCAACTGTTATGTCCTAATTGTCATGCTTGCACTAAGAACTATCGTGGCAAAAATAAGAGTAAACGATAGATTGGTAAAAATTTACACATATTTTTAATACTTTTACACTTAATGCTTAATTTTATTTACTTTATAAGACTATATAATTTTGATGTTTAGTTTAAAAGGACTATATTTGCGTAATACTGTAAGTTTAAAATGGAAAATATGAAACAGGAGAAAATAGGTGACTTTGCTATAAATGAAATTTATAATATAGATTGTTTAGATGGTATGCACAAAATGCCTGATAATTGTGTTGATCTTGTTGTTACTTCTCCGCCTTATGATAATTTAAGAGATTATAATGGATTTTGTTTTGATTTTCAAAATATTGCAAAAGAGTTGTATCGGGTTATGAAACCAACTGGTGTTGTCGTATGGGTTGTTGGTGATAAAATTGTAAAGGGAGATAAGTCTCTGACTAGTTTTAAACAGTGTATTTTCTTTCAAGAGATTGGTTTTAAAGTTCATGATATTATGATATATAAGAAAAAGAATACTCCGTTTATGCGTTCTAATGCTTATACAAACTGCTTTGAATTTATGTTTATTCTTGTTAAAGAGAGAGTTGCGACCTTTAATCCGCTAAAAACGAAAACAGTAAGAACAGGAGACGAGATGTTGGTTTATAATAAAAAATCTGATGGTGTAAACAAAAAGATAATGGGTCACCTGAATGAGAGCAAAACTCTTACAAATATATGGGAATATGCTGTTGGTTTAGGTGGCTCTACCAGAGATAAAATAGCTTTTAAACATCCTGCCATTTTCCCTGAGAAATTGGCTAGTGATCATATTACTTCTTGGAGTAACGAAGGAGACTTGATTTTTGATCCTTTTGCTGGATCAGGTACAACTTGCAAAATGTCAAAACTTCTTAATAGAAAATATCTTGGGTTTGAGATTTCAAAAGAGTACACAGATATTGCAAGGCGGAGAATCTCTGATTTGGGTGAGTTATTGCTCTAAAAAATTTTGAATATAAGTTGCAATCTTCTTAATCATTTCTGGATCATCTTGAAATCTTCCAATACCTGTATTGCAACTATCACATATCCATGCTCTTGCTTTGCCAGTTCTATGATCGTGATCAATGACAATATTGCAGGTTACTCCTGGTATAGAGCGCTTGTGGCAGATGGGGCATTCAAACAACTCGTAATCTTGTGGTTTTATTGCCTCCATTCTCCTTTTCTCAGATGTAGGCATATTTCTGCCGTTTATTGATACCCTGCAATTTTTGCAAGATGGACGTGTTGTTTGTCGGCCATACTTATCGTTTTGGTTGTATTCAAAGTCAGTTGATTGACATTTTATTTGATGACAGATATTACATATTTTGTATTTGTATGGAGGTTTGTCTGTTTCAGTTGGTTTCCCTGTCTTATAGATATCAATAACAATAAGATTGTTATTTTCCATTTGTACTTGTTTGCCTTTCCCTATAAAATATATGCTACTTAGTTCGTTATTTATGGATTTTACGACACCAACACTGCATGGGACAATGTCATCGAATAGAATTTTATTAACAACGAAGTCATTAACGGCTATTTCCTTGTTAATTTTTGGGAATAATGGATCGTTTAATATTTCAGATGTAGTCATAGTTATATTTTTTCACATAGTATGGAAATTGAAATGTTCAACCCTTGTGATATCTTTTGAATTGTTTCGATTGTCGGAGATTTTTCACCCCTTTCTATTGCTCCGACATATGTACGATGTAATCCACACTGAAAAGCTAATTCTTCCTGTGATAAACCTTGTTTTTTGCGGATTTCTGCAATTCGCTTACCAAATGCTATGTTAATGGCACTTTGCATATAATGCAAAAATAAACTAAAAAGACATTTTGTGCAACACTCTAAAGATAGCAAATATCAGAATATATGGTTTCTAAGCAATGTTTTATTATTTCGTTTAGGAGATTATTTTTTACTTTTACGACATTTTTTAAAATTCTTTCAAATACACTGTTGTTTGTCATATAAATGTCTCAAAAACCATAGTCGTAGTTTTCTCAAATCTCCAAGTCAGATAGATGTTGGTTAGATTTTTATTCCACTTCTGACAATGGAAAATCGCTGATAATTTACAGATTATTAGCGATTTTTTTATTTTTTATTTGTATATGTGCTATATTTTTTGTAAATTTGAGTATGAAAAAACAATGGACAGATAATCAATTTATTTTGGCGGTCAAAAACAGTTTCTCTTATGCTCAAGTTATAAAGAAATTAGGTATGTCCTAATTGTCATGCTTGCACTAAGAACTATCGTGGTAAAAATAAGTCAAAAGTATAATGTTGAATTCAAAAGAGGTGATATAATGGATATATTCCATCAAAAAATCTTTTAAAATCAAGTAGTTATAAAGCAACGACTATATTATGAAAACAGCTAAACTAATTTCAATTGCACTTGCAGGAGCATTGCTTGTGCTGAGTGCGTGTAAAAAAGATGAGCCAGGTTCAACACCCACGAGTGAGAAATGCAAGACATCTGATTACCCGCAGGTGACAATAGGCACACAGGTATGGATGGCGGAGAACTACCGCTGCTCAAAATATGATACGCAGTCAGAGGCATACAACGCTTCTTGGCTGACAAATAATACCATTCCAACATCAGAGAGTAACACATACACCCCATACTACACCGATGCGTCAGACAAGAGCAAATGGAAATCATCAGAGTATGCTGGCAACCTTACTGACACACAGATAAAGAAGTTAGGTTACCTATATAACTGGGCAGCCGCTGTGGGAGTGGCTGACGGTCAGATGCAGACAACCGCATTCAGCGGCAAACGTCAGGGCATCTGCCCTAACGGTTGGCATGTCCCGTCAAGAGCGGAGTGGCAGACGCTGTATGATTACATATACAGTGCACAAAAACTCACATCAAACGCAGTTGGCAAATATCTCAAAACAACCTCAGGTTGGTATCAGAATGGCAACGGATTGGACTCGTATGGTTTTGCGGCTCTGCCTGCAGGCGACGCATATGGGAGTAGTGTGGGCGGTGTTGGCCACCATACCTTTTTCTGGACGGCTACTACAATTGAGAGTTGCAGCTACGGTGCTTCCTACGGTGCTTACAATAGCGACCTCTATTACGACTATGACGGCTTGAGCGATGGCGACGACGGTAAGGGCTACGGGCAATCTGTGCGTTGCTTAAGGGATTAAATGTCCTTTTCTCAAAAATGCTATGCATTTTTTGGTTTTGTATTCGGTTTGCACTATCTTTACACTCAAATTCAATATATGAGATACGCAATAGTAGGAACGGGTGCAATGGGAGGATTATTCGGGGGCATGCTTGCCCACGCAGGCTTTGATGTACATTTTCTGTTCCGTTCTGATTATAAGGATGTTAAGGAGAAAGGGTTTACAGTTGACTCCATTTTGGGGAAATTCACACTACAGAATGTAAATGCCTATAACAGCACAGAGAATATGCCAAAGTGCGATGTTATACTTGTGTGCATAAAAACCGTTTATGAAAATAGGATTCCAAACCTTATAAAACCCATATTAAAGCCAGATAGTCTGATAATACTCATTCAGAACGGAATAAATATGGAACCATACATTGCAAAACAATTGCCCGATACAGTAAGCATTGCGGCAGGAATGGTTATGGCTTCAGTTACCAAAACCGCTCCTGCGGTAATTACACACACTAATTTTGGTACCATAACAACCGCTCTGTATAAAGGTAATGACAATATATTGAAAGAGTTTTGCAACGATATAAACTCAACAGGATTAAGGGCTGTTCATTCCACCGATTACATCACAGAAAGATGGCGTAAACTTGTATGGAACATGCCGTATAACGGGCTGTCAGTAGCATTAGATGCCACCACAAAAGACATTATGAACAACCCTGCTACAAGACAACGTGCGTATAGCATTATGCTTGAGGTGGTTAAAGCGGCAAAGGCTAACGGTGCCAAACTTACCAACGCATACGCAGATGAGATGATGACAGCTACAGACGGTATGGTGCCTTATAAGCCAAGTATGTATGTTGATTATGCACGTCGCCGTCCTATGGAGATACAATACCTTTATACAGAGGTAATTAAAGCGGCAAAAGCCAAAGGTGTTGAAGTACCTTATATTGAAGAGTTGGAAAAGCAGTTAATACAAAAACAGAATGAAATCAATTCTTAAATATTTTCCTAATCTTACTGATACTCAAATCAGCCAATATGAGGCACTTGATGCACAATACAGGGATTGGAATGCAAAAATAAACGTCATTTCACGCAAGGATATTGACAACTTATATGAACATCATGTTCTTCATAGTCTTGCCATAGCTAAAATCATTAATTTCCGTCAAGGCACAACAATAGTTGATATAGGTACAGGAGGCGGTTTCCCAGGCATTCCGCTTGCCATACTTTTTCCTGAATGTAAGTTCACCCTTGTTGATTCTGTGGGAAAGAAAATAAAGGTTGCAAGCCAAGTTGCTGAGGCTATTGGGCTTACAAATGTTGAGTTTATAAATGACAGAATGGAGAATATAAGGCAGAACTTTGATTTTGCCGTAAGCCGTGCCGCCATGAGCCTTGACCTTCTTATAAGAGTTTGCAGAAAGAATATTTCAAAAGCAGGTAAAAACGCACTTCCAAACGGACTTATATGCCTTAAAGGAGGGGAGTTGGAAGAAGAAATGAAGCCGTTTAGAAAAACGGCTTCACTCTATAGCATCTCTGATTTTTTTTCAGAGGAGTATTTCAGTACAAAAAAGGCTGTATATTTACCTTTATAAGGGTTATTTTTGGAACAGACCTTTATCCTTCATATCCTTAACTACTGCACTTGCAATCTCTTTCTCCGCTTCATCAATGTCAGAAGGGTCAGTTGTTGCTGTAGTGGCAACATATACGGCATCTTTTTCATCCTGACAGTTAAACAGACGGGTCTCCAAAATGTAGGTTGTTGTGGTTTCCCAATAGCCGGGAGTTGTTACATGGTCATAATAGTAGTTGTAGCATGAAAAATACGGATGGAACCAAGGGTCATAGAACACAGGACCTGTTGGTACAGCGTATGTAGTGGTTGTAGGCGGAACGTATGTTTCCTGCTGGTCTTTATCAAGGAATACAACTAATAGCGCTCCAGTAAATTTCTTTTCTCTAATCTGCTTTGCAAGTGTCTCTTTGTCCATATTCTTCAATGCACTTGGGCCAAAAACACTATAAGCGGAGTAAGCGTCAACGCCGTTAGCCTTAAGTTTTGCAACAATTGCATTTTCAAAACTTCCTTGAACCTGAATGTCTGAGTTTTTCCCAATTAAAGAGAATACAATCATTTTGTCAGTTGTTCCTGCAGGAACATCTCCTTTCCAAGCGGAAAGTAATTTTGTTGATGAGCAAGCCGCAAGCAACAGTGCCGTCACAATCAATCCGATTGAATAAAATTTTGTCTTTTTCATAATGAATTGTTTATTTGCTACAAAAGTAATGAAATTTTTTTACATTTGCAGAAAATTGTAAAAATTATGAGAATTGAAACGTTTGTAGTCAATCCTTTTATGGAGAATACATACCTCCTGATAGATGATGAAAGTAAAAAATGTGTGGTCATTGATGCTGGCTGTATGACAGGCACAGAGCAGGAAGAACTTGCGTATTACATTGATAAAGAGAATCTTAAACTTGAGAGAGTATTGAATACACACCTTCATATTGACCACTGTTTCGGCAACAGGTTCTTGGCTGAAAGATATGGAGTTTTGCCTGAGGCTTCTGAAGCAGATGAATATCTGTTAAAGGAAATGAATGACTATGCACGCAGATTTGGTATTGACTATCAAGGTGATTATCAGCCGTTATTAGCCTATCTTCATGACGCCGATACAATAACCGTAGGCTCTATTGAAATTACAGTGATTGAGGTTCCTGGACATAGTGCAGGCGGTCTGGCGTTCTATTTGAAAAAGGAGGGAATACTGTTCAGCGGAGATTCCCTGTTTCAAAACTGCATAGGCAGAACAGATATCAGCGGTGGTGATTTTGACACACTGATAAGTTCTCTTGAAAAGAAAATACTTACCTTGCCTCCACAAACAGTGGTTTACCCGGGACACGGAGAAAAAACCACCATTGCTGATGAATTGGAGTATAATCCCTATTTCTGATTACTCCTTAACCTGATTGGCACTCTGTTGAAGAGCCTTTACATCTTTGTCAACACCAACCACCAATATTATATCGCCTGATGTAATAATAATGTCAGACGATGGTTTCATTACATTGTCACTGCCACGGTCAATGCCCACAATCATACAATGGAAATTCTCCCTTATGCCACATTCAAACAATTTCTTACCTGAAAGAACAGAGTTCTCAGGAACTGCCACACGCATCATCTGAAGGTCATCATCGCCGCTGGCAAAATCAAATTCAACCTTATTCTCCTTAGATTCCATACTGTTGGCAAATTTTTTAAGATTCTCATCGGAGCCTAAAAGTTGGATTTTATCATTAGGAAGAAGCATTGTGCTTACAGGCGGAATGTTCAGTCTTCCGTCTTGTCTTTTAATGGAGGCTATATGAACATTGTACTTTCTGCCCCAATCGGCATCCTTAATGGTTTGCCCGCACCACACAGAGTCAAACGGCAGAGTAATTTCACTAAGGTGAATGTCCTTTTCAATAAGGTCTCCGGCATATTTTGGTTTTGATGCCATCTCTTTTGAATTCAGATTCTCATTGAAAACCTTTTCCATGTGAGCCTGACCTCTCTTTATTCTGTTGTGCATTATCCAATAAATCAGTCCAAAAACTAAAATACCTGTTATAATTGCCGATGTTGAGTGATATAGAGCACCCATTGTAGCCGTTATAATAAGCAGTGCCAATAAACCTCTTATAATCACAATAAATACAAGTGGGGCACGATTAAACTGCTTGTCATTCCATAGTTTCCAGAATCTGTCATCAAACAGCCCTTTTGTAAGCAGCGGACGAATGAACACCAAAAGGCTGAACATGGCAATAAGTGCAGTGGCAAGTTTTGCCCAATCATCAGGAGTGCCATATTTATTTAATGTTCCAGGCATAATCTCACTAAGCAGACTTTGCAGATAAGGATAAAGCACACTGTCACATATAGAAATTACAGTGATGCAAAGCACAGTGTAAATAAGCATTATAATTGCAGACTCCTTCAGAATGCTCATCCAAGGCTTGTTTGTTCTTTGTGTGTTTGAAGCCTGCTCATTTCTACTGCTTTCACGCCTCAATTTTTCAGGAATCAGAGGTTCAAGTCTATTTGCAAGTGGAGCGGAGACTTTTATCATGTAAGGAGTTGTAAATGTGGTAATTACAGACACCGATACAATAATAGGGTAAATACAAGGCTCAATTGCCCCCAAACTTACACCAAGAGTGGCAATAATGAATGAAAATTCGCCAACTTGAGCAAGAGAGAATCCGCATTGGATTGACTCTTTTATATTTATACCGCCAAGTAGAAACGCAAAAGTCTCCACAATGCTTCTTAGTATAAGCACCACTAAAGTTATTACAAGAATAGGTACCCAATATTTTACAAGCATTTCAGGGTTAATCATCATACCCACCGATACAAAGAATATGGCTCCAAAAAGATTCTTTACGGGAGCGGTCAAATGTTCAATATGTTCCCCTTCTGTTGTCTCCGCTAAAATAGAACCCATTACAAACGCTCCAAATGCAGCGGAAAAGCCTGCAAGTGAGGCGGCAACCACCATAAAGAAACAAAGAGCAAGGCTCAATATTAGCATTGTCTCATTATTCAGTAGTTTTTTTGTCTTCTTTAGCAGTAGAGGAATAAGGTATATACCCAATACAAACCAAAGTACAAGGTAGAAAACCATACTCATTATACTGAATGCAATTTTTCCTCCGTCAACACTGCCACCTTTGCCAAGCGTTCCAAAAAGCAGCATCATTACAATGGCAATAATATCTTCAAGAATAAGTACACTGAATACAGTGGATGTGAATTTTTGTTGTTTTATTCCAAGGTCATCAAATGCCTTTATTATTATGCTTGTTGATGACATAGCCATCATACCACCTAAATAAAGCCCGTCCATTCTTGTCCAACCAAACCAGTGTGCCACCATAAGACCAATTAAAATCATGGACATAAGACTTGTTATAACTGCTATAATAGGAGCAGAACCTATTTTCAGCAGTTTTTTGAAACTGAACTCAAGTCCAAGAGAGAACAGAAGGAATATTACACCTATGTCTGCCCAGACCTTAATTGATTCAGCATCAACAATGGTGCTTGTATAAGGCATATATGGACCTGCAAGAAATCCTGCAACAATGTATCCAAGCACAACAGGCTGTTTTAATTTTTTGAAAATTAAAGACATTAAGGCGGCACAAAACAGAATGAGCGCCAAGTCTGAAATAGGTTGAGCAAGAGACTCCATAATGACTGCTGTTAAATTTTGTGCAAAATTAATCAAATATACTTAATTTTTTATAACTTTGCCGTCCAAAAGTTTAAAGTTAGGGAGTAAAGGAGTTAGAAGATTCCAAAACTCCTGAACTCCAAAACTCCTGAACTATTATGATAACGTTTACAATTGCATTAATCCTTCTTGTTGTAGGTTACTTTACCTACGGAAAGTTGATGGAGAAGCTGTTTGGTATTGATGAAACCAGACCTACTCCTGCCATAAAACACCCCGATGGGGTTGATTTTGTGCCTCTCCCACGATGGAAGGCATATATGATACAGTTCCTCAACATTGCAGGTACAGGACCTATTTTTGGTGCCATAATGGGAGCCAGATTTGGTGTATCGGCATATCTGTGGATAGTTTTCGGTTGTATATTCATAGGTGCGGTGCATGATTTTATGGTTGGCATGCTCTCAATCCGTAGAAACGGAAGAAGTCTTCCTGAAATTATAGGGCAGTTCTTGGGTAACGGTATGCAGTATTTCTCTGTGGGATTCTCCATTCTGCTGTTGCTGCTTGTAGGTGTGGTGTATATCTACACTCCGGCAGAACTGCTTACAGGCATTTTCCCAAGCATAGGGGCGGATAAGAAAACAGGAATGATTATTTGGATAATAGCCATATTTGCCTATTACATTTTGGCATCGTCAGTCTCTATCGACAAGATTATAGGTAGAATTTATCCGCTGTTTGCCGCCATTCTGCTGTTTATGGCTATAGGCATTATGGTTGCACTTTATATACATCAGCCGGCAATACCTGAGATTTTTGACGGCATCAAGAATCTGAATCCTGATAAGGAGGAGCCTATTTTCCCAATATTGTTTGTAAGTATTGCGTGCGGAGCCGTATCGGGTTTCCATGCTACGCAGTCTCCTATTATAGCCCGATGCGTAACCAGTGAGCGTCAAGGCAGGACAGTATTCTATGGGGCTATGATTACAGAGGGTATTGTTGCAATTATATGGGCTGCCGCAGCCATTACATTCTATCAGGAGAACGGATATGCTGATGCCGCCGGCAATGGCTATTCAGCAGGATATATTGTAGATTTCATGTCAAAAACCTGGTTGGGTAGAATTGGCGGACTTTTGGCAATCATAGGTGTAATAGTATGTCCTATAACATCGGGCGATACCGCTTTCCGTTCCGCTCGTCTTATTGTTGCAGATAGAATACATCTTAAACAAGGTACAATAAGGAATCGTCTGCTTATTTGTGTGCCTATGTTCTTGGTGGCATTTGGCATTTTAATGTACAGCCTAAGTGATAAGGACGGATTTGAAACCATTTGGCGTTATTTTGCTTGGGCAAACCAAACGCTTGCAACTTTCACTCTATGGGCAATTGCGGCATTCCTTTATAGAACAAAGGGATATTGGCACTATGTGGCGTTGCTGCCTGCCATGTTCATGACAATGGTGGTGACCACCTATATTTTTGTTGCACCTGAAGGCTTTGGACTATTAGAGTATTACAATTATATTTTGTGTGGTTCCGCAGTTTTGGCATTAGTCTTGTCAAAGGTATTTTATTCAAGGGAACGTAAGATTAAAGAGACAACTCCTATAGAAAAATGAAAAAGACAGTATTTATTACAGGCGTTACCGGTGTTATGGGTTCTGCAGGACTCAAGGAGTTGGTAAAGAAACTTGACCGCTTTAATATAGTGGCTCTTGCACGTGACAGCAAAGTTAATAGGAAGAAACTTGCCCCATATATGGCATTGGATGGAGTCAAGATAGTTTGGGGTAATCTGCTTAACTATGAAGATGTTCTGAAGGGTGTTACAGGTGCGGATTATGTGTTGCATGTGGGAGGCATGGTATCGCCGGCTGCTGATTATTTTCCAAAAAGAACAATAAAAACCAATGTAGGAGCGGCAGAGAATATTGCAAAAGCAGTTCTTGCACAGCCTAATAAAGATGAAATAAAGGTGGTTTATATAGGTACTGTGGCTCAAACATCTGACCGTAATGAACCTATACATTGGGGCAGAACAGGAGACCCTATCTGCATAAGCGTGTATGACCATTATGCCATATCAAAAACAAGAGCGGAGAAGGCTATTGTGGAGTCAGGCATAAAGAATTGGGTTAGTTTGCGTCAGTCAGGTATTCTGCATCCAGGAATTCTAAGCCACTATGACCCAATTATGTTCCATGTGCCACTACGTGGCGTGCTTGAGTGGGCTACCGTTGAAGATTCAGGCAGACTGCTTGCAAATGTTGTGGAGGATAATGTGCCAGCGGAGTTTTGGAATAACTTTTATAATATAGGTTCAGGTAAGGAGTATAGGCTTACAAACTATGAGTTTGAATGCAAGTTGCTATCAACCATATCTTGTCCTAATCCACAAAAAATATTTAATCCTGAGTGGTTTGTTCTCCGTAATTTCCACGGACAGTGGTACTTAGACAGTGATAAGTTGGAGAATTACCTGCATTTCCGTGCAAATATTCCTGTTGATGAGTACTTTAAGCAAATGGGAAAGCAGTTGCCTTGGTTCTATAGCCTTGCAAAGATATGCCCTGCGTTCATTATTAAGTGGGCAATGCTTCCTATGGCATACAAGAAGAAATGGGGTACTCAGTATTGGATAAAGAATAATGAGCAACAGAGAATTTCAGCATATTATGGTTCGTTAGAGGCTTACAAGGCTATCAAGCCTTGGAAAGAGCAGGATTTAAGCCGTCCGTCAGAAACTCCGTTGGTTGATATTAGGCATGGCTATGATGAAACAAAACCTGTTTCAGAACTTGACATAAAGGATATGCAGGAGGCTGCCGCTTTCCGTGGCGGTAAATGTCTCTCTAAAACTATGGTCAAAGGAGATATGGCTACCAAACTTAAGTGGCAATGTGCAGAGGGTCACATATTTGAGGCTTCTCCTGCATTGGTGCTTTTAGGTGGTCATTGGTGTCCTGAATGCACGCCTGCACCATGGGATTATGATAAAATAGCAAAAAACAATCCTTTCTTCGCTCAAATTTGGTACCCAATCCACTCCAAAGAAGAAAACAACTTCTACGGAGAAGATATATTTGATGGTTGGGAATAACGCTACTAACAAGATAAAATAGACTGGATTACGTCGCATTCGCTCCGTGATCCAGACACACTACCGTGGGTAGGCTGTAAAACAAAAAGATTACCTCGCTACGCTCAGTAATCTACTATTATTTTCATTCGCATACTTACAAGTGCAAGCACTTGACGTATGTTCATAAAAATAATAGAGTTTCCACCTTTCGTGGAAACTCTTTTTGTTTTGTCGGGATGACTGGATTCGAACCAGCGACCACGCGCCCCCCAGACGCGTACTCTAACCGGGCTGAGCTACATCCCGCACAGGGTGGAGGTTATGGGACTCGAACCCACTACCTTTTGATTGCGAACCAAATGCTCTACCAGATGAGCTAAACCCCCGTAAATCATGGTGCAAATTTAATATTTTTTTTGTAATTTTGCATTGTCAGATAGAAATTAATAATAATAAAATACATATCTACTTATGAACCTTTCAATTCCTGAAACAGACAAAAAGAGAGTGGTGGTCATTGGCGGCGGTTTTGCCGGCATCACCTTTATAAACAACATTGACGGTAATCTGTACCAAACTGTTCTGATAGACCAGAACAACTACCATCAGTTTCAACCGCTTATATACCAGGTAACCTCATCGGGTTTGGAGGCTGCCTCTATATGTTTCCCATTCAGAAGGCTTTTCCATAAGAAGAATGATTTTCATTTCCGCTTGACAAAAGTGCTGAGTGTTGATTCTGAAAAAAAGACAATTAAAACCGCTTTAGGCTCCTTAAGTTATGACTACCTTGTTATATGTGCAGGTGCCACAACCAATTTCCGTGGAAATAAAAACATAGAAAAGGTAGGTCTTCCTATGAAGAGTGTTGAGGAGTCAATACTCATCAGAAACAGAATGATTGAGAACATTGAGGCGTCTCTTACAGCATCGGAAGAAAATAAGGAAAGTTATTATAATTTTGTGGTTGTAGGCGGTGGTGCCACAGGTGTAGAGATATCAGGTCTTCTTACTGAAATGCGCCGATACGTACTTCCAAAGAACTTCAAGACCATTGATATTGAAAAAATCCATATTTACTTAATCAGTTCCTCTATTTTGGCATCGATGTCAGAACAGGCATCTAAATGTGCACGCAGGGATTTGGAAAAGATGGGAGTGGAGATAATTGCAGGCAAGCGTGTGGTTGATTATGATGAAAAGACACACAGCGTAATTATGGACGACGGCTCCACCATAAAGGCAAGGATTCTGATATGGGTCAGCGGTGTTATTGCCGTAACAATGGACGGTGTGCCGGAAACAAGCATAGGCAAGGGCGGTAGAATTATATGCAACCAATATATGGAGGTTGAAGGTATGGATTCTGTATTTGCCGCCGGCGATATTGCCGTTACCACTGAAGATGCCTATCCAAACGGACATCCGCAAATGGCTCAAGTTGCAATGCAGCAGGCAAAACTTATTGCCAAGAATCTGAATGCAGTGGCTAAAGGTAAGGAGAGAAACACATTCAAATATGTTAACTTAGGCTCAATGGCAACCATTGGAAGAAACAAGGCAGTGGCTGACATTGCAGGAATGCACTTCAGCGGCTTTATTGCATGGGGTATGTGGATGGTCATTCACTTGCGCTCCATATTGGGTGTAAAGAATAAGATTATTGTTCTCTTTGACTGGATTATAAACTACTTTAACTACGTAGGTTCACTCAGACTGCTGATATTCAAGGGGAAGAGGTAGAAACAAGATTACGTCGTTTCACTCCGTGAACTTGACCCACTGCCGTGGGCTGGAACAAGATTACGTCGCCTGACGGCTCCGTGATCTTGACATGCTCCGCAGGTTGGCTAAAGAGAGAAAACAAAAACCATACGCCTTTGGGCGTATGGCTTTTTTATGCTTTTCCTTGCTTATAAATGCAAGCATTTAACGCAAGTCAAAGCGTAAAAAAAGTCTGCAATGCAGACTTTTTTTGTTTTCTCTCTTGTCGGGGTTACAAGATTCGAACTTGCGACCTCTACGTCCCGAACGTAGCGCGCTACCAACTGCGCTAAACCCCGATGCATCAAATGCGCTGCAAAGTTACAAATTATTTTTATCATTTTTACATTTCAAAAAAAAAGAGTAACTTCGCAACCAAAACTATTCACTATTCACTATGAATAAATATCTTCCCCACATCATTGCCTTAGTGGTTTTCCTTGTTCTCACGTTCTCATATCTCTATCCTGCATTGCAAGGAAAGACAATTTTTGGGTCCGATACTCAAAGTTATGTAGGAATGAGCCATGAGGCTGTGGAGTTTAACAAAACTCATGATGAGCAGACTCTATGGACAGGCTCAATGTTTGGAGGTATGCCTACATATCAGATTTCCATGTCAGAGCCGGCATCGCTTGTAAAATATATTGATACATGCCTTAGGGTTTTGCCTGGTCCTACATATAGGGTGTTTCTGTATCTTGTTGGGTTCTATATACTTTTAGTGTTGTTTGGAGTGAATCCGTATCTGTCAATAGGCGGAGCAGTAGCATTTGCGTTTGGGTCATATAACCTTATTATTATAGTGGCAGGACACAATACCAAGGCGGTTGCAATAGCGTATATGGCACCAATCATTGCCTCCATCTATTATGCCTTTAAGGATAGAACGTGGAGAAACAGAATTTTGGGAACATTGCTGTTGGCACTCTTCTTAGGATTGGGGTTATATGCAAACCATGTGCAGATAATTTACTATACACTGTTCATTGTAATATGTTTTGGCGTGTCTGAATTGGTTTTTGCCATAAAGGAGAAGACACTGCCTGAATTTGCCAAGACACTTGCATTACTCATTGCGGGTGCTGTGTTATCGGTTGGACTTAATGCCACCAGAATACTTACCACACAAGAGTATGTAAAAGCCACGATGCGTGGCGATAGTAACGGTCTTACATCAAAAGGTGCTGAGGCTCACGGACTTGACAAAGATTATATAACCGCATGGAGTTATGGCATTGATGAATCGTTTACACTGCTTATCCCTGATTTTAAGGGAGGTTCTTCTGCAGGTAAATTAACGCAGGATTCCAAAACCGCTGAGGTCATAGGAGAATTGTCTGGCTTAAGCAAATCAGCCACAGAACTTACCGATACACAAAAGGAGCGTATTGACAACGCTATGCAACGTAACCCTGACTCTTTCCGTCCAAGAAATCTTGCTGAATTTATGTACACATTCAATTTGCCTCTGTATTGGGGAACGCAGCCCTTTACGGCAGGTCCTGTTTATGTGGGAGCCATAATTTGTATGTTGTTTGTCTTGGGCTTGATTATTGTGCCTGCAAGGCATAAATGGTGGCTTTTGGCGGCAACATTATTAGGATTGCTACTTTCTTGGGGCAGAAACTTTATGCCGCTTACAGACTTCTTTATTGATTATGTTCCTATGTACAATAAGTTCCGTACAGTATCCATGACTCTTACAATAACCTGCCTTGCCATGTGTATTCTTGCAATGCTTGCCCTAAAGGAGTTCATGAACCCTGAATCTGATAAAAACAGAAAAATGAGGGCATTGTACATAGCCTCAGGCATTACGGGTGGCATTTGTCTGTTGTTTGCAATAATACCGTCAATTGCAGGAGATTTTGTATCGGAGCAAGATGCAATGTTTACAGGCAGTTACTCATTTCTAAAAGATACATTGCCTGAAGACCGCATGTCATTGCTCCGCTCTGATGCGTTACGCTCATTTATTTTCATAGCATTGGCATTTGCCACACTGTTTGTTTATGGTAAGGGCAAGTTGAAGGATATGACTGCCATAGTGGTAATGTTTGTATTGTTTGCCGCCGATATGGTTCCTGTGGCACACCGATACCTTAATTCAAGCAATTTTGTGGAGTCAAAGGATACGGAAACTCCGTTTTCACCGTCATTTGCAGACAGATATATTTTAACGGACAAAACACTTAGTTACAGAGTGCTTGATATGACAGTTGATATATTCAACAGCTCAAAACCTGCATATTTCCATAAGGATGTGGGTGGATATAGTGCCGTTAAACTGCGTAGATATCAGGAACTTATAGATTTGCAACTTGCACCTGAACTGCAACGTTTAAGTGAAAATCTAAGAAAAGTTACATCAGAGGAGGAGCTGAATAATGTTTTTGCAGGCACTCCAATTCTTAATATGATGAATACCAAATACATAATCATATCGGGCGCATCGTTGCCACTGCTTAACAAATACGCATACGGCAATGCTTGGCTGGTTGACAGTGTAAGAATAGTGGCTACACCTGATGAAGAGATTGATTTGCTTGACAATGTTGATTTACGTTCAACTCTTGTAGTTGACAAGGCACTTGAGGACAATGTCAAGGCATCGGCGTTTGATACACAAGGTGCTGACATTCAACTTATTTCATATAAGCCAAATTGTCTTGAGTATTCATTCTCATCAGAAAAACCGCAACTTGCCGTATTCTCAGAGGTGTTCTACTACACAGGTTGGAATGCATATATAAATAATAAGGAGGTTCCTTTCTTCAGAGCGGATTATCTGCTACGGGCAATGAATCTTGAAGCCGGAAATTATACAATAACCTTCCGTTTTGAGCCGTCCTCATACAGAAATGGAAAAATAATTGCAATTATTTCTTCAATTCTCTTGACTTTGGCTTTTTGTGGTATTATCTTTGTGTCGCAAAAAAAGAAGAAAAATA
This sequence comes from Paludibacteraceae bacterium, assembly GCA_024405855.1. Classification (GTDB taxonomy): domain Bacteria; phylum Bacteroidota; class Bacteroidia; order Bacteroidales; family Paludibacteraceae; genus Enterocola. The sequence goes on from JAKSNZ010000002.1 coordinate 98,910, forward strand.
AAACTAACTGATATGGCAGAAAAATCATCTCACATAATTAATTCAAGAGTGACATCAGTCATTAGTATTTCACTTGTGATTTTCCTTATTGGAATAACCACCGCACTTTTGCTTCTTTCAAGTGACTTGTCTGTGGCGGTAAGGGAGAACATTACAATGTCTGTTGTTCTTAAGGATGACTTAAAGAACGCCGATGTCCAAAAGCTGCAAAAGACAATAGATGCGGAACCGTATTGTAAATCAACAGAATACATTGACAAGGACAGAGCAGCCAAAGAACTTGCAGAGGAACTTGGACAAGACCCTGTTGAGTTTCTTGGATTCAATCCTTTGCTTGGTTCAATAGAGATGAAACTTCATGCTGATTATGCAAATGCTGACAGCATTGCTCAAATTGAGGCGGGCTTACGCCGTATGCCGGAGGTTAAGGACGTAATTTATCAAGAGGTTCTTGTTGATGCAGTCAATAAAAACGTGCAAAGAGTGTCAGCCGTCTTGTCTGTGTTTGCAATTCTGCTGATTCTTATATCGTACGCATTAATAAGCAATACAGTACGTCTTACGGTATATGCAAAGCGTTTCCTTATACATACAATGAAACTTGTAGGTGCCACAGGCTCATTCATACGCCGTCCGTTCCTTGTACAAGGTGCCGCCACAGGATTTGTATCAGCCATTATTGCAATGGGTATGCTTACAGGTCTTATTTTCTGGGCTCAGTCTGAAATAACAACATTTATGACCACTGAAATGCTGCATACGCTACTTTGGTCATTCTTTATAATGATTCTTTCAGGTATAATAATAACATTAATAGCCACATATCTGTCAGTAACAAGATACCTTAAGCTTAAGGTTGACGATATGTATTACATCTAATATATTCCACTGATTATGAATGATTTAAGGTTGCCACGTTTGAACCTCTACCTTATTGCCGCAAGCCTTGTAATAATTGTAATAGGCTTGACTATCATGTACATAGGACCTGACAGTGAGGCTAATTTTGAGCCTGACATATTCTCATTCAGAAGAATAACCGTTGGGCCTGTAATAACTTTCATAGGTTTTATTTCAGTAATTTTTGCAATACTATGGCGGAAGAAATCCAAGCATTGATATTAGGTCTTATTCAAGGACTTACAGAGTACCTGCCTGTCAGTAGCAGCGGTCATCTGACCATTGCACAAACCTTGTTTGGCAGTATGTCAGGTGCTGATAACCTGATGTTTGATGTGGTGCTTCATGTTGCCACTGTACTCAGTACAATAGTTGTCCTTTGGAAAGAGATTGCTTCCTTGTTCAAGGGCTTCTTTACAACTACAGGGTGGCGTGTTTCAGAGTGGAATGATGAAAAGCATTATGTGGCAAAGATTTTTGTATCAATGATACCTGTGTTTATTGTAGGTATGTTTTTCAAGGACTATGTTGAAGAGATTTTTGGTTCAGGACTGCTTGTTGTAGGTATATGTCTTCTTGTTACCGCCGCACTTTTAACGTTTTCATATTTTGCAAAGCCTCGTCAGAAAGAGAATATTTCCTACTCCGATGCGTTCATTATAGGTATAGCACAGGCGGTTGCCGTGCTTCCAGGTCTTTCCCGTTCAGGCAGTACTATTGCAACAGGAATTTTGCTTGGTGACAAAAAGGAGAAGGTTGCACAGTTCTCTTTCCTAATGGTCATTATACCTATTTTAGGAGAGGCGTTACTTGAATGTGTAAAAGGTGCTGTCAATGGCGGTTTTGACATTGCAATGCCATGGACATCGCTATTGATAGGATTTTTGGCGGCGTTTGTATCGGGGTGCCTTGCATGCAAGTTCATGCTTGAAATTGTAAAGAAGGGCAAACTTATATGGTTTGCAATATACTGTGCTGTAGTTGGTTGCTTTGCAATAATGTATTAAAAAGGGCCAATGGTCAACTTTATTGAAGGAGAAATATTGTGTATTGACAAGCCTCTGTATTGGACTTCATTTACACTTGTGGGGCGAGTAAGATGGGCTGTTTCAAGGTTTACCGGAACAAAAAAGGTTAAGGTGGGGCATGCAGGAACATTAGACCCATTGGCAACAGGGGTGATGATAATATGCACAGGAAAGGCTACAAAGCGTATTGATGAATTGCAGGCGGGAACAAAAGAGTATGTGGCAACGCTTTGTTTAGGTGCGGTTACGCCATCATTTGATATGGAACATCCTGTATCGGAGACATTCCCTACAGAGCATATTACAAAAGAGTTGGTTGAAAATGTGTTAAAAGGTTTTGAGGGGGAACAGCAACAGGTGCCGCCACTATTTTCAGCGGTTAAGGTTGACGGTCGTAGGGCTTATAAATATGCAAGAACGGGAGAGGATGTTGAAATAAAGCCTAAAACCATTACAATTGAGAGGATTGAGTTGCTTGACTATTCAATGCCTTACATAAAGATAAGGGTTGTTTGCAGTAAAGGTACATATATAAGGGCTCTTGCCCGTGACATTGGCAAGGCACTTGACAGCGGGGCGTATCTTACAGAATTAAGGCGTACTGCGGTGGGTAATATCACTATTGATAAGTGTATCACTTTCAAACAGTTTAAGGAGATGTTAGGTCAGAGTGATGAAGACCTTCTGCTCCATGACAAGACAAAACAGGAACAAACCAGTAAAAAAATTATATGACAAAACTTTCACAATTTTCACTTAAGATTCCGGAGGAGCAGGTTGCGTTGCATCCGGTTAATCACAGAGATGAAGCCAGACTTATGGTGCTTGACAGAAAGAAAGGCACTATTGAACATAAGCAGTTCAAAAATGTGATAGATTATTTTTCTGATGGAGACATTTTTGTGTTCAATGACACTAAAGTGTTTCCGGCACGCCTTTGCGGTAACAAGGAGAAGACCAATGCCTATATTCAGGTTTTTCTGTTACGTGAGTTGAATCCTGAACTGCGTGTTTGGGATGTGCTTGTTGACCCTGCCAGAAAAATAAGGATTGGCAATAAACTCTATTTTGGAGAGGACAACTCAATGGTTGCTGAGGTTATTGACAATACCACATCGCGTGGGCGTATTCTCCGTTTCCTTTATGACGGAACTCATGAAAGTTTCAAGAAAGACCTTTTTGAACTTGGAAGAGCGCCTCTGCCAGATGAGTTTTTGAAACTACGTGATGTTGAACCTGAGGATTTGGAGGACTATCAGACCATATTTGCAAAAAATGAGGGGGCTGTGGTCGCTCCTGCCGCCAGCCTTCATTTCAGCAGGGAACTGATGCTCCGTATGCAGATAAAAGGAATAAATCCAACTTATCTTACTCTTCATGCAGGCTTGGGCAATTTTGCAATGATAGATGTTGAGGATTTGACAAAGTATAAGATGGATTCTGAGCGTGTTATTGTAAATGAAAATGTTGTAAAGGATGTAAATGTAGCACAGGAGAACGGTCATAAGATTTGTGCAGTGGGAACTACCGTAATGCGTGCACTTGAAACCGCAGTATGTACTGACGGTAAAATCAAGCCGTATGACGGATGGACAAACAAGTTCATTTTCCCTCCTTATGATTTCTCTGTTGCATCAGCAATGATAGCCAATCTGTATGGTTCAAAGTCTCAATTACTTATGATGGCTGCCGCATTTGGCGGATATGAATTTGTTATGGAAGGGTATCAGGAAGCAATTAAGGAGAAGTATCGTTTTGGAATTTACGGCGATGCAATGCTTATTATTTAACGTAAATTTTGATAAAACAGAAAAATATTATAAATTTGCACCAAATTTTTACACAATATGCAAAACAAAGGATTTGTTAGAGCCATAGCATACGCAATGGCATTGGTTTGTATCTTCTACCTATCGTTCAATTTTGTAACTTCTCACTACAATAAAAAGGCTGTAGAGGTTTCAGGTGGAGATAAGGTTGCTGAGATGCACTATCTTGATTCAATGGCTACAGAAAAAGTGTGGCTTGGTTACACTCTTAAGGAGTGCCGTGAGAATGAGTTGAACTTAGGTCTTGACCTTAAGGGTGGTATGAATGTTATTTTGGAAGTGTCTGTTCCTGATATAGTCCGTACCCTTTCAGGTAACTCTAAGGATGAACAGTTCAATAACGCAATGCAGATTGCACTTGACAAACAAGTTGAAAGCCAAAAGGATTTCATTGACTTGTTTAAGGAGGCGTATGAAGGGATTGACCCTAACGCTCGTCTAAGTGTAATTTTCTCAACATTTGACTTAAAGGACAAAGTATCTTTGAAGAGTACAAATGAAGAGGTTATCAATGTTCTGCGTGAAGAGGTTAATGCAACAGTTGATAACTCATTCAATGTGCTGCGTACCCGTATTGACCGTTTTGGTGTTGTACAACCAAATATCCAGCGTCTTGAAACAAACGGACGTATACTTATTGAACTTCCTGGCGTAAAGGAACCTGAGCGTGTACGTAAACTATTGCAAGGAAGTGCATCGTTGGAATTTTGGGAGACATACAACTTAACTGAAATTTATCCTCAACTTGAGGCTGCAAATGCCGCAGTCAGAGATTATCTTGCCGCTACTGACACTACAAAGGCAGTTGTAGAAGAGGCTGTAGAGGTTAAGGATGAGATTGCTGTAGAGGGTGATTCTCTTATGGCAAAACTTGCAAACACATCAACTGCAGCACAGGATTCAGTTAAGTTTATGGCTGAATTTGCTAAGGAGAACCCATTGTTCAGCATTCTACAATTGAGCCAATATAACGGTCAGTTGTCTCCAACGCCTGCAATTGGTATTGCAAGTATCAGAGATACAGCAACTATTCAAAAATACCTGAATCTACGTCAGGTTAAGGAGGTTCTGCCTCGTGACCTTGCTTTCCGTTGGACAGTTAAGCCTGTTGACAAGAAAGGTCTTTATTATGAACTTGTTGCAATTAAGGTTACCAGCCGTGACGGTAAGGCACCTCTTGGCGGTAATGTTATTACAGATGCAAAAGATGAGTTAAGTCAGTTTACAGCCGCTTGTACAGTAAGCATGACAATGAATCCTGAAGGTGCAAAGACATGGGCTCGTCTTACAAAGGAGAATGTTGGCAGAAGCATTGCCATTGTTCTTGACAATATGGTATATTCATTCCCAAATGTAAATTGTGAAATTACAGGCGGTCGCTCAGAAATTTCAGGAAACTTTACTCCGGAAGAGGCAAAAGACCTTGCAAATGTGCTTAAATCAGGTAAGATGCCTGCTCCTTCACGTATAATTCAAGAGGACGTTGTTGGTCCGTCACTTGGACATGAGGCAGTTACACAAGGTATGTGGTCATTTGTCATTGCATTCATTGTAGTAATGATTTACATGATTGTTATGTATGGTGGCATACCTGGACTTATTGTTGATGCCGCACTACTTATAAACGTATTCTTCCTTGTAGGTATCCTTGCTTCATTCAAAGCGGTTCTTACACTTCCTGGTATTGCAGGTATCGTGCTTACAATGGGTATGGCGGTTGATGCTAACGTGCTTATCTATGAGCGTATAAAAGAGGAGTTAAGGGCTGGAAAACAGCACAAGACTGCGGTTAATGAGGGTTATAAGAATGCACTTAGTGCCATTGTTGACAGTAACGTTACAACAATTCTTACAGGTATTATTCTGTTTATGTTTGGTACAGGTCCTATCAAGGGTTTTGCAACCACACTTATAATTGGTATCATAACCTCATTCTTTACAGCCGTATTTATTACCCGTCTTATTTGGAGTTCAATGGCTGAGAGTGGTAAGGCTTCAAAATACTCCTTTGTTACAAAGGTTTCTGACGGACTTCTTGAAAATGTTAAGGTTGATTGGATTGGAATCAGAAAGATTGGTTATATAGTTGTTTCAGCAATAGTGCTGATAGGCGTTATTTCCCTTTGCTTCCGTGGACTTAACACAGGTATAGACTTTACAGGTGGTAGAAACTATGTAGTCAGATTTGAACAGAAGGTCAATACTGACAATGTTGAATCATTGCTTTCACCAAACCTTGGCGATGCTTCAATATCTGTAATAACCATTGGAGAGGAGAATCAGGTTAGAATCTCAACCAACTATAAGATTGCTTCAAATGACAAATCTGTAGATGATGAGATTGAGGATATCCTGTTTGAAAGTCTGAAACCGCTTATTGCCAACGATGCTGTAGATAAGGAGATGTTCCTTAAAGGCTATATTGTAACAGACGGCGTTCCTTCTCTTTCAACTGAGGCTAATGTTTCAAATCTTGGTGTTCAGAGTTCACAGAAGGTTGGTCCTGCAATTGCTGATGACATTAAGCGTGATGCAGTGCTTGCAGTGTTGTTCTCATTGATAGGCATATTCCTATATATATTGATTCGTTTCCGTAACGTATCATACAGTTTGGGTGCTGTTGTGGCTCTTGCTCATGACACATTGATAATTATGGGTATGTACTCATTGTTCTATTCAATTATGCCATTCTCAATGGAGGTTGACCAATCATTTATTGCGGCTATCCTTACAATCATAGGTTATTCAATCAACGATACTGTGGTTGTGTTTGACCGTGTACGTGAACTTAGGACATTATATCCTACAAGAGATTCCAAATCAACAATAAATGATGCAATTAACGCTACCTTGATGCGTACGTTCTCAACATCATTCTCAACATTTGTTGTATTGCTTGTAATATTCCTATTGGGCGGCGAAACAATCCGTGGATTTGTGTTTGCTCTTATGATAGGTGTAATTGCCGGTACAGTTTCAACATTGTTTATTGCGGTTCCAATCTCATTTGATGCTGCAAAGAAGAAACAGGTTAAGGCTGCAGAGGCGTAACTTGCAACTCAATTTGCAACTATTAAATTATAAAATATGAAGAAACTATTTATCCTATTAGCCAGTGTGTTTTCTTTAACAGCGTTGAATGCTCAGATATCATCTGTTCCTGAAATTATAAGGATAGGTGACCAAACCACTGAATTTAAGATTATTTTTGACGCTACAAAAGGTAGTGGCAAAATGGTTGGGCAATCAACTTGTGAGGTTTATACCGGACTTGTGACAACAAAAAGTGTTGATGACTATGACCTGAAAAACCTATCCGTATGGACATCAACAGCATCAAAATATAAATTGACTAAAGTAGAGGGAAGTGAGGACAAGTGGGAGCTGACAATAACAGGAGGTATAAACAAGTACTATGGAATATCCAACACAACAAAGGTTCTTAAACTTATGTTTATGTTTAAGACTAAGGACAGAAAAGTCTTTACAGAACCTTTTTATTATACACTTACAAAGGACGGCTATATAGTATCGCCAAAGGCAGGAGAGAATGTCATTGTAGATGAGTCAGTCAAATATAACTACAAAGCGGTGTCAACAATAGGAGAGGTGGACTCTTTAGTGTTGGATTTAATCCACACCGTAAGAAAAGATACGGTGCGTTACAAAGCGGAAAATGCCACTGAAATTGCGTTTGATTCAGCAATAACAAGGATTGGAACATATAAAATGGAGCTTAAGTTATATCAAGAGGAAAAAGTTGTTGTTGATTCTCTTAGATTTAACATTAAGGAGCCTACATCTGACATGCCTGAAATCAAACCTATGCCTTCATATCTGAATGAGGGAATTAATTACTTGCCAGGAGGAAAAGTGGGATTGGTATTAAGGGCTCCTCAAACTATGTCTGCAACAGTATTAGGTGATTTTAATTCATGGGAGGCATCTGATGAATACAAAATGTATAAGGATTCCATATTCTTCTGGTCGGAGTTCACTCTGCCTATTGATGAAGAGACAGGTAAGCCTGACACAACAAAGTATTATGCCTTTATGTATAGGGTTGATGGTACTACAAAAATCCCTGACCCGTATGCAGAGTGGTATCTTGATACTAGAAATGATTCAAAGATATTAGACAGGTTGGATGAAGACCTAAAAAATATTATCCGTACAAGAATGGGTGTTTCAGGGTATATAAGTGTACTAAGGCATTCAGACCCAAATCCTTATAAATGGCAAAATAATGAAACTTGGCAGGCACCTTTGAAACAGGACCTTGTTATTTATGAGGTTTGTCTAAGAGATTTTGCTACAAGAAGTAAGACTCCTCAAGGCACTGCACCTGGTACTACAGTAGGTTCATTGGCTGAGTTGATGGAGAAGTTGGATTATATTGAGCATCTTGGAGTAAATGCAATAGAACTTATGCCAATTATGGAGTTTGACTCAAATGAGAGTTGGGGTTATAATCCAGTGTTCTATTATGCGTTAGATAAGGCGTATGCCACTAAAAATCTGTTTAAGGAGTTTGTTGATGAATGTCATGGTAGAGGAATTGCTGTTATCTTAGATGTGGCATTTAATCATGTCAATATGAATAACACTTGGGCAAAACTTGGTTGGGATTCAAAGGCAGGAAAGGCTAAAGCTGATAATCCTTGGGTAAATAGAGATGCCAAGCACATGTGGAGTGTTGAACAGGATTTGAATCATGAGTATGACGGCACAAGACAATACTTTAGACGTTGCCTTCAGTATTGGCTGAATGAATATAAAGTTGACGGTTTTAGAATGGACCTTGCAAAGGGCTTTACACAAAAGAAAACCACCACTAATGATGCCTTGACTGCTGTAGACCCTACAAGAATGAACATTCTTTTGGACTACGGCAATGCCGCTTGGGAAGCTAATCCTAATGCCTATTATATTTTAGAGTATTTTGTTGATTATCAAGAGGAAAGTGCCATGTCTAATGCTGGAGCCCTGCCTTGGCGTAATATGAATTATAATTTTGGACAGGCGGCTGAGGGTTATGCCAGTGGCAGTAACTTTGTTGACTCTAACGGCAAGGGAGGTATGTTTGATAATGGATGGGTAGGTTACGCTTCAAGCCACGATGAAGAGCGTAATTTCTATAGAGTAAAACAATATGGTGCCGGTGATTTAAAGAAAAATGAGGCTGCAAGAATTGCAAGAGTTCCTGAATATATAGCGTTTGCAACCCTTATTCCAGGACCAAAAATGATATGGCAGTTTGATGAAATGGGATATGATATAAATTTGGAGTACGGCGGTTCAAATATTGAGAGGAAGCCGGTTCCTTGGAGTACAGGTTATAAGGCTTTGAAGTATGATGTTGACGGGAACAGGTGTCATGCCTATTCAGAAAGCAGTAAAATCATTCAATTAAGAACAAAACATCCTGAACTGTTCAGGTCAAATGTGGTTACGGTGGCAAACAGCGGTTCTGCAAGTGTTTCTACAGTAAGAAAAATAGTGTCTAAGACACAGAATGAGAGTGGAGGCTATAATTATGTCATCATATTGGCAAACTTCAATGCTACCAATACATTGACAGCATCAGCAGTTTTCCCTGTAACAGGAACATGGTATGATTATATGAAAGGTACAGAATTTACAGTAGAAGACAAAACGCAGAAAGTGACTTTGGAACCAGGTGAAATGTTAGTCTATTCAACATTAAAGATTGATGCTCCGGTTGAGGCTGAGGAGACTCAGGATGCAGAAGACCTCATAATGGTATATCCTACAATTGTTGAAAACACTATTCATGCGTATTCAGTTAACCCTGTTGAAAGCATTATTGTGTATGACGCAATTGGCAGCGTAAGGGCAACTTCATTCAATAGTGATGAGGTTGATATGTCAGGTATGCCTATCGGACACTATTATGTAAACGTAAAGTCAAACGGTGTTTCCAAGAATTTCAAGGTTGTAAAACGCTGATTATTCCGTACAGTTAGTGCATATTTCAATGCTCTTTCTGTTAGAAAACACCTTATTTTTGAAATCTGATGCCTTTTGTGAAGTCAATATTTTACAAAGGGCATCTTTGTTTATCTCTGCCTTGAAAATATTACCGTAACTATAAGTGCAGTCCTTGTCAAAGCAGCATGGCAGAACCTCTCCGTCTGTGGTTATGACTACACCGCTGATTATTCTCCAGCACCTGTTGTGTAGTTTTTTCTTTAATGTCAGAGAACCTTTCCTGTATCGGCTGTAGGCATTGTTTTGGGGCATAAGAGAATCTTTAGTATAGAATTGAGCGGTTTTGAATGTGATTTTGCCTACTCCAAGTCTCTTTCCTAATTGTTTTACTTGAACAGTCTCATTTTCAGTGGAACTCAGCAGCAGACATTGCAATTCAACATTCAATCCAGCCTGCACAGCATTTTCAATACCTTCAATAACCTTATTAAAATTGCCTCCTTGCCTATATTTTACATAACTCTCTTCCGTTGCACCGTCAAGACTGATTATTAAATGGTCAAGCCCTGCATTCTTTAGTGCGGTGGCAGTCTCTTTAGAAAGAAAATGACCGTTTGTTGAAATTGATGTTTTTATGTGATGTGCATTGGCATATTTCACCATTTCAGGCAGATGCTTGTTTAGAAAAGGTTCTCCCTGAAAATATAGGTTGAGCCACATAAGTTCAGGGCTTAGAGCATCAATAACAGATTTGAATTTATCTAAATCCATAGTTGTAGGTCTCTTTTTTATAAGACCAAGACCTGTGGGGCATTGGGTACAATTTAAGTTGCAGAAGTTTGCAGGTTCCACCGATGCTGAAACAGGCAGCCCCAATGTGTATGATTTCTCTGTAGTAGTGGATAAAACATACGATGCCAACACCTTAAGTGCATTGACATATCTTGTTACTAATGGGTATTTGCAATGAGATTGTATCATTTGTTTTGCAAAAGTAGCACTTAAAATGCACATTTTTTGGATTTTAAGTAAAAAAAAGAGAAAAAATATGGTTTTTTATAATAAAAATTTTTATCTTTGTGCGTTAAATGTATAGAAGACAATTTATTAACAACTAATTTTATTAATATGAAAAAGAATGTTTTTCGTTTAGGTTTAGGCGTGGTGCTTGTTACAATGCTTGCATCTTGCGCCAAGTTGGGTGACATGCAACCAGAGTATTTCAATGTCAACCCTAATCCACTAGAGGTTAAAGCAGGTAAGGTAGAGGGCACAATTGCCGCTAAATTCCCTGAGAAGTATTTTGTTAAGAAGGCAGTTATTGACATTACTCCTGTCCTTAGATATGAGGGCGGTGAGGCAGTTGGCACAACTGTATCTTATCAAGGAGAGAAGGTTAAAGGTAATGATGAGACCATCCAATATAAGGCTGGTGGTGAAGGTTCTATGAACTTCTCATTTGATTATGTTCCTGAAATGGCAAACTCAGTTCTTACATTGAGATTTAAGGCTGTTGTAGGTTCTGATGAAGTTGAGATACCTGACCTTGACATTGCTGTAGGATGTATTGCAACTTCAACTCTTGCAAGCGGTGCTAATGTAAAGCCTGCATTTGCAAAAGATAACTTTGTTCGTGATACAAAAGAACTTACAGAGGCTGATGTTATGTTCCAAATCCAACAGGCTGACGTTAAGAACAACGATGACGTTAAGGCACTTTTGAAGGCTGAGAAAGACGCTGCCGCTTGTGACAGACGCGTTGTAAACGGTGTTTCAGTTGTATCTGCCGCTTCTCCTGATGGTGGTGCAGAACTTAATGAGAAACTTGCCGCAAACCGTCAAAAGAACACTGAGAGCTTCTTGAAGAAACAAAAGAGCCAAGCCGCTCTTGATGCTCAATACATTGCACAGGATTGGGAAGGTTTCCAGAAACTTGTTAATGAGTCAAATGTAAAGGATAAAGACCTTATTCTACGTGTTCTTTCTTCTTACGCTGATACAGAAACACGTGAGAAGGAAATCAAGAATCTTTCTGCCGCTTATACAGAACTTGCATCTGAAATTCTTCCAAAACTTCGTCGTTCTCACATTACACTTGATGTAACACTTAAGGGTAAAACAGATGAAGAGATTCTTGCTCTTGCTGAGAATAAGCCTGACAGCTTGAATGTTGAGGAACTTATGTTTGCCGCTAAACTTGCTTGCCAAGCAGGTAACAAAGAGGCTGCCGCTAAGTACACAGAGGCTAACGCAAAACAAAATGCATCTGATTGGAGAACAAGCAACAACGTGGCTGCAATTGACCTTGCTAAGGGTGACATTGCCGCTTCTCAGGAGGCTTTGAACCAGTCTGTAAACAACGGCGGTGCAGATAAGGCTGAGGCTAACTTCAACTTAGGTCTTATTGCTCTTACAAACAACGATACAGAGGCTGCAAAACAATACTTCAGCAAATCTGCCGGTGTTGAGAACTTGAATGAAGGTCAAGCAGTTCTTTATCTTGAAGAGGGTGATTATGCTAAGGCTGTTGAAGCATTTGGTGATACAAAATCTAACAATGCAGGTCTTGCTCAAATTCTTGTAGGTAGCTATGAAAATGCAAAGAACATTCTTAACAGTGTTGAGAAGAAAGACGCTACAACATACTATCTACTTGCAATATGCGCTGCTCGTACCGCTCAAGATAATGATTTGTTCAACAACTTGAGACAAGCCGTTGCAATGGATTCTAACTATGCAAGCAGAGCAAAATCTGACCTTGAGTTTGCTAAATATTGGACAGTTGAAACTTTCCAAGCAATTGCAAAGTAATTTGAATATCAACAAGGATAAAAAGAAGAGCGGACCAAAAGTCCGCTCTTCTTTTTATTGCTCAAAAAAATAAAAAAATTATTTTGAAATATCCTTGTCTATACCTTTTTTGTAGATGATGCCATGAGCAATGGCTCCGCCAACTAAAAGAACACCACCTATAACAAGTGTTGTATTAGACTCACATCCTGCAAGAGCAGGAACAATAAGAGCAAGTGCTCCTAATAGTACAATTATAATTCCTGTGTATTTCATATCTTTGATGTATTAATTGATTACAAAGTAACAAATAATTTTTCTAAATTCCAAACAATTCTTCTTCACTATCGCTCTCTATTCTCAAATTGGAGATTATAAAATTTTGTCTTTCAGGCGTATTCTTGCCCATATAGAATCCAAGCAGAGTTGATACTGCGTCACCTTTCTTTATTGATACAGGGTCAAGCCTTATGTCATCACCTATGAAAATGCCAAATTCATCGGACGAAATCTCACCTAAACCTTTGAATCTGGTTATTTCAGCATTGTCTCCAAGTTTTTTTATTGCTTTTATACGCTCATCGTCTGAGTAGCAGTAATAAACCTCCTTCTTATTCCTATTCTTGTTTCTGACACGGAAAAGCGGGGTTTGCAATATATACACATGACCTGCCTTTACCAAATCAGGGAAGAACTGCAAAAAGAAGTTCATAAGCAGCAGGCGTATGTGCATACCGTCATCATCGGCATCGGTGGCAATAATGACTTTGTTATATCTAAGCCCTTCCAATCCGTCTTCAATGTTTAGAGCCGCTTGAAGCAAGTTGAACTCCTCATTTTCATACACTATTTTTTTAGTAAGTCCGTAACTGTTAAGAGGTTTTCCTCTTAAACTGAACACAGCTTGTGTGTTTACATTGCGGCTTTTTGTTATTGAACCACTTGCAGAGTCACCCTCTGTTATGAAAATGGAACTTGCAAGGCGTTTCTCTTCATCTTTGCCGTCATTCAGGTGGTAGTGGCAGTCACGTAGTTTGCTATTGTGCAGGTTTGCCTTCTTTGCCCTCTCTTTGGCTTGTTTTGAAACTCCGGCTATTGCCTTTCTTTCACGTTCTGATTCAAGTATCTTTTTGTTGATTATCTCTGTAACATCGGGGTTCTTATGCAGGTAGTTGTCCAACTCCTTTTTAAGGAAGTCTGATACAAATTTGGCAATAGAAGGTCCGTCAGGTCCAACATCCTTTGAACCTAATTTTATTTTAGTCTGAGATTCAAATACAGGCTCTTCAACACCTATTGAAATGGCTGCACATAGTCCGCTTCTAATGTCTGAGTACTCCATGTTTTTATTGAAGAACTCCTTTACGGTGCGGGCAAAAGCCTCTCTGAATGCACTTTGGTGTGTGCCGCCTTGTATTGTATACTGTCCGTTCACAAACGAGTAGTATTCCTCTCCATATTGGTCAGTGTGAGTGAACGCCACTTCTATATCCTCTCCGCTAAGATGAACTATAGGGTATAGTGTTTCTTCTGTAACACGCTCATTCAAAAGGTCAAGCAGTCCGTTTTTAGAAAGTATTTTTTCTCCGTTAAAAACTAAAGTCAGCCCTGGATTCAGGTAACTATAGTTTCTTAGCATATCACCAACTATCTCATGATTGTATTGATAGTTGCCAAATAGTTTTTCTCCACAGTCAGGAGTAAACTCTATGAAAGTTCCGTTCTTCTCAACGGTGTCCTCCAAATCCCACTCCTTAACAAGTTTGCCCACCTCAAAATAGGCTTTTTTAGCCTTGCCGTCTCTATATGAAATTGCTGTGAATGAACTTGAAAGTGCATTTGCGGCTTTTGCACCAACACCATTAAGACCTACGCTTTTCTTAAATACAGCGGAGTCATATTTGGCTCCTGTGTTCATTTTGGCAACACAGTCAATCAGTTTTCCTTGAGGAATACCCCTACCATAGTCTCTTACAGAAACTGTTCTTCCGTTAATGTTTATCTCTATTTTGTTACCGTACTTCATACGGAATTCATCAATAGAGTTATCAATAACCTCTTTCAAAAGAACATAGATACCGTCATCAGCGTAAGTTCCGTCTCCAAGTTTGCCTATGTACATACCAGGTCTGAGCCTGACATGCTCCAAGCCTTCAAGAGACTTTACTTGCTCATCATTGTATTCAACTTCCTGATTAAAATTTAGTGTGGATTCAATTTCGTCCATAGTATACTATTTGAAGTCCAAATATACAAAAAATTCCGCACTTTTACAAATGGTAGTTCTATTTATTAGTATTTTTATATATCATTATTAAATAGAACCTACCATTATAAAATATTTACATAACTGTGTAAGTATCATTAAAGAGAGGTAAAGGTAAAATAATACCTTCTCAAACTTGGAGTTTGCATTTTCAGCAAACCATGATAGCAGCACTCCAAGCATTAGCAGAACAGTTGGCTCAAAATTATAAGTATGTTTTGTAAAAAGGTTAATGAGAATCAAATTCAGTAGAAAACTGAATGAGAACAGTACCGTAGTTCTGAACTTTAAGCCGTTATTGTTGAATCGGGATAAAAAGACAATAAATGAAATCAGAGTGTAAACGCCGGTTAATATGTATGTTATTAAATCTACTGTACGCAAACTGATTAGTTCAAATGAAGGCAGGATACCGTTTATATAATCTGTAAGCAGATTGAATTTGTCAGTGATAAAAGCCACCGATGCCAAAGAGGCATAAACAGTACATAACCCGAACAATGCGGCAATTAAGTTTTGAAGAGTGAACCTTTCAAACATAATCAGGCAGACTATAAATGACGGCAGAATCCAAATGACAGTACCATCAATTAAAGTTGCTATAGCAAAAAGAATCATTGTGGTGAATATTTTCCACACCAGCTCCTCTTCTTTATGAAATGAAAGTCCTATAGACCATATTGTAAAAATCAGGAGTGCAACCGTATAGCCTTGCCACCAACCGCCTTCAACGCCAATGCAGGAGCCAATAAGAGCAATAAAGAAGAAAGGCAAGGAATAATTATTCCGCTTTACAATATCGGACTTAAAACAAACCACCGATACTGCTGTTGCACCTATTAATGTAAAAAGTAGGGAATAAATGTCAAGAGACAGAACATATTTGGCAGCCAAAATGACAACAGCAATTATTACAGTTGCCGCAGTGCTGATAATTCTTTTGTTCTCAACCCTTGAGTGGTGCATAAATAGGTAAATCTAATTAAGGTCAAATCCTATATCGCGTCTGAAATATTTGCCTTCAAAATCAATCAGTTTTGCGGCTTCAAATGATTTCTTCAATGCAGACTCCTTATTCTCACCGTAGGAACTTACGGCAATAACCCTACCGCCGCTTGTAACGGTCTGACCGTCCTTTAACGCTGTACCTGCGTGGAACACAACACTTTCAGTAACCTTGTCAGTACCTGAAATAACCTTGCCTTTTTGATATGCTTCAGGGTATCCGCCCGATACAAGCATTACGGTAACAGCATATCTTGGGTCTTTTTCAATCTTGCAGTTTTTCAGAGTGCTGTTTGCAGTTGCCTCAAACAACTCCACTATATCATTTTTCAGACGTAACATAACTGACTCTGTTTCAGGGTCTCCCATTCTGGCATTATACTCAATTACGTACGGGTCTCCGTCAACATTTATCAGCCCGAAGAAAACAAATCCCTTATATACAATATTCTCCGTGTAAAGACCGTCAATTGTAGGTTTTATTATGCGGTTTTCAATCTTCTCCATAAACTCTTTGGTTACAAAACTTACGGGCGATACAGAACCCATGCCCCCTGTATTCAAACCTTTGTCACCTTCACCAATGCGTTTATAGTCTTTGGCTTCAGGCAGAATTGCATAATCCTTGCCATCTGTCAGCACAAATACACTACATTCAATGCCGCTAAGGAACTCTTCCAGCACAACGGTTGCACTTGATGCCCCAAACTTGCCTCCCAACATCTCATCCAACTCCTTTAGGGCTTCATCAAGATTATCAATTATCAGAACTCCTTTCCCTGCCGCAAGTCCGTCTGCCTTAAGCACATACGGAGCCTTCATACTTTTGAGGAACGCTTTGCCCTCCTCTAAATTAGATGAGTTTACAGAGAGATATTTGGCTGTTGGAATATTATGACGCATCATAAACTGTTTTGCAAAGTCCTTGCTGCCCTCCATTTGCGCACCAAATTTTGAAGGACCTATTACAGTTATGTCGCACAATTCCTTATTGTCCTTAAAGTAGTCATAAATTCCCTTGACAAGTGGGTCTTCAGGTCCTACAACCACCATCTTGACATTGTTTTCTATTGCAAACTTGCCTATCGCCTCAAAATCATCAGCCTTGATGTTTACATTTTTCCCTACATTTGCAGTTCCTGCATTTCCTGGGGCAATAAACAGTGTGTCAACTTTTTTACTTTGTGCAATTTTCCAAGCAAGGGCATGTTCCCTGCCGCCTGAACCTAATAATAATATATTCATAATAATTGAGAGTTGAAAGTTCTCCTTTACTTTATTAACTATTAACTATTCTCTTGAATTCGTATCCCTGTGTTTTCCAATATTTTATTGCGTTTGGCAGTGCGTACCTCATATTCTCCTGTGCCTTTATGGAATCATGGAACACAACTATTGAGCCGTTTCTGCCATATTTTTTTACAATGTCAAGCACATCTTCACCGTTAAGGTCATTATCATAGTCTCTTGAAAGCACGTCCCAAAGAACTATTTGGTACCGTTTGCCTAACTCTTCCGCCTGCTCTCTTGTAATATGCCCGTGAGGTGGTCTGAAAAGATTTGTCTTAATAAGTGCCGCCCCTTTTTCTATGTCCTTGAAAAACACATCGGTGTTTTTGTATAACCCTCTTTTGTGGTCATAACCGTGCAAGCCTACAGAGTGCCCACGCCTTTTTATCTCAGCGTAAAGTTCAGGATGTTCATCCACATTTCTGCCTATGCAAAAGAATGTTGCCTTAACATCAAAATAATCAAGCATATCAAGAATCCACAAGGTGTTCTCCTCAGTAGGTCCGTCATCTATTGTCAGATATATGGAATGCTCTTTTTTGTCTTTTCTCCAAAGAACATTTCTGTATAGAAGCCTTACCAAATATGGAACCTGTTCAATAAACATACCTTATCTTGCCCCTTTATACATTGAACTGTATTTCAGGAACGTGGAATAATATTTTTCAAACGAGTCCATATCGTATGACTGAGTTATAATGGACAACTCCTGAAGTGCAGCCAAATTAATGGCAATGTCCTCCATGGCACTTGCGTACTTATCACGCTTGAATTGGCTTAGCCATATAAGATTCTGCTCTGCATCGTCCGCTATGCTGTTGCCAAGTTCTCTTGCCTTGTCAGGCATGTTTATAGCGTAATAATTCTCTACAAATCCAACGGAAGTATATGTGTGTCTTACTGTGTTGCCAGGAATATGCTCCATACAGAATGCAAGTGCGTTGGCTGTTCTTGCCGAGTCCTTTTCTTGAACAAGAGCATCGGTCAGCCTGCTGAACATCTGACGTTGTGCAAGGCACATTCTAAGAATGTTCTCATCAAGATATACCTTAGGGTCTTCAATGTTGCCAAAACGGAACTTGTTCAACATGTTGTCATACATAATGTCAGTGTTTACCGTAATGTCATTTGTGTCTTTGAACGGTACAATTCTGTATGTCATACCCTCAAGTTGGAAATACTTTTTCATGCCAAGATACATGTCTGAACCAACGGTAACTGCGTAATATATAGGACGTTCCCAATTGTTGTTGGCAATCATTTCAAGCACCATAAGGTCGCTCTTTGTCAGATACCTCTTGTTGCTAAGGTCTATAATCATGGTGTCGGCAAGTTTGTCCTCCTCGCCAGGCTTAATTGCTCCTTGTTTTACAAGATTATCCTTGTTTACAGGAACGCTGAAAACCTTGCATGGTATAAACTCCTTGTATGTACCACTGCCGTTAGGGTCAGTTTTAGTGGCAGGCTCATCACTTGCAAGAAACTTGTCAATAGCCCACTTTAAGTCAATAGGACCTTCCAATATGTCATAAAGGTAAATGACATCACGTTTGCCCTCAATGTAAGTCTTTCTTTCCCAAGTAATTGGAAGACCCTTTGAATTGTAGGCATCGCGGCGCATTTGGTCAATATACCAGTCTGTTTGTAGATATGAGAGATTGCAAACCCTCTTATCAAGCGATACAGGATTAGCCTCAGTGTCTTGTGTGTACCAAAGTGGGAATGTGTCATTATCGCCGTTTGTAAAAATAATGGCGTTATCAGCACAAGAGTTAAAGTAGTTCAACCCAAAATCCCTGACAACGTAGCGGTTTGAACGGTCATGGTCGTCCCAGTTGTCATGAGCCATAAATGCAGGAGCAGGAATTGACACCAATAAAGCCAGCGATGCTGCCGCTATAGCAGGAATTTTAACATCTTTTAACAATTTGGAAAGTCCTGCAACTCCAAATCCAACCCATATTGCAAACGCATAAAAACTGCCTGCATAGGCGTAATCCCTCTCTCTTGGTTCTGACGGACCTTGATTTAGGTATAGTACTATGGCAATACCGGTCATAAAGAACAGAACAAATGTAATCCAGAATGACTCTTTGCCTTTCTTTCCTGTTGACAGCTGATAAACAATGCCAATCAAGCCTAAAATAAGAGGTAGCAGATAGTAGGCGTTATTTCCCTTATTGTTCTTGTACATAGGAGGCAAGTCATATTGAGAGCCTATCATTTCAGTGTCAATGGCATCAAATCCACTCTTCCAATTACCATTTGTAACCTCACCATGTCCCTGAATGTCATTTTGTCTGCCGGCAAAGTTCCAAAGGAAGTATCGCCAGTACATATAATTCAGCTGATATGTAAAGAAGAATGCCAAATTCTCTCCAAAAGTAGGAATCTTAACCTTTGTTTTTCTTCCGCACTCATCATAATCAACCATCTTACCCTTAACATTAACCCAACTTTCATAAAGTTTAGGATGGTCTCCTTGATTGCTGTGCATACGTGGGAACAGTGTCTTGAACTGTTTGCCGTAAACAGCCTTTACACTTGTAGAGGTAACTACGTATTCATCTTTCTCATCGGCCGATGTCTTCTCCTTTTTACCGTATGTCTTGCCGCCTTCAACTGTTTTTGTACGGCAATAATCGCCTACAACTTCAAGTTCAGGCTCAGCACTGTAGTATGCGCCATAGAACAAAGGACGGTCTCCGTATTGTTCACGATTAAGGTAATTCTTAAGTGAAAATACATTATCAGGAGAGTTTTGGTCCATTGGAGGGTTTGCAAGAGAACGAATTACAATTACTGCATAACTGCTGTAGCCAATAAGAATAACAGCCATAGACACAACAATTGTACTCATAAGTCTTACGCTTATATTGTCCTTCTTTACAATGAAATAGACAATTACGCCTGCTATTATGATAAGACCCACCCACAGGTTTCCGCCAAGGAAAGGAACTCCAAGCAGCGATGCCGTAAGCAGAGACGATATCTTGATTCTTGTAATGTTTCTGTTTTCCCTGTAAAGTTCAATGATAGCCCATACAAGTGAGCCTATTGCAAGTATGCAATATAATAGTGTGCCTGAATTGAACGGCAAATGTAGTGTGTTAACAAAGAATAGTTCTATAATTCCGGCAAGGGTGATGAATCCCGGTATCAGACCGTATAGTATGAATGCCAAAATAGCAAACGATACCAACAGAGCCACGCACATTCCCTTAAAGTTTGTATTCTCAAATTTCTTGAAATAATATACCAGAACAATGGCGGGTATGGTCAGCAGGTTAAGCAAGTGAACACCCACAGAGATACCCATAATATAGAAGATAAGAATAAGGTATCTGTCAGAGTGAGGCTCGTCAGCCTTTTGCTCCCATTTCAGAATAATCCAAAATACAATGGCTGTCAGGAAAGATGAATATGCGTAAACCTCTCCCTCAACAGCAGAGAACCAGAAAGTGTCAGAAAAAGTATAAACCAATGACCCTATAAGTCCGCTACCTATTATCTCTATTATTTCAGATGTTGAAGGCTCATTGCCTGCATTTACAATAAGTCTTTTTGCAAGGTGCGTTATTGTAAAGAACAGGAACAGAATAGTTAAGGCACTGAAAAATGCACTCAACAGGTTTATTGTATAAGCCACCTGACTTGGGTCACTTGCAAATAGTGAAGCCACTTTGCCTGTAAGCATAAAGAACGGTGCTCCTGGCGGATGTCCCACCTCCATCTTAAATGCAGTTGTTATAAACTCAGGGCAATCCCAAAAACTTGCCGTAGGCTCCACGGTCAGTGCGTATGTTATCATTGCAATAACAAAAACGGCAAACCCGGCAATTCTGTTTATCCAATTATATGTTTTCATGAAAGATGAAATAAACCAATAAAGTTACAAAGTTACAAAAATTTATTAACTTTTCACCTTAAATTTGTAACTTTGCACTCAATATGAATAAGAATCAGCACAATACAAGAATTCAAAAGGCAGTACAATGCCTTGCTTCACTGCAAGAGGACGGGAAACTTTCTCATTGCACCTGTGACGGAGAACCAAATCCGTCAAGAGACGAACTAAAGGAAATAATAGAATTATGCCGTTCAGTGTTGTTCCCTGGATTTTTTGGGGATAATGCAGCAATAAATCCTGCCACTCTACCGTATCATTTGGGAGTGAACATGGAACGCTTGTTCTCAAAATTAAGCAGTCAGCTGTATGCAGGTATGTGTTTTGGAGATGACAATAGGCAAATGTCTGAGCGTAAGGCATTGGCAAAAGATATGGCATCGGAGTTCATAGAAAAGTTGCCTGAAATAAAAGAGATTTTGACAACCGATGTTGAGGCAATATTCAATGGAGACCCTGCTGCAAAGAATTTTGGAGAGATAATTCTGTCATATCCGGGCATACGTGCCATTGTAAACTACAGAATAGCGCACTGTCTGCTTCAAATAGGAGCCAATATACTGATTCCAAGAATAATAACTGAAATGGCACACTCTGAAACAGGTATTGACATTCACCCTGGTGCCACCATAGGAAAGTATTTTGCCATAGACCACGGTACAGGCATAGTAATAGGTGAAACCTGTATTATAGGTAATAATGTCAAACTGTATCAGGGAGTTACGCTTGGTGCCAAAAGTTTTCCCACCGATGCTGACAATAACCCTATCAAGGGTATTCCACGTCACCCTATTCTTGAGGATAATGTTGTGGTTTATGCTGGTGCCACAATTTTAGGCCGCATAACCATAGGCAAAAATTCTGTGATAGGCGGTAACACTTGGGTTACTACAGATGTTGCGGCAGGTTCTGTTATCACTATATAATAAGGTGTGGATTTTTTGCAGAATAAAAAATAGTTTGTAACTTTGTAACCAGATAATATAACTAATAATATTAATAAATTATGAAAACAGTAAAATTTATTTTAGCAATGGCTACAGTGCTGATTGCACTGACAGGCTGTGAGAAGAAAACCCCTGTAGAGCAGGAGTCTAAAGGTGAAGAGGAACAGAAAGTAACTACAGGTTATGCAGAAGTTAAAGCGGAGGCTGGCGTTCCTGAGAATAAGGTTAAGTGGATTCAGCTGTGGGCTGACGGACCTAAGTTTGCTGAATTCAATGTAGGAGCTACCGCTGTAGGAGAGTATGGTGGCTACTACTGCTGGGGTATGACAACAGACCAAGACCCAAATAAAGAATATTACGATGGTATGGAAGATATTCAAGGCGGTGACCACGATACAGCCAAAAACCTGTGGGGCAGCAACTGGCAGATGGCTACAAAGGCAGACATTGACGCTCTTCTTGCCAACTGTGATGTAGCATGGAAATCTGAAGATGAGAGCGGATATGGTGTTGCAGGTAGGCTCTATACTGGCAAGGGAGACTACTCTGGAAACTCCGTCTTTTTCCCCGCTGCGGGCTACTGCGACAAAGGCGAAGTCCTCTACGCAGGCAGTAATGGCCTCTATTGGAGTTCCACTCCTAATGGCAGTAGCAACGCCTACGGCCTGGGCTTCCTCTCAGGCTATCAGCTCGAGTACAGCGACTACCGCTTCATGGGCTATTCTGTGCGTGCAATTTTGAATGAGAGAAAATAAGCTATACATTTGCACTTGATAGAGAGAAACAAGTTTAACTAAATATTTTATAATTATGAAAAAGATTTTACTATTTGTTGCCACTATGCTTACAGCAGTAAGTGTTATGGCAGGTGAAAGTGTGCAGTACAAAGTGCTTACTGCCACGTATGCCGGTGAGAATCCGCAGTACCCATTGCAAACAGTGCAGAAATTTACATTTGAGACAACAGCAGAAGGAATTTCCGCATTTGTAGTCAACTTCAACAACGGAGACGATGCAGAGGGCGATAACAGTATGCTTAAGTTTGCAGTTATGCCTGACGTTACAGTTGACCCTACAGAAGGCACACTTACAGCAGAGGCACCTGAGATAACCATTATAGCCACATCTCAAACAGAGGATGTCACCTATAAGTGGAGCACAGGAGAGGAGACCGCATCAATAACCGTTAATGAGGCAGGCACATATACAGTAACAGTAACTGCACCTAACGGGGCTACAAACAGTGCAAGTTCAGTAATAACATCAACAATACCTGCAGGCATAGAGACAACCCAGCAGGCAGGCTGGTATGATGTGTTTGCAAGTGACGGCATCATCAATGTACGCTTTACTGACGGTCAGGAGCATTTTATGTGCATAGGTGAGCCAAGTGGCAAGATACTGAGCAATGTTGAGAAATGCGGCGGCAAGCAGTTTGCAGTGCCCGGAACAGGCATATACATAGTGTATATGGAGAATCAGGCAGTAACAATTAGTGTAGAATAACAAAACAAACAATACTATTATGAAAAAGACAGTTTTAATTATTGCTGCACTTATGACAGCAATGTGTGCAATGGCAAAAGAGAAATTTTATGTGTACATGAACGATGGTACCACAGATGAATATACAGTTGCAGACTGTGACAGTATAAGCTTTACTGAACCAAAGGCACCAACTACAGGTGAGGCTAAGACAAAGGACGGAACTATGGTTAAGTGGGTTCAACTGTGGGAGAATGGACCTAAGTTTGCAGAGTATAATGTAGGTGCCACCGCTGTAGGTGAGTACGGTGGCTACTACTGTTGGGGTGCTACAATAGACAAAGACCCTAAGGCTGAATATTACAAAGGTGAGGAAGATATCCAAGGCGGTGAGCATGACACAGCCAAGAACCTGTGGGGCAGTAACTGGCGTATGCCATCAGATGCTGAATTCCAGGCTCTTATAGACAACTGTGATGTAGTGTGGAAATCTAAAGATGAGAGCGGATATGGTGTTGCAGGCAGACTCTATACAGGTAAAGATGACTACGCAGGCAACTCCGTATTTTTCCCCGCTGTGGGCTACTACTACAGTGGCATGGTCTTAGGCAGTCGCGGCAGCTATTGGAGTTCCACTCCTAATGGCAGTAGCACCGCCTACAGCCTGAACTTCGGCTCAGAAGATCAGAAAGTGAGCAGCAGCAACCGCTACGGCGGCCAGTCTGTGCGTGCAATTTTGGCAGAATAAAAAATAAGCCACATAACGAATCAAGCGGGTCAAGGTTTTGGAAATCTTGACCTGCTTGTTGTAACTTTACTCGTACCCTGCGGGTACTCGTGAAGGTAATTTACGCTCGGCAAAAAACAAAAAGCGGAACGCTTTTTTCAAAATATGTACATATTTGTGAATATGTGAGCACGCTCCCAATTCACAAAATGTTCACATTTCCCAAAAAAAGTTTGCACTTTTTTTGGTTTTTTGCTCTCGCTTGTGTACCTTTGCACCCACTTTCAAAAACAAACTATATGTATTTGTCTAAAGAACAAAAAGAAGAAATCTTCGGGAAGTACGGAAAGTCCAAGACTGACACTGGTTCTCCAGAGAGCCAGATAGCATTATTCTCTGCCCGTATTGCCCATTTGCAGGAACACGTTGCTGCAAATCAGAAAGATTATAGCACACGTCGTGCTTTGGTTATGTTGGTTGGTAAACGCCGTCAACTTCTCAATTATCTTAAGGAGATTGATATTGAACGTTACCGTGCCATCATTAAAGAACTTGGAATACGTAAGTAACAGTTCTTTATTACTACTAAGAAAATCCAAAACTTTACGGTTTTGGATTTTTTTTGTCCTATATAATAAGGTGTAAAAGTTGATTTTCAACTTTTTTCATCTTTTTTTGAAAAAAAGTTCAATTTTTTTTTGTTTGTATTAAAATTTGCACTACCTTTGCAATCCCTTTCCGAAAGGAAGTGGTGAAAGAGATCTTTGACAGACTG
>JAKSNZ010000020.1 GCA_024405855.1 Paludibacteraceae bacterium
TGCTGCGCTCCTCCAAGTGGAAGCGTTTTGTGCGGGAGCCCTGATGGTGTTCCATAGTATAAATCAATAACTTTACTCATTACTACGTAATTCGTGAATTTTGTCGTGACTCGGTATAATCCAAACAAGTTTGGCTTCTACACTCGCTACTCCAAAATTTCAATTTTTAACTCTAAACTCTAAATCTTGTTTCATTTGCTCTACGGTCTTGGTATCAAGATTATAGAACCACATAATTATAGCACACGATGCATAAAGCACACCTGGAATCACACTTACAAGTAACTTGATACCCTGTATGGCACTCTCTGACTGAATCTCTGCATTAGGAACAAACAACGATGCTGTCAGAATCCAACCTGCGGCAGCGGCACCTATAGCCCACCCTAATTTTTGAGCAAGTACGGCTGCAGAGAAACAAAGTCCTGTGGTGCGATGATTGAATTTCCATTCACCATAATCAGCAGAATCTGCTATCATAGTCCATAGCAAAGGTACAGCAGGAGCGTATGACATCTTAGCAAGTATATTAAATACATAAACCATAACCAGATTGTCTCCAGCCACATAAATCAGGCAGAAGAAAATGCCTGACAAAATGGAACTGCCTACATAAACCCACTTGTTGCCAAATTTCTTTGCAAGTGGCTTTGAAAGTGGCAATGCCACAATAAGGGCAACGGTACCAATAATGTTAAACAACTGCACATTTTCAGCATCGTGGATATAATATTTGAAATAATATGCAATAGCGGCATTCTGCATTGCAAACATAATAAACGAAACTATGCCTACAATAGTAAGAATGACCCACGCACGGTTCTTAAACAGATATTTGAAATCCTTTTTTATGTTACTCTCCTGCTTGGCAGGCGGTGCAACTCTCTCCTTAGTTGTAAAGAATGCTATTGCAAAGAAAATCAGGCTTAATACAGCAAATGTAGCCACTGTAAGTTGATACCCCGATGCCATATTGGTTGTAGGTGTGGTGGCAAGTGTCTTTACGCCCTCACCTGCAAGTTCAGGGTTATTCATATTTCCGTAGAAATTAACAAAATAAAGGGCAAGACCTGTAACTATAAACTGCCCTACGTATGCGGCAATGAATCTGTAGGTGTTAAGTCCTGCACGCTCATACGTATCGTTTGTCATTACGGCACCAAGTGA
The DNA here is from genome assembly GCA_024405855.1 of Paludibacteraceae bacterium. Lineage (GTDB taxonomy): Bacteria > Bacteroidota > Bacteroidia > Bacteroidales > Paludibacteraceae > Enterocola. The sequence continues at coordinate 1,168 of JAKSNZ010000020.1, forward strand.
TGAGTATGGTAAATTTACAAATGCGTATGCGGTACGCAGCAGCAGGCAGGTTATTACAGCGTAAGCAATTTTGCCACCCATCTCAAAATTTGGGGTGGTGAATGCCAATACAGCCAAAATGGCGTAAGGAATGGCACCAAATATCAAATATGGGCGAAATTTACCCCACTTAGTATTGGTACGGTCAGAAATCACGCCCACTACAGGGTCCATAATTGCATCCCAAATACTGCCCACAAACATAATAACACCAGCCACAGCAGGTGTAATGCCATATACATCGGTATAGAATATCAGTAGCCAAAAGCCTACCAAATCCCACACAAAATGGGAGGCGGTATCGCCAAGACTATAGCCAAGTTTCTCTTTTACAGAAAGTTTCATAATGTATTCATTATTAAGTTTGTATTGATTTATACTCTGTCACACCAAAAACGGGCTTATTTCCTTTCAACTGTCAATTTTCAATTATTTATAGATTCTAATATAATCAATATACAGTTTCGCCTCACCGCTTTTAAGGGCGGAGTCTGTAATCTTCTTAAAGTTCTCAAAATCAGGAGAAATTACCTCCGGATATTTTTCAGGGGCAGGCAGACCTGTAAAATAACCACCCACAGCCAGGTTCATAACCAAATAAAACGGATGATTGAAATACCTTGAAGGAGTGTTTTTCTTTTTGCAACCGCCTATATAAAGTGAGAAATAAGGCTTTACATCGGGGTAAACATCTTTATCCAAATACATAAGAATGGAATCCTTGCTCCATTCAAGGGTTATAAGATGGAACTTGCCGTCTTGCAGACTGTAATCAGAAGTGCTGTTAAGTACAAGATTAGGATATTTGCCGTCATTAAAGTCCTCTCCCCAATGGCACGCACCGTTATAGTAATACTCTTGGGTATTGTTTTTGATACCTACGGCATTTCCCATCTCCAGAAGGTCTATTTCACCGCATTTAGGCCATATAACATAACCTTGTTTCTTAAGTTTGCGTTTCTGCTTGTCTATGGAATCATCATTGCCCATATCGGGAGCCAAATTATCTCCAAGCATCCAAATGGCAGGCCACAAACCGTCAGAAGTTTTAGGGAACATAGCCCTAACCTCCATAGTTCCATACTTGAAAGAGAATTTTCCATGAGTATTCACTCTACCCGATGTAGCAGGACGCTTGCCGTAGTTCTCAACTTTTGCAGTAAGCACAAGGCAACCCTCTCCTGTAGGGGCGTTCTCAACCGTAACATTCTCAGTCCTATAATATTGCATCTCAGCATTACCGCCACCACGTGAGTTCACCTCTGTGTTCCAGATTTCTGTATTAAATTTACCGTCATTAAACTCCTCATCAAAAATCAGAGTGCGTTCACCGCTTATGGCAAACGCATTCAATGCTGATATACAGCACATTATAAACACCGTCTTCTTCATCAACCAATGTGCTGTTTATTTTGTAAATTTAATCCAGTTAACTCTCAACAAACCTGATGAAGGACGTAAGCGTATAACTTTAGTGCCGTTAGGCAAACTTACCGCTTGTTCTATAGTTGTCCAATAGTTTGCACCACCTGTTCTAGGTGCATTCATTGAGAACCAATATGTTTCAGCACCATCATCAGAAACTGTAAACACATCAAGATTTGAGTCTCTACCAGAAGCATAACGCAACTGGAATTTGGCATTCTTTTCTCCATTAAATGCCACCTGATAATCTACAGATGTAGCAGGTGACAAACCGTCAAGTTGGAGCATACCGTCAACATCGGTAGTCAGAGCAACTGGAACAGAAGTAAAATCTTCTGCTATACTGCAAGCCCTATAATGCTCTGCTGGAATACGTTTTCCAAGCGGATACACTACGCTCTTATCAAATGTGGAAAGATACATGAACGCCCTACCTCTTTCTGTATATGATGAAGGATAAGTCTTGGTAAGCAACTGCATAAAAGGTTTACCCTCTGTTACGTAGCCGCCTCTTGGAATAAACCAAGCATAACGCTCTACGTCAGGGTCTTGTTCCAAAGCATTAAATGCAGTACTCATAAACTGAATCTGCGTGGCAGATGTTGCGGCATCCCAACTACAGAACTCTGTAAGCCATATTTTCTTGCCATACTTTTTATATGTTGTCAAATCATTCATCATTGCAGTAACATTATTCATATAAATATGTATTGCCACTGCATCTACATCATTCACACTTACGCCAGGTTGTGAAAAAAACTCATCAAGCCACTTAATAGGGTCATTATAACCTGCCACAGTTCCGTGGTTCATAGCCGGGGTTGTAAGCTTAAGATTCAGACTCTTTGCAAAGTTCAGCAAATCAGGCCAATAACCAGCCGCTTGTTTTGGTGTCATATTTGCCTGGTCTTTCAAGTTAGGCTCATTAAATGCCAAAATAAAATCAGACTCAGGATGCGTTGCAACCCATTTGGTTATGCTTGCCTTATTATAATTGGCATTCCAAGCCATAGGAAAATATGTAATGCCATAATTTTTAAGTAGCACCGATACCTCATTTTCACAATTTGAACTCCAATTGTATGACCAGCATACGGCAGACTGTAGCAACTGAATATCAAACTCACTCTGCCAATTGAAACCTACACCTCTCTTGGCACTCTTACCCTGAAGGTAAGCATAATCATCAGAATCTATAATAGGGTCTGTGTTACCACCGCCTGTCTCTTTTTTCTCACACGATGAAAGCAGACACAAAAATACAAACGCAGGAATAAGAACTTTACAAAATTTCATAACTATAAGATTTCATGGTTAAATAGTAAGGTAAGGCGTACATTCAAACGCCTTACCCTTAAACGGAGAGAGATTACTTCTCTGCTCTCTTATAAATGAATGCGGCACCTAAGTTAAAGTCACCACCCTCTTTATAAGGATTTGCAACAAATGTAAGCAAGTTAGGACCATAACCTACAAAATCACCAAACTCAAGACCTCCAATAGCATTAAGTGGGAAAGAGATTATATGCCACTCACCATCTGCAGGGCAGTTCTTATCATCTATCATAACCTTACCTACACCACTCTCAGTTCCATTAACATTTGAACCTATAATAGAAACATCATAACCTACACCAGCCTGGTCTTTCTTAAATGCAAGAACAAGGTCGCACTTCTCATAATCAAGGCTTTTCAGTTTGTTAAGATTTACAAGGTCAGCATCAGCGGCTTCCTTATACTCATCTGCATCACCCTTAATAGCATAGCACAAACCTGCACCAGCCCAACCTGTACCATAAGCCTGAGTCATACACATCCAACCTTCCTGAAGACCAAATGGGTTCTTACCTGTAGGTGTGCCACCTGCAAATGTACCATCCCATACATAAAGCCAGCGGTTTTGGTCATTTGTACCAAAATCTGCAACAACCTTATTTCCAAGAGATGTTAAAGTTGTTCCGTCAAGGAACATAACATAATAATCTGAACCCTTCAAAACCTCAAAGTCAGGAGTTGGTCCAGGGGTATCTCCACCACTTATGGTTACAACACACTTAGCCTCCTTACCTTGATAGGTAGCGGTAATAATTGATGTACCGGCAGTAATACCTGTAATGGTAGCAGATTGCATAACACCAACAACGGCTACATTAGCATTATCTGCCTTAAATGTAACTGTGGCACCGTCAACAGCAGGTGTAATAACTGCTGTAATTGTAATACTCTTACCTACTTCAACTGTAGCAGTTGCAGGAAGTGTAATCTTAACATCACCTGTAGGTTCTTTTTTCTCATCGTTACTCTTACAACTTGTTAGAGCAACCATGCTTAAACCGCATATAACGGCAAGCACACTAAACAATTTTGTTTTCATAATAAAAAAAATTTAAAGTTAATAATAAGTGAATAAAAATGAATTTGTTATTTTCTAATTATTGTATATTCTGAAACACTATCATTAGTGTATAGTCTGACATAATATACATCCTGTGCAAAAAGTGAAAAGTCTATTTGAGCATTAGTGGCAAGAGGTGTTGAGGTTCTCAATAGTCTGCTTGAAGAATTATATACCTCAATTAACTTAATATCTGATTCGGCATTAAAATACACGATACCTTCTGTAGGGTTTGGATAAACTTCAACTTTTTCAACGGCTGTTCCGTTAGCGGATGTTGCACATTGGGTACCTGCTATGTATGTATGACGTTCTGTAAATAGAACACCACCCGCAATAGGCATTTTCATCATAACCTCAATCTCCTCATCCTTGCTGACACCTTCAATATAATATATACCTCCTACCCCATACATTTTCATCTTCTTAGGGTCTCCTTTAAGAGGATGTCCAGGTATTGAAGTATCAAAAACAAATATGTCAGGTTCTGCCATACCGTCAAATCTGTCAGATGTTGAAAACTTGACAATAACTTTATCATCAACCGTTACAAATGAATAATCATATCCATTTGTCCATGGTTTTGTTGCAGGGTCTTTTGAATATTCAGGGTCTGACGATGTGGACTTTCCTCCACAAGCACCATTCCATTCAGAGCAATCGCTGCCAACTACATACCCAATACGCGATGTAAACAATTGACCTCCCGCTACAGGCATTTTCATAAGTACATTAATAACATCACCTTCACTATAACCTTTAAGGGTGCATGACGCTTTTTTACCTGAGAGCGTCATTTCATGCTCTGTCAACTTGGTAAAGTCTGACTTGTCAAACAACATTGGACTTGCCATACCCTCAAAGTCATCAAGGACCTCAAACTCTATCAGAACACCATCAGGTGTAGTGGAAAAAGAGTATGTATAGCCCTTTGTCCAAGGTTTGCTGTCTTTATACTCAAAATCAATCTCTGTTGATTGCCCTATACACTGGGCAAACACACCTGCAACCGCTCCTGAGAGCATAGTTGCAATAAGCAATACAATTTTTCTCATAATCTGATTTTTAATATTATTAAATTAATATCCAAAATTTTGATTTAGATTAGGATTCAGTTTCAACTCCTCTGCCGGAATAGGCATCAACAAAAACTTATCATTCCAAGGTTTCATCTCTGCCTGTGCCTCTTTTGTTTCATTTTTACGGTAATTTTCCATTACCTCTTTTGCCGTACCCCAACGCAGAAGGTCAAACCAACGATGTCCTTCCATTGCCAATTCCACACGGCGTTCATGTTTGATAGCCTGCATAATATCAGGAGAAACCATTTCCCCGTTTATTTTCAGTTGATATTTTCCAAACTCAGGCATACCAACTCTCTGACGAACCATATTCAAATAAGTTGCCGCATTGCCGGAGCCTGACATTGCACATGCCTCAGCATACATCAGCAAGAAATCAGCATAGCGTATTTCAGGCTTGTTCAATGGTCCTCGTGACTGATGGGCAAGTTTTGGTGCATTGTTATCATCTACATTATACCAACCTGATTTGCGGTTATTATAAACTGTACCCAAATACTCATCACTGTCATCTACACCTCCATAGTCAGGAACAAGTATTGTAGCATCACGGCGTATATCTCCCTCTTCAAACTCTGCAAAAAGGTCATTTGTAGGCTTATTCCAACCCCAACCGCCTATAGCAGTGTTACGCGGACGAGTAAGAATCTGAGTGAATGTACCCCTTGTACAACCGTTACCTGAACCGTAATCACTGGTAGCCTCTTCTGCATACTGAATCTCAAAAATTGACTCTATACCGTTTTCGTGTTCCAATGTAAATAAATCCTTGTAATTAGTTTCCAATCCATACTCACCATTCTGTGTTTCAATAAACTTATCGCCCCAATATTTTGCTTTTGCATAATCACCCTTATAAAGATTAACCTTCATTAGCATTGCAAGAGCGGCACCCTTAGTGGCTCTACCTACTTCAAGCGTACCCTTAGCCTTCTCATAGCTTACCACCTTACTCTTATTCCAGAGTAACTGTGATGCACTATCCAAATCAGAAATGATTTGAGAGTAAACCTCCTCCTTGCTGTTACGACTTGGATGCCATTTAGTGTCATCATTCTGTACTATTGTTACAATAGGCACACCGCCAAACAAACGAACAAGACGGAAATAATAGTATCCACGTAAGAATAGAGACTCGCCTATCAAACGGTCTTTAACGTCCTGTGTCATAACAGAATCACATTCAACGGCAGGAATGCTTGCCAATGACATATTACAACGTCCGATACCCTGATACTGCGCTTGATAGAAATCAAGCACAATATTGTTGTTTATATTAATATTGAAATTATCAATGTCAAGAGCGTCAAGTCCGTCAGTAACACCATCGCCGCCTTTCAAGGCATCGTCTGACATAATATCACCAAAATACCATTCATAATAGTAACTGCGGTTATATCCATAACTTAGCGGAACATAGTTTGCATTTACATTATATATACACGCCGTACCTGAAGTAAAGTAATCTTTCAGTGTGGCTGTGCCCGGTGTCGGCTCCTTAACCCAATTACAGGATACTAAGGTAACTGTTGCTAATACAACTGCCAAATATTTGATTGCATTTATCTTTTTCATAATGAATATTATTTACAGAATTAAAAATCAAGATTGATACCAAACATAACTGTACGTGATTGAGGATAGTTACCATAATCAACACCACCTCCAACTTCAGGGTCATAACCTGAATACTTGGTTAAAGTAAACAAGTTGTTTGCTGTAACATATACACGTAGTCTGTTAATATAAGCCTTCTTTGTATATTTTGGCGGAATTGTATAACCTATAGTAAAGTTCTTCAGACGCAAGTATGAACCATCTTCAATAAAGCGGCTTGATGTCTGTGAGTTGTATGGGTCTTTTGGATTTGGAATATTACCGTTATACTGTTCCATAATGGCATAACCGTTTATACCCTTGGCAGCCATAGCGGCAAGTTGGGCATCGTTGTAATAGATACATACATCGTTCATATTTGTACTAAGTGTATTTGTAAGACCTGTACCCTCAGTACGCTCACGCAGTGCATTGTAAATCTGGTTTCCATAAACACCTTGGAAGAACATAGATACATCAACGCCATAGAATTCACAGTTGAAATTCAAAGAACCTGTAAGCCATGGGAATGCACTACCTATATATGTATTGTCATTCTCATCTATCTTACCGTCATTATTCAAATCCTTATATATGGCGTCACCAACATTTCTGCCATATTTTGCGGCTTCTGCGGCATCTTTGTAAACACCTAAGTATTCATAGCCCCAGAAAGAACTTACAGGCATACCTTGGTCAGTTTTTGTACGGTCACCTGTTACCACCGATGCACCGTTCATTGCCAGCAACTGATTCTTTATAAATGAGATATTGGCATTAATACCATAACTGAACTTACCTGCTGTATTGTTATGGCCTAATGTAAGTTCAATACCGGCATTACGCACAGTACCAATGTTTGCCTTTGGATTCCACCAAGGGTTACCCATGTTACCCACATGAGCAGGAGCCACAACAGGCATAATGGCATCTTTAGTATCACGCACAAAACCTTCAACAGTACCTGTCAACATTCCGTTCCAGAACCCGAAATCATAACCTACGTTCCAAGTCTCTGTAGTTTCCCATTTACCGTTTTCATTAGCAAGAATCAGCACTGCCGCACCAGAGGCGGTTTGTTGTGCCTGTCCAAATACATAACCCACATAATAAGGTCCCGGAGTCTCAATCTTCTGAGTAAATGAGTCCTCACCAACCTGGTCATTACCAATTCTACCCCAACCAAAACGCAGTTTCATATAGTCAAGTTTGGAATAACTCTTCATAAACTTCTCTTCACTGATACGCCAAGCGGCGGCAACAGACGGGAAGAATCCCCATACACTATTGTTGCTCATCTTAAACTTAGAAGAAGCGTCAGCACGGAAATTCACCGTTATAAGGTAACGGTTATCAAAGCAATAGTGCAAACGGCTGAAGAAAGACAAACGGCGTTGACGGTCAACTCCGTCAGATGCTGTCTTATCCTCCTCATTTGTGGTTTTATTCAAGTACCAATTATTAGGGTCCCTATCATTAAGAATACCTGTAGAGGCGGCACCTAAATTATAATAGTCATACTGTTGCATTGACTCACCTGCCATAACAGAGAAACTATGTCTCTTTATATCACGCGCGTACGTTATTACATTATCATTAGTAAGAGTGTAGTAACGAGTCATGCTGGTAGATAGGTAATTCTTAGTGTTTTGGTCATACGATGAAAACTCGTATGCGTACTTAAAGTTACGGTCACGTACATTTGACAAATCCAAACTTAAAGAAGGACGTATTGAAAGACCTTTGACAGGAGTAAATTCCATAAAGATGTCACCCACCCAACGCTCAACCTTAGAAGATGGCTCAGAGTACTCTATCATAGAGAACGGGTTAGTTACATTTTGGAAATTGGAACCTGCGGCAGGCTGACCGCTTATGTCCTTACCTTCATTATTTATAGAGCCTTGCGGATAATGTGTAGGGTCCCAAGGTGCCATGGCAAGAGCGGCTGAAATTACTGAAGCACCTGCTGAAGCACTGTTATTCATGGCATTTCTGCCTGACGATGCAGAGAACGCAAGATTCTCACCTATTCTAAACCAAGAACGCGCCTGGAAATTAGTGTTCAAACGCAAAGTCAAACGCTCATAATTTGAACCCTTAATGGTACCATCCTGATTAAAGTAACTTGCACTGAACAAATAAGAACCTTTACTTGTGGCTCCGTCAACTGACAAGTGGTAATTATGTATAAAGGCATTCTTTTTGAACACCTCATCCTGCCAATCAGTTTCCTGATTTGCATAATCAAAATTAATAGGATAATATTTTGAACCGCCATTCTGTATATCCCACCAGCCACGTCTGTTGCCATACTGGTCTGTAGTGTAGAAACCATAGTCCTGATACTCCTTCATAGTTGAAGCCTTACCTTCTATGTATGTCTCCATCTTAACCTGTTCATCACGTTTCATAAGGTCAAGTTTCTTCCATCTGTTCTGCCAACCCCAATATGCATTGAATGATATGTTAGCAGGACGGTCTGTTGAACCGCCACCCTTTGTTGTAATAAGAACAACACCGTTTGCAGCCTGAGCACCATAGATGGCTGTTGATGAAGCATCTTTAAGCACCTCCATTGATGCAATATCATTAGGTGACAGGAACGCTATATCTTTGGTTATTACTCCGTCAACTACATAAATAGGAGCGGCATCTGAAAGAACTGTACCGATACCACGGATACGAACCTCAGCGGCGGCACCTGGTTGACCACTGTTAGAATTTACGGTAACACCCGCAGCCTTACCTTGCAATGCCTGGTCAACACCTGAAGCAGGAGTCTTTACCAACTCAGCAGCCTTGACTGACGATACTGAACCCGTAAGGTCACTCTTACGCATAGTACCGTAACCAACGGCTACAAACTCATCAAGTTCTTGTGATTCAGGCTCAAGCAAAACATCAACAACATCGCCGTTTGGCATAATTGTTTGGGATTTGTAACCCAAATAGGAAAAAGTTACTGTCTTGCCTGACGGAATTGACAGAGTGTATTTTCCGTCAAAATCTGTAATTGTACCATTTGTAGTACCTGTTACAACCACATTGACACCAGGTTCAGGTTCACCTGTATCAGACAGTGAAACCACACCTGAAATTGTTTTCTGTGCAAAGCCACTTGTGCAGAACAGCACAACCAGTGCACTTAACAGTGTAAATTTTTTCATGCTCTTAATATTTGATTATTACTTACGCAAATGTTTTAATACTTCAACTGAATTTCCCTTCAACGTAAAATTGTACAGTCTCTCACCTACCTTTACTTTTATTTCCTTTTCTTCAGGCAAAGTGTTTAGCACACAAACAGTGTATGAGCCATCAGGCTTTTCAACTGCACCTATGAATATATTATCCTTATATTGCTCTATTTGAGACACATACACAATCTTATCGCCTGGACGCAAATTACGGCTAAGCAAGCGTAGCACAGAATATACAGGTGTGTAGTAAACCTCCTTTGTTTCCAAATCAACCATTATAGGAGCACCTGCAAAATTACCCACATGATTAGGTCCGCCATCCTTGTCAAGCACCACATTCCAATCTATGAAACTTGTCAAATAGTGGTTCATACCCTCAATAATGAAGCGTGCATAGCGGTGAACCGATGCATATTTAGGATGCCAATCGCGCCAAAATTCAGTGGAGTAAGCCCAATCTGTGGCGTATGGATGCCACCAAAACGCATCATTCTTAAACCAGCAGCACTCCTGAAAACCTTCAGGGTCCTGTACTCCATCCCATGCTGGTCTTCCAAGGTTATCTATACAACCTTCTGTGTGAAGTATCGCCTTTTCAGGATATGAAGCATGCAACGTGTCAAGCACATCAGGAAAAGCAGTTACCGTACTTCCGTACCAATGCAGTGCCATACCTGAAGTATACTTATATGCCAATGAATCTCCATAAATTGAAGCGGCGTATGGTGTAACCTCAAACACATTTTGGTCAAATCCAAGAATCTTGACATCAGAATAGCCGGCATTCTCTAATATAGGTCCAATATACTTTCCAATCAGTACAGCCTCCTCTTCAGGACTGATATGCACACTCTCCCAATTACCGTCATTACCTTGAGGCTCATTGGCAGGAGATATAGCCCATATTCTCAACCCTTCAGCATTGTATGCCTGAATAAATTTAAGAATGTAGTTTGCGTAAGTTTGATAATACTGTGGCAAAAGTTTACCTCCAGTACGCATCTCCCTACTGTAGTAGTCATTTATATCCTTCATCCAAGCAGGAGGAGTCCAAGTGCAAGCCACCATCTTAAACACGCTGTCCGCCTGTGATTTCTTAAGATTATTGACATCTGACATCAAATTGTAGAGGTCATAGTTTTCATCAATAATATACGGATACTCTGACTTTGGAAAACCCTTCTTATCTTCATCAAGTGAGAAGGACTCAAGGAGTGTATCACCTGCAACAGGAGCAAGAGAGTATCTACCCTCAACAGAAAAGTCGCTGGCACCGATTTGAGTTCTGGACATAGAGAAGTTAGCACCGCTCTCTCCAAAACAATCTTCAATTATCTGATTTCTGACATCTTGAGGCAGACAGGCAAGAACGTATGCTGATGATTCAGTAAGTGATGAACCAATACCGTCATAAACGCCTCTGTATTCATTTATATTGATGACTGCGGTTAAGGAATCAACTTCGTCACATTTTTCTTTACAACATTGTGTAAGCATAAGAACGGCTGCAGAAGCCGTAAGAAACAGTAATTTCTTCATAGTATTTGATTTTAACGACTTACAAAGTTAGTAAAAATATTTTTATGCAACAAATTTTTGCACGGAAACAAACTACAACTTAAATACTACACATATTGTTAAAAAAATAATTGGAAAATAAAATTATTATACATAACTTTGCAAAACCATAAATCATTATACTATGAAAATAATATCATTACGCAATTTTTTAATATTTGTATTTCTTATTACTACAAATATAGTTTATGCAAACATTGCTGTTCCTGTAACAAACTATTCTACTGAAATTTACAACGCAGGTACGCAAAACTGGTGCATACGCACTCACACTAACGGATGGGTGTATTTTGCGAACAATGACGGACTACTTGAGTATGACGGAAAGAACTGGGAGACATATAAGATTGAGGCGGCAAACGCTGTTGTCAGAGCCATTGAAATAGACTACGCAAATAATATGATATATGCTGGTGGAGACAATGAATACGGATATTATTCCCCTAACGCTTTAGGTGCATTAGAATACCATTCCATGTATAAAGAATTGCCTGACAGCCTTAAGGAGATAGGACAAGTATGGGGCATTATTACAGATGACAACTGTATCTATGTACGTTCAGACTACAAACTTCTTAAACATAATACAAACGGAACAGTTACAGAAATACAAACAAAAGGACATGTGTACGGCATTGTCAAATCAGGTGGCACTATTTTTGTAGAGAGCCAAAACGGATTAGGAATTTTAACAGGAAACAAAATAAATTCAGTTCAAGGCAACGAACTAATAAAAGACAAAGTTGTCAGGTCTGTATGCAGTTACATTAATGGAGGTGTTCTTGTTGCCACACAAAAGGACGGCATATATATTTATGACGGAGAGAGTATAAAGCCGTTCCACACAGAAATAGACAACATTCTAAAGGATGATGACCTGTTTTCCATTGCATCTGACAATAGGCATATTGCATTTGGTTTTATTAATAAAGGTGTAGCGGTTACAAACATTAAAGGGACTGGCACAATTTGGTTCAACACTAAGAACGGGCTTGCCAACAACACCATTCTGAATATGACATTTGATAAGATTGGTAACCTATGGTTAGGACTTGATAATGGTATTGACTTGGTTTCATTTGGCTCCCCAATAAAGTATATGTATGGCAGGGAAGATTTTATTGGTGCCGGTTATGCCGCATGTGAATATAAAGGAGCCCTATATGTAGGTACAAACCAGGGGGTATTTGTCAGTACTAATCATGGAGCAAACTTCAAGGCAGTAAAAGGTTGTTCAGGACAGATTTGGAGCCTTGATATAATTGACAATTCAATGCTTTGCAGTTCTGATAACGGATTGTTCATTCTTGAAAACGGCACCCTTGCCCCCATTAACACATCAACAGGATATTGGAGAGCAAGAAAGATGGGGAAAAGCATTATTGCCGGAAGATATTCAGGATTTGTAACACTCTCAAACACAAACGGAGCATATTCATATAAAAAATTAAAAGGCATTGATATAAATCCAAGATTATTTGAAATAGATGATGAGGGGCATATCATACTTGCATTAGGCAACAAGTTATTATGTGGAACCGTAACTAATGACTCTATTTGCTACACCCACATTGCTGACGCAGAAACAGGCACATGGTCAGTACAAAAAATAGGGAATGCAATTCTTGTATCATCTCCTACAATGGTTGCCATAGTTAATAAAGACGCAACATTAAACACTAACTGCAAACTTATTGAGAACCTTAAGGGAACATACAACTACTCAGCCTCTGTAAAAGACAGGAAAGGAAATCTATGGTTTATTGTTGGAGACACCATATTCACAAGAAATGAGGAGACTGGCAAAATCTATAGTTTTATGGATAACACAGGGCTTAGGGTTGCCGGTTTTGAATCAATATATGCCTTATCTGACAACACCATTTTAGTAGGCAGTCATAAAGGGTTTATTTTGCCCGACACATCATCAGTAAAAGCATACGACAGAGAAAATGTAATAAATCCTATAGTTAGAAGAATAACTCTTACCACAGCAGGAGATTCAGTAATATATGGTCAATCTTTTACAATGGAGAACAAAACTTTGGAAATTGACTACATTTACAATTCCTTGCGTTTTTTAATGGGTGGAGCAGGAAATTCAGCAAACTCTCAAATACAGTTTGCCTATATGCTTGAACCACTGGAAAAACAATATGGCAAATACACCTCAAACAATTCAAAAGAATACACAACCCTTAAAGAAGGGCACTACACTCTTCATATAAAGAGCAAAAGTTCCTTTACAAACAAAGAGGGATACACATCAGTTGAATTTACTATAAAGCCTCCTTTCTATAGAAGTTGGTGGGCATACCTTATTTATGCAATTGTAATATCGGTTGTATCATATATGCTTTATCTAATCATATTGAACAAACAAAGACAGAGCAGACGTAAACTTGAACTTGAAAAAGACAGGGAGATACTTGCCTGCCAACGCTCATTAAATGAGGAAAGACTTATCAAGGAAAAGGAGATACTTACACTTAAGAATGAGCAGACTGAGATAAACCTAAAGCTAAAGACTAAGGAACTTGCCAACATTACTCTAAGTAGAATTAATCACAACGATACCCTATCAAATATTAAAGCAGACCTTAAGAAAATATCTGCGGCAATAAAGAATGGTGATTATAATAGTGCTAATAGTAAAATTATAGCATTACAAACTAGTATTTCAGAAAACATGGACACAGATGTTGACTGGAATAAATTTGAGGATGACTTTAACGTAACCCATTTTAATTTCATAACCAAACTTAAAGAGGCATATCCTAACTTTACAAAGAAAGAGATTAAGTTATGCGTATATATAAAGATGGGATTGCTTACAAAAGAGATTGCACCACTTATGAATATAAGCATAAGAGGTGTGGAAATGCTAAGATTCAGAATGCGTAAGAAGATGAATGTTAAATCAGACGTGGATTTAACCACACTTTTTGAAAGGCTGTAAGGTTCTACCACAAAAAAAGGAAATGCCACCGCAAATTACGGTGGCATTTCTTTTGCTATAAACCATAAATTATCTGACAACATTTATTGTGCGTGTTCCGCCTTCTGTAACAACCATATAGTTGCCAAACAGATTACCGTTCTGTGCAGTAACATCAACACCTATCAAATTCTTTATTATGAACGGCTCGTCACAGAATATTGTACCATTCTTAGAGTACAAACCTTGTTTAGAGTCTTTTTCTTGCTTTGCTTCAGTTGTTTTTTGAGTGGTAAACTCACCGCTATCGCTTATAATAACAGGCTCTTCAGCCTCAAAATCGGCAGAAGCCTCAACTAAGATACCGTATGTAGTAAGTTCCTGCAATCCTGTAATAGTCAACGGATGGCAATCTGTAAACTCAACAGGGTCAGATGGAACACCCTCTACACTTAATGTGTAACGATACTGATACTCCTTGTACATTATGCAACGGTTCTCTATCTCAATTTCAGCCTCTGTATCACTTATGCCTTCAGCTGACAAAATTGTAATTGAATAAGGAGCCTCACAGCAGCAACTACCGTAAGTATGAGTAAGAGAAACGCCTAACTCGTATGCGTTAGGGTTAATCTCTGTACTCCAAGCCACTACACCATTAAATGTTATTACAGCACCCTCAGGAATTTCTGCATTCTCTTTAAGTGTAAATACCATTGATGTCAAACCTTCCTCAAATACAGGTTGATTGAAATAGGTGGAAGCAGTCTCAGAATTAACCTTATAGTTACCTATTTGGGTAAGACCCTCATTACGGAACATAAGTTCAGCCTCTTCTGATGATAATGAAACCACCAAGTTTCCTTCAATAGAGGTCTCTATGCTGACACCTATGTTACTGCCACCGCTTGTAAACGGAACTTTGCATGCTTCAGAGTCTGCTCCCTTAGTTGCAATGACTATAATCTCTGACTCATATCTCTCAGCCTCTTCAAATGAAGGGGTTGCTGCCTCAAACACAATCTCGTATGAATGCTCAGGTATCAGGTCTGTCAACTGATAAACATTACCCTCTCCTGCCACATTAGTATATTCACCTGTAGAGTCTGCCAAACGATACTTGAAGTTATACTGGTATGTATAGCCGTCATTTTCAAGGCACTTGGCAGAAGACATAAACGATGCATTAAACTTACCTACATTTAAGGTTTCAATACGCATAACACCTACAGCACAGCAGAATGTACCGTATGTATGCTTAAAGCCTGTGAACTGTTCCTGATTATCAACCCAACGTGTGGTATTGCCCTCTTTCCAAACTATCTTGCCATTGCCTGCAAGTTTAATTACAGCACCCTCTGGCATAGTTACACCTTCTTTCAACATCAATGTAGCAGTACGCATATCGGCAGAAAGCTCTATACCACTAAAATACTCTGATGCAGGAGCATCCATAATTAGTGACGGAGCCTCCACTGCATAGTAATTAATATCAGAAGCCATAGCCTCTTTTACCAATACCGCTCCATCATAGTAACTGCTTGTTATAGCCAAAGCCACATTTCCTGATGGTAATGTCTCCATACTTACACCTATCCAATAGGTAATATCAGCAGTAAACTGACGGTCACAAACCTCACTACCGGCAGTTTCTGTCTGGAACTCCATAGGAGCGGAAGCAACAGTCTCTTGTGGCTCTTCAAATGACGGATACGCACCCTCTACCACCACATAGTACTTACCACCTTGTTTAAGACCTGTAATAGTATATGGATTAGCGGTAATAACCGCTCCATTCTCTACATATTTATACTCCTGCTCATCTATTCCACGATACTTAATCTTAATCTCAGCACCCTCCATAAAATAAGTCAAGTCATAGTTGACATCGGCGGTATAAAGGCCTTCATTATCAACCTTAACCTTTATAGTGTTACCCAATATACACTCTGTACCTATCTTGTAACGGAAAGGATACGGACCCCAAACATTACCATCACCGCCTTCTATTCTCCACTCTATGTTTTGGTCATAGTTTGTAAGAACAAGGTCTTCTGGTATTGTTACACCATTTATAGGTGTGAATGTAACCACTTGGTCTGATTTAACCCTTGTATAGAACTCACTTGCCTGTTTACCACATACAGTAAAGTCAGACTCAGACGATACATACATATTTTCAGGGCTGAAACCATTATTACGATAGTATGCCATATTATTGACAGGGCTGCCGTCTGCATTGGAGTTTATAACAAATGTAATAACTCCGTTATCATCAGTAGCGGCAGTTATATAGGCATACTGATTATCAGCATTGCCTATAGGAGTTGAGCAAACTGCTGTAAGCTCAGAATGGTCAGCAGTGGTACCGTAGGTATATAGAAAATAGTCACTGTACACACCTGCGTGAACCTCTGTAGAACGTGACTCTTTTCCATAGTTATACATAAAGCCTTGCAGATAGCAAATTTTAGAACCTACAGGCACATCTACACCCTCTTTTGGCACAAGCTCAAAGTAATCTAAGCCATCCACCTTATCAACCATAGCACCATCTGCGGTCATTTTTTTGGTTTGAAAATACTCTCTAAGCCCCTTGTTTCCACCTTGTGTCCAAAGCAGAGCCTTATCGCTATCCACAATAAGACCTTGGTCACGCCAAGATACGGCAGTCTCATCAGCAGACTCAATCTTGAACGCCACATTGCCTGACTCCAATGTAGATACAGTAAGCTTAAACGGTTTAGGGTCTGAGGCTGGGTTGGAGAAATCCCTGATAATCAAAGACTCCACATACTCAGAACCAGGGCGTAATGCCACTTCGGCAAACGCACTTTGGCATACACACAGTGCCGCAGCGGCACTTGCAAGCCACATCACTTTAGTAAAGATTTTTCTCATAGTATAAAAAATTAGATACACCACTGGCTGTACACCAGTGGTGAAAGTTAATAACCGTTATTATTTACCAAACGGGAGTACCACTAAATGTTGGGTCAGCAGATGTTCCCATAGAACCCACCCAGGTATGTCCCAAGCAGTCACTTTCCAGCTCTATCTGTATAGTGCTAATCTCTGGCTTTTTATATTCTTGTTTCATATCTATAATTTTTCTGATTTACTTAACTTTAATCAACAATTATCTTTATGTTTGATTCTCCAACCTCAACAATATATGTACCCTTTTGTACACCTATTATTACTTCTGAACCATCAGCAACTCCGCTTGCCACATTATAGAACATATTGTTAACTACATACTCTACTCCACCATTCAGTCCTAAAATGTGGATGTATCCGTCCTTAGCATATACAGAAACTCCATCTATTCCTTCCGCCACTGTAGGTATGTCTTCAACCTCTATTCTTATGCCGTAGCCACTGTTAATGCCCTTGGCAAGTGCAAACTCATACTCACCATTTGCAAAGTCAAATACATCTACACCATTCTTTGTAAGAATAATGTTTTGTCCATCTACAAACTTATCGGCAAACAACTTATAATTACCAGCTTTAGGAGCATATATACCAAGTCCTGCGTATGCCTCGCCTCCGCTTATCATAAGGTCTGCACAAGACAAATCCAAACCGTATGCACCAAGCCACATTGAAACATAGTTGCCAGACTTATATGTTCCCATCTTAACAAGGTCTTTACCTATATTATATGAATCTGTAGATTCAGTTGATGCGGAAACATAGCAGTAGTCACTTGCTCCATTGCCTGATATATTCAACTTAAACGGATTAACAATAATTTCCGCTGACTTAAGTTGTGCAGCACTAAGTGTTACTGTAGGTTCATCATTAGTACTCTGCAAGAACACTGCTGTACCAGAATTAAATGAAGCATCATTCAATAGGTATGGATTGTAAGAATCTGAATTAGACTGATATACCAATCCGTATGCAACGCCGTCACAACTCATCTTAACTGAACACAACTGGTTATTACCAATACCGTTCCAACCAAAGTTTGTCTCATCAGATGAACTGCCTGTATAATAAGTAAGAGGTATTGTATTGTCTGCGAACAACTCTGCCTTATTAGCCGCTTTGAAGCGTATATTGTTATTTTGTGCAAAATGATTTATAATATAGTGGTATGTAGTACCTGCTTTAAGTACAGTTGATGGGTCTTCCAAATACTGCCAACCTGTTTCACCATTAGCACGTGCATAGCTGTTATATTCAGTTATGGCAACCTCATCATCAAACGCAAGGTTCTCATGTGCCTCTGTTGCGGCATTGTACATATCTGTTACCTTAACATCAAATGGTAATGACAGTGAGTACCACATTCTCTTGCTTGATGGCTCAAACTGCTTGTCAAAGTAGGCGTTGCCGACAACTGTCATAGAGTTCTCGTCTGCAAACAAACTACCTGATTCACTTACTCCTGACTTAAGTATAAAGTCACCTTTAATATTTATGTCTGATGTAAGTGTCAATGAACCAGTTTCACTTATAGTAGCATTATTAACACTCTTACCATTTGCATTAACATTGAAACTCTTTCCATCAACAACTAAATCATCGTTAACACTTGCAAGCAAATCTATAGTCTCACCATCTTGCACTGCCTCCAATGCATCTGTCAATGTCTCATAATATTGAGTGCCAATCTTTACAGGATAAGTATAGAACAACAGATTATCCAAATAGAATGTGTATGGCTGAGATGGGAATCTGTCATCACCCTCTGCATTAGGATCAGCAAATGGAACTATCAAAAGTGATTTTGCCAATTTCTCTGCTCCTAAATCTCCCTCTGTAACAAAACGGTTAATATCCACCGTAAATGTATTCCACTCATTAGGTGTAACCTTACCTAACTGAATCCACTTATCTTGAGCACCATCAGCATTTCTTATGTTCATACTTACATAAGGAGCGGTTTCGGCATCTTCTTCTGATATGAACATATCAAAACGGACAAACATTCTCTCCTTCAAATCCAATTTATTATCACCCTCTGCAATTTCAATCATCGCTCCGTTATTAGCATCTTGACCAGGACCACCCTTCATATCAAATTTCTTAAGCGTACTTGTTGAACTCAATACAACATCTGTTACTGATTCTGCATTTGAATAATACATCCAATTAACAAATGTCTGTGTTCCGTATGTTGAACTATATACAGATGTAACAACATCAGCAGGATAAGTAGGCACAGGTGCAGGTTCTAATGAAGTAGTTTCAAATGAAGCCTCATCCGATTTGTAGATTTCATAATTATCAAAATTAGGATATGCGGCTTCCACCTTTATATAATAGGTGGCACCTTTTTCAAGATTACTCAATGTAAGTTCAGGTAGTGGGAATGTTTGAGGTTCTCCATACTCCTCACCCTCTTTCTTTAAGCTATACTGATATTTAAAATCAGCATCTGAAATACACAAATTATCTATACGTACAATTGCGGTTGTAGGTGATGTTCCCTCGCAACGTACAATTTTAAAGCCAACTGCCTCACAGCACCAAGTACCGTATGTGTGAGATATGGTTTGACTTGTAGCATAAGGAACTTCTGTTCCATGACTCCAAGATATAGTGCCAAAATACTTAATAATGGCATTCTGAGGCAGAGTCTTGTCTGCTTTTAGCTTGAATGTTGATGATTTTTTGTCCTCAGATTTAATATATGTGTTAAAGTATTCTGAAGCATCCTCTTCTGTAGCTCCGTCATTACTAATGACTTTGTATCCTGCCAAGTTCTCATCTATACTTGCTCCATCTGTGCGGAATGTTACATCTTCTCCTTCATCTCCTGATATAGAAACCACCAAGTTACCCTGATAGTCTGTTTCCATACTAATGTAACAAGTTTCTGTTTTACCCTCATTCTGTATCATAACCTCGCAAGCCTCACTGCTATATGATTTAGTGGTAAACTCACCTGTAACAGACTCAAAAATCTCTTGTTGCTCAAATGACGGATATGCAACCTCAACTATGCACTCGTATTCTGTACCATTTAATAGATTAGATAAAGTAAATGTCTTACCAACAAATTCTGTTGTAATGGTGTAATCTGTCTCAGTTGTTTTCTTGTATTTAAGTCTGTACTGGTAGTCATCACTCTCAATCACTCTATTATTTATGGTTACTACTGCTGAATTTTTTTCTGCCTCTATGCTCTCTATTGCAAGACGTCCGAATGTATAGTCAATAGTAGCACCATTCATATAATTATTATCTGAAGATGGTGTTATCCATACTATTGTCTCATTAAAGTGCAAAACTGAATTGGCTGGAACCTTATTCTTACATACAAAACTCAAATGCTTTTTGTCTGCTGAAAGCACTGGGGTTTCAAAATAATTGCTGGCATTCTCCGTATTAACCTTATAATTGTTTATATTTGTAAAAGGAGTTTCGTTCTTAAAGAATGTTGTTGCATCTGTAGGACTTGCCATAACAATGTCTATATTACCATTTGTATATTCCAAGACACTTATTCCTATAGTACTGGTACCCTCAGCATTTGTGTATTTTTCATCACAGAAAGTACCACAACTTGCTACCGTTGTGAATGATTTTGAACAAGACTCAAACACATCTTGTTGCTCAAATGAAGGATATGCAGCCTCAACTATGCAATCGTACATAGCACCACTTAACAGATTTGACAAAGTGAATGTCTTACCAACAAGTTCTGTTGTAACTGTGTAATCAGTTTCAGTTGTTCTCTTGTATTTAAGTCTGTACTGATAGTCATCGCTCTCAATGGCTCTATTATTTATGGTTACCACTGCTGAATTTTTTTCTGCTTCTATGCTCTCCACTGCAAGACGCCCGAATGAATAGTCAAGTGTAGCACCATTAATAAAATTATTAGTGGAAGATGGTGTTGTCCATACTATTGTTCCATTAAAGTGCAAGACTGAATTGGCTGGAACCTTATTCTTACATACAAAACTCAAATGTTTTTTGTCTGAAGAAAGCACTGGGGCTTCAAAATAATTGCTGGCATTCTCCGTATTAATCTTATAATTGTTTATATCTGTAAAAGAAGTTTCGCCATTAAAGAATGTGGTTGCCTCTATAGGGCTTGCCATAACAATACCTATATTACCATTTGTATATTCCAAAACGCTTATTCCTATAGTACTCTCTCCGTTTGTGTATTTTACATCACAGAAAGTGCCGCAACTTGCTAATGTTGTAAAATTCACAACAGACTGCTCTACTGTAAGTGTAGGAGATTCAAAACTTGGATATGCCGCTTCTGCTATTGCTTCATAGTCAGTTGCACTAAGCAAACCAGTAAGTTTATATACACCATCTGTAGGACGACCGTCTATTGTAGTATAAATAGGACTTTTCCCCCCCATTCTATATCTCAATCTATATACATAATCTTTCCCGTCAAGGCATGGGTCTGTTATTTTAATAGACGCTGAATTATATTGGGCATCCGTAACTTCAGCGGTCAATTGTTTACCCTCTGTACAGCAAGATGTGTTATAACGAGTAGTGAATGATTTATTTTCAACATAGGCGTTATCATTCATATTAGATTTCCATTCAAGTGTGCCATTGTTGAACTTAACAACATCATCACTCTTTATTGCAGAACCCGTCTTTAAAGGAAGAATAATCTTTGTCTTGTCATCTGAGAGATATGTTGCGTTAAAGTAAGTGGAAGCGGCCGCTCCGTTTACCTGGAATTTGTCAATTGAAGGTTTATTTCTATACTCATAATTAGTTTCAGTACCGCCTATTATAAGTTCCATATTACCATTTTCCGCAGTAACAAAGCTGAATGCTGCTGTACTATTACCAGATGTGAACTCAAGGTCACACACATCACTTTGATTAGTCAACGTAGAGAACGAAGCATTTGCCACCTCATATCTTTCAGGATTGTCAAATGAAGGATATGCCGTTTCTAAAACAATATCATATTGTGTACCTGACTGCAACCCACTGAGTGGATACACAGAATTAAACCCATCAATAACCGTATATTCCGCATCAGCTCTCTTCTTATATTTGAAGCGATAAACATAATCAAGACCATCATCAGCAATACATCCATTTGCTGTATAAACATTTGCAGATGACCTATTAATATCAGTTATCTGCAATCTTAACGCACCTAAAGCACAACAATACTTACCGTATGTATATGTGAAGTTATCAAACTGTGTACCACCATCAATCCAAACAGTCTCCTTCTTGGCATTATACCAAACAATCTTTTTAGATTGAAGTGTTATTACCGCATTTTCCGGGATTGCCTGTTTAGGCGTGAGGATAGCAGATTTGCCATCTGCGGTAATGACAGGATTATTAAAATACGTGGCACCCTGTGTTCCATTAACATAAATACTGTTTGCCTCAGCAGCCCATGTCTCAGCCTTCCAAGTTGCCCCCTCTGGTATGCTGCTTGTAATTGTCCATGCAAGGCTTCCGTCTGGCAATGTCTCCAGACTAACACCAACTGAGTTGGCTCCGTTTACAAATTGACGGTCACAAACCTCACTGCCTGATACAATTGTAGTGAACTTTACTGTATTAGATGATTGTTCATCCTCTGGATTATCAAAATCTGGATAAGCACCCTCAATTACAACATTGTACGCTGTGCCTTGCGAAAGGTTTGTCAAAGTGAAAGGAAAATCACTCTCTGAAAACGGACCACCTGAAACATAAGAGTAGGTTCCGCCCTCCTCTTTGATTTTAATTTTATATGCGGCATCATCGTAGAACTTTGATTTGTCAAGAGTTATATCTGCTGTGTATTTTGCAATGTTGATTGCAGCCGCCTTAATTGTTTTGCCTACAGAACAACCTGTGTTGTACTTATAGCGCCAAGGGAACATATTCCAAGCACTTGTATTTCCGATTCTCCAAGCAATTTGAGTATCACAAAAAGATATTTCCAAATCCTCTGGAACTGTAACTCCACTCTTAGGTGTAAATACTATATTTTGATTCTGTGGAATATTATCAACATTATTTGTTATGGCTGTTCTATCAAAATAGTTTGACATATTTTTACCCATCCAAGAAGGGTCTGAATTTGAACGTAATATCATTGCTTCTGCATTCATACCTCCACCATCATCCGATCTAAAATACGCAGTACCAGCCTCATTACTTATTGTAAATGTTATCTTACCATCTTCATCTGTTGAAGCAGTAATATAAGCATCATTGGCTCCATCCTTTGTAACATGCATATTGCACATAGCTGTAACATCAGAATTAGAAGTATCTGTACCGTATGTGTAAATCAAGTAGTCATGTCTGTTTCTTCGTTCATTACTAGTTGTTTGGTTACCATACTTCCATTGCAAAGCAGCCTTGTATATGATTACAGATCCAGCTGGTATTGCTTTTGATGGAATCAACTCAAAAGAGGTTTTGCCTGTTTGAGCCTTATCTTTTGAAAAATAGTCTTTCAGAGGATGTGATGAGCCATCAAACCATAATTGGGCATCTCCAGAATCATGAACCAACCCCTGATCATTCCAAGTGACAGTTGTCTCATCGCCTTCAACCGCTGCAATAGAAAATCTAACATTACCATTTGCAAGCGTAGTAATGGTCAATGCCATAGGATATGGATTTGTGTTCGGATTAGAAGAATCTCTAATAATTCTTTCTCCAATATACTCAGACCCAGGTCTTACATCAACTGCAAACGCAGATTGGGTTACAAACAGTGCGGTGAGAATACCGCAAAGCCACAAAAATGTAGTTGTTTTTGTTTTCATAGTATTTGATTTTAAGTTATTGTACTGTTTTCAAGGACACTAATCCATTATAACGGAACAAAGTTAGTAATTAGCACTTATACCTTATATATACAACACATTAACCGCAATACTACATATAAAAAAATTGCATACTACATTAGTACGCAGTATGCAAAAACCATTAGAATTTTATAAGATCTCTCGCTTCGCTCGAGATGACGAGAAAGGAGATTTCTCGCTTCGTTACTCGCTTCGCTCGTGAAGTGCTAGCGGCACTCGGCATAACCCAAGTAAACTTGGTTTCTGCCCTCGTTGGCAAGCACATTCAAAATGACGGGAGGGGACACTCAAATGACGGGAGGTAGTACTATTGTAGTAGTTTATATTTTTACAATGAAAATGGATGCGAAATGACTTTTATTGCATATAACAATAAAATTACTTAATTTTGAGAATTGAAAAACCTTAAAATCACAAGAATATGAAAAAGAACTACACTACGCTACTCTTTTTGGCATCGCTCTTATTTTCTGTTACTGCTAATGCAGAGTATAAATTAGTATGGTCTGATGAGTTTGACTGCAATGAAATAAACAAGACAGTTTGGACTCATGAGATAGGCACAGGACAAGACGGTTGGGGAAACTGGGAATCGGAGTACTACACTGATAAAAAAGAGAACTCTTATATTGAGGACGGTAATTTGGTTATCAGGGCAATAGCAGATGAAACCCAATACAATCCAAAATATAAGACCCACTTTACATCTGCCCGAATGATAACAAGGGGCAAACTTCAAATACAATATGGAAAGGTAGAGGCAAGAATTAAATTACCAGAATCCAAGAAAGGAGTGTGGCCTGCTTTTTGGATGCTTGGACAGAAAGTTAATTGGCCTTACTGTGGAGAGATTGACATAATGGAGTATATGTGTAGGAACAACTCTAACAAAAGAGTTTTGAGTACATTCCATTGGAATCACGGCTCCTCTTATTCTCCAGCCGATTATGGAGAAGGCAGGGACATTGAAAACCTTAATGACTTTCATATTTACACTCTTGAATGGAATAGTGCATATCTTAAATGTTTTGTTGACGGGCAACATATTGTTACCATGAACATCAATGATGAGGTTAAGACTTTTAAGGCTGGCGAATTTTTCTTTATTCTTAATTTGGCAATAGGCGGCACATACGTAGGCGGCGATTATGATAAGTCCATTACAGAAGAAAAAATGTATGTTGACTATGTGCGTGTATATCAAGACCCTGCTGACGGTGGTTCACTTACGGACAAGACCTCTCCATGCGTTCCGTCTGATGCAGAAGATGTTTTGGCTGACAATAGCATAGATGTATGGCCAAACCCGGCATCTGATATTATAAATATAAATTCTGAATCTGTAATTTCAGAGGTTTACGTAATTGACTACTCTAATAAGGTAGTGGCAACGTTTGATAATATATCAAATAAAAACGCTTCAATCAACATTTCTGACCTAAATAACGGAATGTATGTATTGATGGTTCAAACAAATAACGGAATTGTATCTAAACATATAATCAAGCAATGAAACGTTCAAGATTAGTAGTTTTAGCAACTATATTATGCTTTACATATAGTGTAAGCACGGCACAAACATCAAGCAAACTCAGCGGTAAAGCCGTTAGTTGTGCATCGGTTGACAAAAACTCCACCGCAGACAAGGCGTTTGACGGTAAGCAGGATACCTATTTCTGGTCTAATCAAAGAAAATTCGGTTGGGTTGGATTGGAACTGCCTGAAAAGTTTGTGATAACCAAGATTGGATATTGCCCTGCCGCTGAAAGGGAACGCATGTTCTTAGGCGTTATAGAGGGTGCCAACTCTCCTGACTTTATGGATGCTATTCCTATTTATATGATACAGGAGACTCCTACAGCGGGCATGCACTATGCCAACATTTCCTGCTCCAGAGGTTTCAAGTATGTTAGATTTGTAATGTCAAATCACTATACAGGCGATAATGGTTACAGTGCCTACGGCGATACTGTACGTTGCAAGGTCAGTGAACTAGAGTTCTACGGCTACGCATCGGAGGGTGATGACTCCAAACTATTTCAACTTACAAACCTGCCTACCGTTACCATTCATACCGCAAATGAAAAGGATATTCTAAATAAAGAGGATTGGGTGGACGGAACAATCTCCATAATATCAGAAAAAGGCAAAGAGTTTTTTACAGACGCACTACAGATTAAAGGCAGAGGAAACGCAAGTTGGGGATTTGCAAAGAAACCTTATAAGATAAAGCTTGCCAATAAGGCCAAATTGCTTGGTATGCCTTCAAAAGAGAAGAAATGGACTCTTATAAACAATATGGGCGACAAGACCCTTATGCGTA
>JAKSNZ010000021.1 GCA_024405855.1 Paludibacteraceae bacterium
GTAATTAGTTAGAATGTATATATAACCTCCCTTATGCATTGCAATGTTTTTATTTTAAGATTTCTCTCTCCGCTACGCTACGTTCGAAATGACGGGAAGGTTTCGATTCCACGATTCCACGATTACGGCTACGCCGTGATTATGGGCTTCGCCTCAACATACAAACTTGTTTGTCTGTATTCGGCTTGCACCATAATTCACCGATAATAAATTTTTTTTCCAGCCGCAAGGGTGTTAATCATCAGGCTACAGATGGTCATAGGACCTACGCCACCGGGAACGGGGGTTATGTAGGAGCATTTTGGAGCAACCTCATCAAATTTGACATCACCTTTAAGCTTGAAACCTGATTTTGTCTCTGTGCTTGGAACACGTGTTGTACCTACATCTATAATTACTGCCCCATCCTTAACCATATCAGCCGTAACAAATTCAGGCTTGCCAAGTGCCGCAATTATTATATCGGCGTTCTTACATATATTCTTTAGATTCTGTGTGTGCGAATGGCATATTGTAACAGTTGCATCAGTACCCTTCTGCATCATTAGTGACGCCACCGGCTTACCAACAATATTGCTTCTGCCAAGGACCACGCAATTCTTACCTTTAGTCTCAATGTTATAGTGTTTCAATAACTCCACGATGCCCTTAGGGGTGGCACTTACAAAGCATGGAAGCCCTATTGACATACGCCCTACATTAATTGGGTGGAATCCGTCAACATCCTTTTTATATGATACAGACTCAATGATTTTCTGCTCATTTATATGTTTTGGAAGCGGAAGTTGTACAATGAATCCGTCTATTTCAGGATTATTGTTAAGTTCATCAATTTTTGCAAGCAGTTCTGCCTCCGTTACATCTGATTCATAGCGGATTAGCGTAGACTCAAATCCACACTCGGCACATGACTTGACTTTGTTTGCAACGTATGTCTCGCTGCCTCCGTCATGACCTACAAGTATGGCTGCAAGGTGAGGACGTTTGCCTCCTGCAGCAACTATCTGCTTAACCTCTTCTGCTATCTGTTGCTTAATTTCTGTTGCAACTGCTTTTCCATCAATAAGTTCCATATTTTTGGTTTAATCGGTTAATGTCTTTTATTAAATTTATGACTCTGCACCGCCTTCATCATTTTACGCATGCCGTCAAACTGCTTTACAAGCCTGTTCAGTTCTGTAATGTCAACACCTGCACCTTTACATATACGTTGTTTACGAGAACCGTTTATACAATCAGGATTGCGGCGTTCATACGGAGTCATTGACTGAATCATTGCCTCTATATGTTTGAACGCATCGTCCTGTATATCAACATCTTTGAGAGCCTTACCCATTCCAGGAATCATACCCATAAGGTCTTTTAGGTTACCCATCTTCTTGATTTGCTGGATTTGTTTCATAAAGTCCTCAAAATCAAACTGATTCTTGGCAATTTTCTTTGAAATGCGGCGGGCTTCAGTCTCATCATATTGTTCCTGTGCCTTTTCAACAAACGATACAATATCGCCCATTCCAAGTATTCTGTCTGCCATACGGGAAGGATGGAAAACATCTATTGCCTCCATTTTTTCCCCGATACCCACAAACTTGATAGGCTTGTTCACCACGTTTCTAATTGAAAGAGCCGCACCGCCACGGGTATCGCCGTCAAGTTTTGTAAGTACAACACCTGTAAAATCAAGACGCTCATTAAATTCCTTTGCGGTATTGACTGCATCCTGACCTGTCATTGAGTCAACTACAAACAGGATTTCCTGAGGTACAACAGCCTTTTTAATGGCGGCTATCTCAGTCATCATTGCCTCATCAATGGCAAGACGACCTGCGGTATCTATGATTACAACATCGTTGCCGTCCTTGCGAGCCTGCTTAATGGCATTCTCAGCAATTTGAACTGCATTCTTGTTATTCTCTTCAGCATAAACCGGCACGTCAATCTGCTCTCCAAGCACCTTCAGCTGGTCAATGGCGGCAGGACGATATATGTCACAGGCTACCATCATAGGGTGTTTCCCCTTCTTGGTCTTAAGCATATTGGCAAGTTTACCTGTGAATGTGGTCTTACCTGAACCTTGCAGACCGCTCATAAGAATGATGGCAGGTCTGCCGGCGTCTGACTTGACATTGAGTTCAACGTTCTCCCCTCCCATCAACTCTGTAAGGTTGTCATGAACCACCTTAATTAATAACTGTTGCGGGTTAATGGAGTTTATGACGTTCATACCCATGGCCTTGGCCTTTACATTATCTGTAAACTCCTTGGCTGTCTTGTAGTTGACATCAGCGTCAAGCAACGCTTTTCTAACGTCCTTCAGAGTCTCGGCTACATTTATCTCTGTAATTCTGCCTTGACCTTTTAGAATCTTAAATGAACGCTCCAGGCGCTCGGATAAACTTTCAAACATAAATATTTTAGTTGACAGTTGACAGTTGATAGTTGACAGTGTATAGTAATCATTGTCCACTGTCCACTTTCCACTGTCCACTTATTAAAAATACGAACTTCCGTCAAAGCAATGCGTGCAAACCCTCTCTTTTGGTAGTCCTATTGCTTTGATTAGTGCATCTACTGTGTTAAACTTCAATGATGTAAGATTAAATCTCTTCCTTATATCCTCTACCAAACGTGCATGTTTCTCTGACGTTGGGTCTACATATTCCTGAAGGTTTGCATCGTGGCGACCTTCATATTGTTCTATATAATAACGAGTTACAAGCTCCAAATCATTTTGTGTGGCGGAAAAGTTAAGGTATCGGCAGGAGTAGATAAGAGGAGGACACGCAATTCTCATGTGAACCTCTTTGGCTCCGTAGGCATACATCATATTTACATTTCCTTTAAGTTGGGTACCACGCACAATACTGTCATCAAGGAATATAACTCTCTGACCGTCAAGCATCTGCTTATTAGGCAAAAGTTTCATTTTGGCTACAAGGTTACGCATCGCCTGGTTTGAAGGCATAAAACTACGAGGCCATGTAGGGGTATATTTCAGAATACCTCTTTTATATGGAATGCCTGCCCCGATGGCGTATCCTATGGCATGTCCGATACCGGAATCAGGGATACCACAGGCAAAG
Source organism: Paludibacteraceae bacterium (assembly GCA_024405855.1). Lineage (GTDB taxonomy): Bacteria > Bacteroidota > Bacteroidia > Bacteroidales > Paludibacteraceae > Enterocola. Next base: position 3,084 of record JAKSNZ010000021.1, read on the forward strand.
TCATACTTCTCTCCGTTTTCAGCATCCCGCTTTCCAAGCGCCTCACCTAATGAATTACGCACTTTATCAACGTTAATTCCCTCATAATCACAGCATGGGAATCCAAAATATACCCAAAAGAATGAGCAGATTTGCATTTTGTCGCCAGGCTTACGGATTTGTCTCCAACCTTCAGCGGTCAGTTTGACAATCTCTCCAGGTCCAACAAAATATTCAATCTGATAGTCTAAATTAGGGAATGCGTTTGGTTCAACCGATACAGCCATCGCCCCGTCCTTCTTACCTAAAATGACTGGAGTTCTGCCAAGTTTGTCTCTTACGGCAATGATTCCGTCCTCTGTAAGAATAAGCAGTGAGCATGAGCCTTTTATGCGGTCAAACATTATTTGAACACCCTCTTCTATTGTTTTTCCTTGACAAATAAGAGTGGCAATAAGTTCTGTCTGATTGGTTTTTCCTGAACTCAATTCAGTAAAGTGATAGCCTTTTTCAAGCAACTCCTGCTCTATCTCCTCCATATTGTCAACCCTTGCCACAGTTACAATGGCAAAGCGTCCTAAATGGGAATTAAGGATGATAGGTTGTGCATCGGTGTCTGATATTACACCGATACCGGAAACAGAGCCTTCAAACTTGCCTAATCCGTCCTCAAACTTTGAACGGAAATAAGCCCCTTCAATGTTGTGGATTGAACGGGTCATGCCATTGACCGGCGAGTATGTTGCCATACCGGCTCTCTTAGTGCCTAAATGTGAATTGTAATCTGTGCCGTAAAATAAATCGGCAACGCAACTTGACTTGGAGATAGTTCCGAAAAAACCGCCCATAAATGATGTTTAATTTTTGAAAGCACAAAGATAATAAAAATTTAGTTGAAAATTGAAAGTTGAAAATTGAAAGTTGAAAATTGAAAGTTAGAAAGTTTTCAACATATAAAATTTATTGATAGGTATCTTTTGAGGCGTCTCCACCCCCGGAGTCGTACAGGGGGAGGGACCCGTTAGGGTTACAAACCCTAATGGGAGGGGCTGAAACCCTTTACAAAAGGGTTGAAGTCCGAAGAAAGATACACTATCAATAAATTCTGTTGAAAACTTTCCAAATTAACTGTCCATTGTCCACTGTCCACTGTCAACTTTTTTTGTATCTTTGCACTTTTAAGATCTCTCGCTACGCTCGAGATGACGAATGGAACGCTCGAGATGACGAAGTAAGAAATATGAAGCACATTAGAAACTTTTGCATAATCGCTCACATTGACCATGGTAAAAGCACCTTGGCAGACCGTCTGCTTGAGGAGACAAGAACCGTTGTGGGTAAGGATATGCAGGAGCAGGTGCTTGATGATATGGATTTGGAGCGTGAGCGTGGCATAACCATAAAGAGCCATGCCATCCAAATGGACTATAATTATAAAGGTGAAAACTACAGACTAAACCTTATTGACACCCCGGGACATGTGGATTTCAGTTATGAGGTGTCTCGTTCAATTGCAGCCTGCGAGGGGGCGTTGCTTATAGTTGACGCAACACAAGGCATTCAGGCTCAAACCATTTCAAACTTATATATGGCTATTGAGAATGACCTTGAGGTTATTCCCGTCATGAACAAGATGGACATGGACAGTGCCATGCCTGATGAGGTTGAAGACCAGATTGTGGAACTTTTAGGTTGCAAACCTGAGGAGATTATAAGGGCAAGCGGCAAGACAGGAATGGGAGTGAAAGAGATTCTTGATGCCATTGTAGAGCGTATTCCTGCCCCTACAGGAGACCCCGATGCCCCGCTTCAATGCCTTATTTTTGATTCCGTTTTCAACTCTTTCCGTGGAATCATAACCTATATGAAGATTGTCAACGGAACCATTCATACAGGTGATTTAGTTAAGTTTGTAAATACGGGCAAGCAGTATTACGCCGATGAAATAGGTGTTCTGAAGCTTGATATGGAGCCTAAAAAAGAGTTGAAGTGCGGAGATGTGGGTTACATTATATCAGGTATTAAGACAGCAAAAGAGGTGCGTGTGGGTGATACAATTACACACGTAGAGGGCGGCTGTAAAAGTGCGATTGAGGGTTTTCAAGAGGTTAAACCTATGGTATTCGCAGGCGTATATCCTATAGATTCTGAAGATTATGAGGATTTGCGTTCATCTATGGAGAAACTTCAACTCAACGATGCCGCACTTACCTTCACCCATGAATCAAGTGCCGCATTGGGCTTTGGATTCCGTTGCGGATTTCTTGGAATGCTTCACATGGAGATAGTTCAGGAGAGGCTTGACCGTGAGTTTAATATGGACGTCATAACTACAATTCCTAACGTCCAATACAAAATCTACACTAAGCAAGGTGAGGTGCTTGATGTACATAACCCTTCAGGTATGCCTGACCCCACCCTGATTGACCATATTGAAGAACCTTATATAAGGGCTTCTATTATTACAAAAACTGATTTCATAGGCTCTATTATGACACTTTGCCTTGGCAAGCGTGGAGAACTTGTAAAGCAGGAGTATATTTCCGCCGGCAGAATTGAACTTCTCTACGATATGCCAATGGGTGAGATTGTGTTTGACTTTTATGACAAACTTAAGTCAATATCAAAAGGTTACGCATCGTTTGACTATCATATTAACGGTTTCCGTCCGTCAAAACTTGTTAAGCTTGACATTCTGCTTAACGGTGAAAGCGTGGATGCCCTATCATCGCTGACTCATGCCGATAATGCTGTTGCAATAGGCAGGCGTATGTGTGAAAAACTGAAAGAGTTGATACCTCGTCAGCAGTTTGAGATTGCCATTCAGGCGGCTATCGGAGCAAAAATCATTGCCCGTGAAACCATTAAGCCTGTACGTAAGGATGTAACTGCCAAATGTTATGGCGGCGATGTCACCCGTAAGCGTAAACTGCTTGAAAAACAGAAGCGAGGCAAGAAACGCATGAAGCAGATTGGTACTGTGGAAGTGCCGCAGAAGGCGTTTATGGAAGTCTTGAAATTGGACTGAAATTTTGTTGAATTGGTGAACTGGTGAATCGGTGAATCGAAAGATTCTCAAACGATTAACCGATTAACCGATTCCACGATTAATCGATTAAACAATAATAAAAGAAGCAATTATGAGTATTCCAGGTTGGATGTTAATTCCGTTTGCAGTGATGCTGCTATGCATTGCTGTTATTCCACTGATGCCAAAGGCAGGCGAATGGTGGGAAAGCAACTTGCACAAGTTGTATGTGTCTTTAATTTTAGGTGTGCCTGTAGGCATTTGGATGTGCTGCAATGGTGGCGGTCATGAGTTCCTTCACACCGTAGTGTATGATTACATTCCTTTTATTTTGCTGCTTATGGCTCTGTTTGTAACAACGGGCGGTATCAATATTAAAGGGGATTTGAAGGCTAAGCCTATCACTAACACCGCTATTATGGCAATAGGTTGGGCTTTGGCTTCATTTATGGGTACTACAGGTGCCGCAATGCTTATGATTAGACCTATAATGAAAAACATTTCTGAGCGTAAGTATAAGACTCACACAATGTTGTTCTTTATTGCAATAGTGGCAAACTGCGGCGGTCTGCTCTCCCCTCTTGGTGACCCTCCTCTATTCCTTCTATTCCAAAAAGGTGCTCCATTTACCTGGTGGATGCAGAATATGATTGGTGAGTGGCTTGTAACAGGTCTGTTACTGCTTATTGTATATTTCTTTGTTGACACCTATTTCTATAAGAAAGAGCCAAAAGAGTGCATAGAGGCAGATAATAAGAATTATGAAAAAATGAGTATCGGAGGATACATTAACATATTCTGGCTACTTTGCGTAATTGCCAGCACTATGTTCATTAACTCAACTTATATTCCTGCTATGGGTGCAGAAAACGCTCCTTGGTATCTGAGACTGTTAAGAGAATGGGTGTTCATTCTTATTATCATGGGCTCTTGGTTTACCACTAAAAAACAGATTAGAATTGACAACAACTACTCCTGGACCCCGATTCTTGAGGTTGCTTGTGTGTTTATAGGAATTTTTGCAACTATGGCTCCTGCCCTGCTATATCTTAGCAGTCCGTCTGTAAGTGCCGCAATTGCTGAAGTTATTAAGGCTCCATGGCACTATGTTTATTGCACAGGTCTGCTCAGTTCATTCCTTGACAACGCTCCTACCGCTATGGTGTTTAACTCTATGGCTGTGGGTGCCGGTCATATTTCTGACATTGCCGCCGGTCTTGCCAACGATGAGTACCTTAAAGCCATATCTATGGGTGCAGTATTCTTTGGTTCAATGACTTACATTGGCAACGGCCCTAACTTTATGGTTAAATCCATTGCAGAGCAGAACAAGATTGATATGCCATCGTTCTTTGGCTATATGATTAAGTTCTCTCTTGTAGTTCTTTTACCTATATTTATTGTAACGCAATTAATATTTATCTAAAAGGAGAATCGGTGAACTGGTGAATCGGTGAATCGATTAACCGATTAACCGATTCCACGATTAAACAACAATATTATGGAACTTACAAATTTAACAGCCGTCTCCCCTATTGACGGACGATACAGAAGCAAGGTTGAACCTCTTGCTGAGTATTACTCTGAGTATGCTCTGATTAGATACAGAGTAAAAGTTGAGGTTGAGTATTTTATTGCTCTGTGTGAACTACCTGTGCCACAACTAAAAGGCATTGACAAATGTGTTTTTGAGAAGTTACGTGCTATCTATAAGAACTTTTCTCTCTCTGACGCTCAAGTAGTTAAGGATACTGAGAAGATTACCAACCACGATGTCAAGGCAGTGGAATATTTCCTTAAAGGCAAGTTTGATGAGATGGGTTTGGAGCAATACAAAGAGTTCATTCACTTTGGTCTGACATCGCAGGATATAAACAACACCTCTATTCCAATGGCTGTCAAAGACAGTTTGAATGAGTGCTATATTCCTGCTCTTCAAGGTCTTATTGACAAACTTAATGGTTTTGCAGAGGATTGGAAAAACATTCCTATGCTTGCCAAAACTCATGGTCAGCCTGCCTCCCCTACTCGTTTGGGTAAGGAGATAAAGGTGTTTGCATATCGTCTTGAAGAACAACTTGCACTACTGAAAAGTGCTCCTGTATCCGCTAAGTTTGGCGGTGCCACAGGTAACTACAATGCACACCATGTAGCCTACCCTGATTATGATTGGAAGTCATTTGGCAATAAGTTTGTAAGTGAGTATCTTGGCTTGCAACGTGAGCAATGGACCACTCAAATTTCAAACTATGATAACTTGGCATCGGTGTTTGACGCCTTAAAGAGAATCAACTCCATAATAATGGATTTGGACAGGGATTTCTGGACATACATATCTATGGAATACTTTAAGCAGACCATTAAGGCTGGTGAGGTTGGCTCATCCGCTATGCCTCACAAGGTAAATCCTATTGACTTTGAGAACTCAGAGGGTAACTTGGGCATATCTACTGCCATTCTTGAGCATCTTGCACACAAACTGCCTGTATCACGTTTGCAAAGGGATTTGACAGACTCTACAGTTATCCGTAACATCGGAGTACCAATGGGACACTCTCTAATAGCCATTGCCAGCACTATGAAGGGGCTTGGCAAACTTATTCTGAATGAGGCTGTTATAAAAGAGGATTTGGAGAACTGCTGGAATGTGGTGGCAGAGGCAATCCAAACCATTCTACGCCGTGAGGGTTATCCAAAACCATACGAGACTCTGAAGGCTCTCACCCGCACAAACGCTGCCGTTACAGAGCAGTCTATACATGAGTTCATTGGAACACTTAATGTTTCAGACTCCGTCAAAGCGGAACTGATGCAAATCACTCCATACAACTACACTGGGTTGTAATATTTGGCGGTGTAAAAAATTCTACCTAATTTAGGTTGCCTAAAATAGGTAGAATTTTCTTTTTTTGTCCATTATACAAATTTTAGTGGACAAATTTATAATACAGTTCTGGATTGGATTCAAGGGCGTTTCCAATTACCACGATGTCTGCTCCGGCGGTGTAGGCGGATTGCAGGGCTTCAGGGGTGCGAATGCCACCACCTACTATAAGGGGTATGTTAAGTGCTGATTTTACAGCGGAAATCATTTGAAGTGGAACAGGATTTGTGGCACCACTACCCGCTTCAAGGTAGATGTACTGCATACCAAGCAACTGACCTGCGTATGCGGTATTTACGGCAAGTTCAATATCGGTGGATTTTATAGGTTCTGTGCCACTGACACACTCTACAGCACTCTGTTTTCCACCATCAATCAGAATATAACCCACAGGAACCACCTTTATGGATGCTGAACGCAGTATCGGGGCGGCTTTTACATGTGAGCCTATAAGATATTCAGGATTTCTGCCTGAAAGCAATGAGAGAAACATTAACGCATCAGCGGAAGTGGAGATTTGAGAGACATTGCCAGGGAATATTACTACAGGGGCATTGACCTTGTCTTTTAAGGTCTTGATTAGCGGTTCCATAACAGAGCCGGTGCTTCCACCCACAAGAACATAGTCAGGAGGGGTTTCAGACATATAATTAACAAGAAGGTTAGTCTTTGAACTAACCTTCTCCGGATCTATTAATATTGCTAATTTCTTCTGCATACGTCATTATGAGATGCTTCACTACGTTCAGCATGACGAAAGGATATACCACTTTCAATTGATCTTCCTGAGCACAAACGCTGAACGTGAAGGAATGTAAAGCCTAATCCACTCTTTGTCAATGTAGCCTTCAGCAGGCATTGTAAAGTGATGGATTTTCTTATCGTTAAGACCAAAGCCACCAAATTGTGGGTCATCAGTATCAAGAATCATCTCATATTCACCAGGAGTTACAAGCATACCGTAATCAGTGTATGAGTTGTACGGATGGAAATTAAAGATGAACAAAATGTCATTACGTCCGTAGCAAAGAACCTGGTCTCCGCTGTTATCCCAATATTTGTAGATAGGTGTCTCCTGATACTTGTCAACAGATGTGAGAAGCTGTAGCATAGCCTTGTCAAAATCTCCAAGAGGCTTGTACATGTAGTTAGGATTATCTACAAGGTCCCACTGACGACGGGCATATTTATAAGACCAACCGTTTCCTTCACGTGGAAAATCAATCCATTCAGGATGACCGAACTCATTACCCATAAAGTTCAGGTATCCGCCGTTAATTGTTGAGGCGGTGAGCAGACGAATCATCTTATGAAGAGCAATACCTCTGTCTACAAGATATGTAGTGTGTCCTTTTTCAAAGTGCCAATACATATCAGCGTCAACCAAACGGAAAATGATAGTCTTGTCACCAACAAGAGCCTGGTCATGAGACTCAGCATAACTGATGGTCTTTTCATCGTATCGGCGGTTTGTAAGTTCCCAGAACAAATGACCCGGTTTCCAGTTTTCATCGGTATATTCCTTAATATATTTAATCCAAAGGTCTGGAATACCCATTGCCAAACGATAGTCAAAACCGATACCGCCATCTTCAAACTTAGAGGCAAGACCCGGCATACCGCTCATCTCCTCTGCTATTGAAATGGCATTAGGCTTAACTTGATGTATAAGCTTGTTTGCAAGTGTAAGATAACAGATGGCATCGCCGTCTTGATTTATGTTATAGTAGTCTGCATAACCGCTGAATGCCTCACCAAGACCGTGGCTCAAGTAAAGCATTGAGGTTACACCGTCAAAACGGAAACCGTCAAACTGATACTCATCAAGCCAGAACTTGCAGTTTGAAAGCAGGAAGTGAAGAACCTCATTCTTGCCATAATTGAAGCAGAGAGAATCCCATGCAGGATGCTCACGTCTGCCACCATCATGGAAGTATTGGTAAGGAGTGCCGTCAAAGCGTCCAAGACCCTCAACTTCATTCTTAACTGCGTGAGAGTGAACAATATCCATAATTACAGCGATACCCATTGAGTGTGCTGTATCAATAAGTTCCTTAAGTTCTTCAGGGGTGCCGTATCGTGATGAAGCGGCAAAGAAACTTGATACATGATAGCCGAAAGAGCCGTAATAAGGATGCTCCTGAATAGCCATTATCTGTATGCAGTTATACCCGTCAGCCTTTACACGAGGCAGTACATTATCCTTAAATTCAATGTATGTGCCAACCTTCTCCTCTGCGGTACCCATACCAATGTGGCACTCATAAATCATAAGAGGGTCAGTATTTGGCTTAAAATTCTTTGTCTTGAATGTATAAGGCTTTTCCGGAGCCCAAACCTGTGCGGAGAAAATTTTTGTATAGTCATCTTGTACAACACGGCGACACCATGCAGGAATACGCTCTCCTTCTCCACCCGGCCAACGCACTACAAATTTGTATAGTTGTCCATGCTTAAATGCCTTTGCAGGGAACTTGCCCTCAAAAACGCCGTTATCAAGACGCTTAAGTTTATAATCCTCACTGATTTGCCAATCATTGAAATCACCTTTGATATATATATCGGTGGCATTTGGAGCCCACTCTCTGATTACCCATGAATCTGAAAGTTTATGCATACCAAAATACAGGTATCCGGACGCAAAGTCACTCAAAGTGTTTTTGCCGTTGTTTGTAAGTTCTGCCTCTTTACTAAGGGCGTAATTGTATCTGCCTTCAATTGCAGATGTAAACGGTTCAAGCCAAGGGTCATTCTGAATAATTTTCAATGAGGTCATACTTTATTTTAGTTAAAAGTTAATTGCTAATTACTAATTACTAATTAATTCTGGTGCTCTTGTCGGAGCAGGTCATTTATTGTCTTTACAGGGTTGAATGTCTTGATAGGCACTTCAACAAATATGGTATTCCAGTTTGCCATGCAACCGTTCCACAATCCCGGACGGTCAAGATGACGGACTTTTGTTCCGTTTTCAAGAACTTTGTCACACACTATCCAAGCGTTTTCATCGGCGTATTTTGACAGGTCAAACTTCTTACCTTTATAATCAATTACTGAGCATACAATATCAACGGGGTTGAAATGTGTGCCACGGTTAAACATCTTCAACAGTTCAGGGTCATTGCTTATCTGATAGAATTCAACTATCTGCAACGATACCGTATCGTCAGCGTTCTTTACCCAACACGGAATTCCGCCCTTTTCATCCTCATTTTTAACCATACCGCAAACCCTTAACGGACGATTCAGTTTTGCTTTCAAACACTCAATCTGCTCAGGTTTGCTCATTCTTAAAATATTAGGGAACTTTATATTAAGTTCATTCTCCACATAGTTTATTATTTCAACCAATTTATCATCTGCAATGTCATCCTTATCCATCATACGCAGATATGACTTGATTTTCTTCTGGTTGAAACGCAGGATACCGCCAAGCACCTGTTTATACCTTACAGACAGTTTTCTGAAGGAATCTGCCGCCTCATTATCAATGTTCTTTATAAATATGTAATCTGCAGGTATCGATGTAAAATTCTGGAACAAAGCGCCATGACCTGAAGGACATAGGGTTATATTTCCTTTTGCGTCTCTCAAAACCTCACCTTTTGAATTAAGCGAAATGGTGTTTGTATCAACGCTTTGAATTGGGAAAGTGACATAGAACTGAACTCCAAACTTTTTCTCTATCGGTTGCTTAAACTCACGGATGTAGTCTTGAATAACCTCCCTCTCTCCCACTTTTGTTGTGTAGCTTACATTTACAGTACCGCCTTTGACTCCACTTACCATGGCACACTCAATAAGGCTCTCCTGTATAGGTGTGCGGGTGTCCTCCCAAGATGAGTAGTATTTGAACCACTTTTTGGGCAAGTATCTGGCAACCGCCGTAAATGTTTTTGATTTGTCTGTGTGGAATTTGAACAACGCATGTGGCAACGATGCGTAATCAAGTCCCTTATCGGTAAGCAGATATTCAACAATGAGTTTAAACTTTCCAAGTTCCATAAGTTCAGCCACTTCATGCCCCTCTTTTTCAATGCACAACTTATTCAGTTCATTATAAAAGGCAAAACTTGAAAGGTGTTTGAAGAAGTTTTTCTCAAAGTTTGTCTGCGGAGTTACGTATTTTGACTTTAGAAAAACATTAAGTTCCCTGAAGAATCTGGAGGCGTTACCCGATGCAGGAATAAAGTGACTGATGGGCTTGCCTTTTTGCAGAAAAGTTTTCCAAAGTTCTATAAAGGCATCTTCTTCCGCTTTTGTGTAAAGTTTAATACCATCATCAAGAGTTGCTGTCCGCACAAGTTGAGGTGCTTTTACATTCTCCTTAAGCAAATTCATCTGATTTTCAACATTTTCAGCATCGATGCCAAACTTGTGCAAATAACTTATGTCATCTTGTGAAAGCGCCTTCATAGCCACCTAATATTAAACTTTTCCAAAGTTACGGATTTTTTTGTTAATAATCAAACTAAAACGCTGAAATTTTTAGTGTTACAACACTGTTTTTTATGCTTTGCGTAGTAAACGCTTAATAAAATTGAAATAAAATAGACTACTATGTGCTGAAAGTCAATAAAAAAAAGTATCTTTGCACTGAAATATTCAAAATATACAATGCCTAACACTTCAGAACGAGGCCGTCTGATGCCTCAATCACCTATCAGAAAACTTGTACCTCTTGCAGACAAGGCAAAAGAGAGAGGTATCAAGGTTTATCACCTGAACATTGGTCAGCCTGACCTTCCAACACCTCAGGTGGCTATTGACGCTATTAAGAACATTGACCGTAAAGTACTGGAATACAGTCCTTCTGACGGCATCAAGACCCTACGATACAAACTTGCAGAGTACTACAAAAGATTTAAGATTGACGTTACTCCGCAAGACATTATTGTTACCAGCGGCGGTAGTGAGGCGGTGAATTTTGCCTTTATGTCATGCCTTGACCCAGGCGATGAAATAATTGTGCCTGAACCTGCATACGCCAACTACACAGCGTTTGCAATTAGTGCTGGTGCCGTTATCCGCCCTGTGGTTTCAACCATTGAGGAAGGTTTCTCACTGCCAAAGGTTGAAAAGTTTGAGGAACAAATAACACAACGTACAAAAGGTATTCTTATTTGCAATCCTAACAACCCTACCGGCTATCTTTACACCCGTAAGGAGATGAATATGATTAGGGATTTGGTCAAGAAATATGACCTTTACCTATTCTCTGATGAGGTGTATCGTGAGTTCTGCTATACAGGAGCCCCATATATTTCAGCATTCCACTTGAACGGTATTGAAGACAATGTAATTCTTTTTGACTCAGTTTCAAAACGATACAGTGAATGCGGCATTCGTGTAGGTGCATTGGTTACAAAAAACAAGGCTGTAAAGGAGAGCGTCATGAAGTTCTGTCAAGCCCGTCTAAGCCCACCGCTTGTTGGTCAGATTGCAGCAGAAGCATCTGTTGACACTCCTGCTGACTATATGCTTGATATGTACAATGAGTTTGTGGAACGCCGTAAATTCTTAATTGACGGGCTAAACCGCATACCTGGCGTATATTCTCCTGTTCCAATGGGTGCTTTCTATACAGTTGCAAAGCTTCCTATTGATGACAGCGACCGATTCTGTGCATGGCTGCTTGATGAGTTTGAGTATGAAGGTCAGACTGTAATGCTTGCCCCTGCCAGCGGTTTCTACACCATGAGCAACATTGGAAAAAACCAAGTTCGTGTTGCATACGCCATTGATACTGAAGAACTTAAAAAAGCGTTAATAATACTGGAGAAGGCACTGGAGGCTTATCCAGGGAGAGTGAAATAAGAGTGAATAGTGAATAAAGAAGAGTGTTAACTATTCACTAACAAAGTTTATGTGGGAATTTGATGTAGCAAATAGAATCCATTTCAAGAATAATAGTGGGCTTCAAGGGAAGCCTGCTGTTGTTATTGCCACCATTGGAATAGCGTTAGGACTTGCCATAATGATTATTGCAGTGGGTGTGGTAATAGGGTTCAAGCAGGAGGTAAGGAATAAGGTCATTGGTTTTGGAAGTCATATTCAAATAACCTCTTTCAGCAACAACAACACTTATCAGATGGAGCCAATCTCCTTCTCTCCCACCCTTATTGATTCCATTAAATCTGTTCAAGGAGTACGCCACACTCAGTTTTTTGCCACTAAGCCTGCCATTCTTAAGACCGATTCTGATTTTGAAGGCATAGTTCTTAAAGGCTGGTCTGCCGATGCTGACCTTGAATTTTTCAAGAAAAACCTGATAGACGGAGAGTTCCCAAACTTTGCCGACAGCGTTGTATCAAATGAGGTTTTAGTTTCAAAAAATACAGCATCGGGGCTTGGAATTAAAGTTGGAGACGCCATATTGGCATATTTCATTGACAACAATGTAAGAGTTAGAAAATTCACTGTTTCAGGCATTTACCAAACAGGACTTGAGGAGTTTGACAAACTTTTTGTGATTGGCGACATACGTCATTGCCAAAAACTCAACAATTGGAATAATGACGAGTTTTGCGGCATGGAGATTCTTGTTGACAATTATGACAAGGTTGAGGACACTGCGTATAGCGTATTTCTTACCACTAACGGCAAAATTGACCCGCACGGAACAATATATTATGTAAGAAGCATTAAGGAGATATACCCTCAGATTTTTGGCTGGCTGGCTTTACTTGATACCAATGTGGCAGTAATCCTTATTCTTATGTTGCTGGTTTCAGGGTTCAATATGATTTCAGGTCTGCTTATTCTTATTTTGGACAAAACTAACTTTATAGGCATTCTAAAGGCTATGGGGGCAAGGAATTGGAGCATCAGAAAGGTGTTCCTGATTCAGAGTTCCTTCCTTATTTTGAGAGGTCTGTTTTGGGGCAATATTGTGGGCATAGGGCTATGTCTTTTACAAATGCATTTCCATATTCTTAGTCTTGATGCCTCTATCTATTTTGTTGATTATGTGCCAATTATATTAAATGCACGGGATATTGTATTGCTTAATGTTCTCTCTGCCGCCACAGCGATGCTGATGCTTCTGCTACCAAGTACGGTTATAGCACGTATTGTTCCGGCAAGAGCGATAAAGTTTGAATAATTGGTGAATCGGTGAACTGAAAAGTCGATTAAACAATTAAACGATTAACCGATTCCACGATTAACCGATTAAACAATTAAATCAATGAATTATCAAGAAACATTAGACTATCTATTTGTAAAGACCCCAATGTTCTCACAGGTGGGAGCATCGGCGTACAAGGAGGGATTGGATACTACTCTGGCTCTTGCAAAGGCATACGAAGAGCCTTTCAAAGCATATAAAACAATCCACGTAGCAGGCACTAATGGCAAGGGTTCCACTACTCACAGCATTGCGTCAGTATTGCAGGAATCGGGGTACAAAACAGGACTGTACACATCGCCGCACTTAAAGGATTTTTCAGAAAGAATAAGGGTGAACGGCAAGCCGATAGAACAAAAATATGTAGTGGATTTTGTAGAGGAATCAAAAGAGCTGATTAATACGTTGAAACCGTCGTTTTTTGAGATTACCACAATTATGGCTTTCAAGTATTTTAAGGATATGGGGGTTGATGTGGCGGTAATTGAGACAGGGCTTGGCGGACGGCTTGACAGCACCAACATTATAACTCCGCTTGTGAGCATTATAACCAATGTAAGTTTTGACCATATAAAGCAGTTGGGCAACACGCTTGAAGCTATTGCAGGTGAAAAGGCAGGCATAATCAAACCTAATGTTCCGGCTGTTATTGGTGAGGCTCCGGCTAATCTCAGACCTATTTATGAGAGCAAAGGCTCCCCTATTGTTTGGGCTGAAGATATGGAGTTCCCCGATGTGGAGTTTGAACTGAAAGGTCTGTGTCAGGAGAAGAATCTTAAAACAATTCTTGCCGCTCTTGAGGTACTTAAACTTGACATTAATATTACCGATGATGCCATTGCAAAAGGACTTGCAAATGTGGTTAAAAACACAGGGCTGATGGGACGATGGCAAACTCTCGGGATGAAACCGCTTATTATTGCAGATACCGCTCATAACGAGGGCGGAATACGCTACATTGCTGAGCATCTGCAGAAAATGATGAAGTCTGATTCTCCTAAATTCACAAAACTGAGGATTGTGTTTGGCATGGTTAAGGACAAAGACATTTCCGCCGTACTTGCCCTACTGCCTAAAGATGCAGAATATTACTTCTGCAACGCTGCAACTCAGCGTTCTCTGCCGGCACAAGATTTACAGGCGTTAGCATCGGGGTATGGATTAAAAGGCAACTGCTACCCTTCTGTAAAAGAGGCGTTTGCATCAGCCAAAGCGGACTCCGCCGCATCAGACCTAATCTACGTTGGCGGCTCAAACTTTGTAGTAGCAGAAGTGTTGTAACCTCACCAACAGACAAACTTAACTTTTATGCATAGATATTAAATCAGACAGTTGAATTGCCTCTTTCATATTATCTTCTATTGAACTATAGTTCCAACTACCATATCTTCCAATAGAATAAATCTGTTTTGCACTAAGAAATGATTTCCATTTTTTGACTTCCTCTATCCCTTTTTGACTAATATGCACATATGCAGGATTCATTATCACTGAATGCCACGATATTAAATTTTGGTCAGATACAATTCCAGCAACCCTTAAATCATTCAATACTTGTTGAAGTTTGTCATTAACATTTACATCATCTTCTGGTTTTAATCCTATTTCTATGTATAATGACATCCTTTCACTTGAAACAATATTATTATAGAATCCTACTCTATAAAAGCAATATTTATTTTCAGGAAAATAAATCCAATGATTTTTTGTATCCGAGCTTTGTTTGTCAAATCCTAAATTATACACCAAAACTTTGTTCCATGATAATGATTGCTTATCATATTCGATATCACACATTTTTAGAAGTTGAACAAATGGTATGGTTGATATTAGGTTGTCGTAATTAAGTTTTCTTTTATTTGTTAAAACTGTTTTATCAGTGTAGTTAATAGATATTACATTTTCATTCAAACTTATAGAGGATTTTTCTATATCTCTTTCCAATGCATGTACATATTCAATCGCACCTCCTTTATGATACAGAAAAGAACCATTATATGAGTCATTATTGGATTTTTTAAAATTCAAAATGATGTCTTCTTTGTCTGCGTATGGAAAAAATCTACCCATTGCATCAGCATCCAACACATTCAAATCAGTAGCATATAATTTTTGATTGTATGGAATTAGAAATTTTTCCGCTATTGATTTGCCGAATTTTGAATACAGCATCTCTTTAAATGTCAAAAATGTGTTCTGTTGGACATTAAACAAATCAAATAAGCAATCAATAAACTCTTTCTTGCTCAACTGATGAATGTTTTTCTGAAATGGAAAATCAATCAATCTGTCCTTGTATTTGATTTGAGTGTGTTTATCCACCCTAATCAAGCCTGTTTCATCTAATCTTTCTTTAATAAATTTTGCAATTGTCGGGTCCTGAAAATGGAAAAAGTGCCCGGAATAATCCCAAACAAATCCATCTTTTTTAATAGTGTTACACAAGCCTCCAATATGATTAGAAGCCTCTAAAATTACATACGGATTGCGTGTGAAATTTGCATAGGTCAATCCTGTTATTCCTGCTCCTATTATTACATCCATTGTTATAAATGTCTTTTAATCCATCTAATAGTGCGATTTTTAAATCTGTATATTTTGTACCAAGATATGTAGATACTGAATGGTAAACGTCTGTATAATTTCACCAATTTTGTTATTGGAACATCGGGGTGGTTAGTTATTACATATAAATCCCAATCCCATAATGCTTTTTCAGCATAGTCTCTTGGTTCTCTACTAATTTCATCATAATGATAAACAATTAAACTTCTATAAAGTTCCTGCCCGAAATCTCTTCGTGTTGATGGTTCTTGCGGAGTGTTATTTTTTGTGAATTCAATAGTGGATTTTACTACTGTTGTTACATCATCAAAGTGTTTGGCTCTTATCTTTGGGTCATAACTTTGACCAACTCTTCCTTTATAATAGTTATAAATACATAAATCATAGTAAACAAAAGTGTTGGCAATGAGAATTGGCAATCCTTCCAATATTATATCATCATAACGTACCTTCTCTAAAAATATGGGTAAGTGAGGTTTTAATAGTTCCGATTTAATAATACAATGAACAATATATGTTTGGTTCGGGGTATGTTCAGTATGTAACCAATCATACTTGTTTGCATCATAAATTTTATCTGGTATCATATTTATTATACGAGATTGCGAATAAGTGCCGTTCTCAGCATAATATGTTTGACTGTTTACAAATACTAAATCAGTGTCGGTGTTTCTTAATTTATCAATAAACGCTCTAAATTGTTCAGTATCAAACCAATCATCAGAATCCAAGAAAAAAATATATCTGCCTATAGATTCTTTTATTCCTGTATTCCACGCTCCTCCGTGTCCTTTATTCTCTTGATCTATCACTCTAATTACATCTGGATATTTTTTAGAATATTGTTTAGCAATCTCTGCTGAATTATCCGGAGTGCCATCATTTACTACCACGATGTCTAATAATTCAAATTGATTCATAGGTACAATTAATGAATCCAAACATTTTCCTATGAATTTTTCCACATTATACACAGGAATTACTACTGATAAAATTTTTTCGTTCATATACGTAAGTTTAATGAGGTAAGTCAAAATAAGGCATAAAAAAAGCGGGACTTGCTTTATTGCAGTTCCGCTTATAGAGGTCTTCGCATTACCCATCAGTTAAGAACAAGCAACAAGAAGTCCACGCCGTATGTAATATGGATGTAGTTACCCCTTATATTACAAACACGCAGACATTCACTGTTACGTTGTCACGAAACTGATTAAAGAAAGTTGCGAAGTTTCTATAAGTCGTAACAAGCGCTAAGCAAACGCCTTTCAATATGTCAGGTACAAAGTTACTACTTTTTTATTAAATTCAAAAAAATTCAATAACTTTGCAGGAAAATAATTTATTATGCCAGAGATAAGCAGATTTTATGGAATTATTGTAAACTTGTTTTGGAGAGATCATAATCCACCACACATACATTTTGTATATGGTCAATATGAATGTTCCATTAGCATATTAGACAGAGTTGTTGATGGTCAGGCACCTGCAAAAGTAATAGCTAAAGTTAATGACTGGATTGATATTCACGAAAGCGAAATTTTATCATTGTGGGAAAGAGCAAAAAAAGGAGATGAAATAGGTAAAATAGAACCTTTAAAGTAAATGTGATATGTTAAGAGTAACAGATGTAGAATATATTAAAGATTACCAATTACTATTAACATTTAATGATGGTATTAGCAAATTGGTTGATTTAGAAAATTACCTTTCAGGAGAGGTATTTGGACCGTTGAGAGACAAAAACCTTTTTATTCAATTTGCATTAACTCGTATGACTATTGAATGGGTTAATGGTGCAGACCTTGCTCCCGAATTTCTGTATGATATAGGAAAAATAGTTGAGCGTAATTTATATGTTGCAGAAGATGCCGCTGAATATAAAATCAATCCTTCTGCAAAGACTTCTTATGAGAAAAGTTTGTAAGTTTATAACAAACTACATGTCATTGCTGGTGCTTGCGGCGGCGGTATCGGCGTATTTCTTTCCTAAGACTTTGAGTTTTATAAGCACATCATACATTGCTCCGCTACTTGGTTTGGTGATGTTTGGCATGGGTATGACCATCAATATGTCAGACTTGAAAGCCACTTTTGGACTACAGGAGCTTAAGGCTTTTGGCAAGATAACACTTAAAATTCCTGGCAGAAGCATCATAATAGGTTGTGTATCTCAATTCCTTATTATGCCAATATTGGCTTGGGCTCTTGTAAAGTTGTTCAACCTACCTGCAGAATTGGCAGTAGGTGTAATTCTTGTGGGTTGTTGTCCTGGCGGAACTGCCTCTAATGTAATAACTTACCTTGCTGGCGGTGATTTATCGCTGTCAATAGGCATGACTACCGTGAACACTCTGCTTGCTCCGCTTCTTACACCCCTTTTGGTGTGGCTTTTTGCAGGAACTATGATTGATATTGACTTTTGGGGAATGTTTCTGTCTGTTGTGCAAGTCATACTTTTGCCCATAGGTTTGGGTATGGCTTTTCAAAAATTCTTCCCCGATGCCATATTAAAAGTCAAAGATTACCTGCCTGCGGTCTCAACACTTGCAATTACCGCCATAGTAATAGCGGTTGTATCAGCAAATGCTTCGGCACTTGCCACATCAGGGTTAATAATTATCTTGGTAGTAATACTGCACAATCTATTAGGATACGCTTTTGGTATGTTTACAGGCAAGATTTTCAGACTTAACAAGCCTCAATGTATAGCAATGAGCGTGGAAGTTGGTATGCAGAACAGCGGTCTTGCATGCTCACTTGCAGCAATCCACTTTGCCGCCATGCCTCTTGCAACCGTTCCGGGAGCCATCTTCAGTGTATGGCACAACATATCTGGAGCATTATATGCAAGAATTCTGAATATCAGCAGGTCTTTGCAGAAGGATTGATTTTAATACTATACGAACGTTTCTCTTTTACTATAAATATCAAGCAAGTAATCTTCTCTTATTCTAAATCCACTACCATGGTCATGTGGCTTTCCAAAACTCCGTCCAGATTGATAACTTCCTATTCTAATGTCATACTGGATTCTACCATCGTCTAAGATTCTTAAAAATTTCTCAAAAGATGGTTCTGTATATATCATTGCGTTCGTATAACAAAATTCTTCAATTCCATTGTTGAATCGTCTATCGGCATTTACATAAAATAAACTCTTTAATTTTTTATTCAGTTTATTTTCTAATTTTGAATAAGAATAATAAACTGAATCATCTATTAACATATTTGTTTCTATGTCATAGACCATAATCCTTACAACTTGATTATCAACATCATTAAATAATTGGAATGAATATTTACCATTATATGTATTTTTCCTATCGGCAAAAATTGATGTATGTAATTTTTTAAGGACAGTACTACCTTCATACAGTTCACCATATTTCTCTTTTAGATATTTATTGGCAGACTTTGGAAATGTAGGTGCTAAAGTAAACAATGTTATTGGTGAATTTGCTTCTAATCTATGTGATTTTATTTCAAATTCTTCGAAATCTGGTCCTTCACTATTGTTTTCTTCAATACCAGCCAAATCTTCAAATGTTTTTCCTATGCCCGTATTGTTACTTCTATGACTTTGCACCCAACCACGTTGCTTGATATCATAAAAAATTTCTATTAAACGTTGTTTACTACTTTTCATATTCTATTATACAATTTATTAGTCTTTTAATAATTTCATCCTGATGAATATTTTCTATTCCATTTATAAATAAACTTTCAATATTTACATCAAACTCATCACACAAAACGGACAATTGTTTTAATGTATATTTGTGCGAACAAGAAGGTGTTTCTATATTTCCGACATGTCCTGGGCTAACGCCTAAAATTTCTGCTACCTGATTTTGACTAACATTACGAGAAAGTCGAATTTGCCTAATTTTATTAACAATATCATTTTGATAGGGAGTTTTCATAATAAAATTACTATATTTGTTGCACAAAAATAAAAAAAGTATTATTTTTGCCCACTCTCAAAATGAGAGTATTTATATCTGTTTAATTTTTTATGATGAAAACATACAAAAGAGTAATAGATGATTCATGGAGTTTCCGAGATGCTGACACTAAAGAATATACTCATGGCTACCATTCTTATCCAGCTATGATGATACCTCAAGTTTGTAGAACTATTATTGACAGATATCATCCTACGGGTCGTTTTGAACTGATATTTGATCCATATGTTGGAAGTGGAACCACACCTGTAGAGGCTGCTATTGCTAATGTTAATTCAATATCTACTGATTTAAATCCGTTGGCAAGAATGATGACGAAAGTAAAGACAACTCACTATGATGAATCCACAATAATAAATCAATTAAGCTCTCTATTGGAATCTTTTCAAAATTATTCCGAAAAAGATGTATTAAATGTTGATTTCAAAAGAATTTCAAATTATTCTTTTTGGTATTCTAAAGAAGTCCTTTATAAGTTGTCTTTCATTTATCAAGAGATACTTAGATTACAAAGTAATGAGGATTTTTTCTCTTTAGTACTTGCAGAAGTTGTAAGGGAAACTTCATTTACAAGGAATGGCGAATTTAAGAGATTCCGAATGAAACAAGAAAGCATTGATAAATTTAAACCTGACGTTTTTAAAATTTTTCAACAAAAAGCATTACGAAATATTAATGGATTAAAAGAATTTAACAAACTACCATATAAAACAACTACTACTATTTGTGATTTCAATTCCTCAGTAGAAATTCCTCAAAAGATTATTGCCAATGAATCTGTAGATATGATAGTTACATCTCCTCCGTATGGAGATAGTCATACAACTGTAGCTTACGGTCAGTTTTCACGATGGGCAAATGAATGGTTTGGATTTGAAAATGCCAAAAATTTGGATTCATTGCTAATGGGTGGAAAAAAAGCTGATAAAGAACTATTTGATACAAAATCTATCCGAGATGTAATTGACAAAATTAAATTATTGGATATAAAACGATATTATGAAGTTATTGCTTTCTTAAATGATTACTGGGAATCCGTAAAAAATGTATCAAAAAGTGTAAGAAAAGGTGGTGTAGTCTGTTATGTCGTAGGAAATAGGACCGTTAAAGGTATTCAAATTCCATTAGATTATTTTACTGCAGAAATGTTTGAAAAATGTGGGTTTAAGCATAAAATTACAATTGTAAGGAGTATTCCTAACAAACGTATGCCGTCTAAGACATCACCTTCAAATATTCAAGGACAAAAAGTTAGCACAATGACAAACGAATATATTGTTATTCTTAATAAAGTTTAAGTTTGACAATGCCACTAATCAAATACGTTAAAATATTAAGCGATTTCAAAATTGAAGTAGTTTTTGAAGATGGATACAAAGTTTTTTATGATGTGAAAGACTATATTAATAGCCAACTCTCATATAGTATGTACCTCGAAAAACCTCACTTGTTTCATTCCTTCTACATTGATTCAAGTAAAACAAAAATCTATTGGAACGATGATTTTTATATATCCAGCGATAATATTTATACACACGGAGATGAAATAATAGGAAATAAAACATTTTTCATTGAAGTAACATCTATTAAAATATTGAGCAATAAAACAATGCTGGTAACATTCAATACTAATGAAACCAAAATTTTTAATTGTGATTTATTATCTGGTCCCGCATTTGAAAGATTAAAAAACGATGCCGTTTTAAAAGATGTAAAAATTGTGCATGGTGTTCCTACATGGCTAAATGGGGAAATTGATATTGCTCCAGAATTTGTATATCAAAATAGTTCAATGTACATACCATTTTGAAAAGTAATTTGTCACAAGTTGAATTCTTTTTGCAACACACAAAAAAAATTGTTACCTTTGCAATATTATGAAATTTATTTGTAGTATTTGCGGCTACGTTCACGAGGGGAACGCCGCACCGGAGAAGTGCCCACAATGCGGGCAACCAGCGTCTAAATTTAAGGCACTGGAAGAGGGTTCAAGTTTGAACTTTGTTACAGAACATGTTATTGGAGTGGCAAAAGACACCGATGACCAAATGAAAAAAGACCTGAACGCCCATTTTATGGGTGAGGCTACTGAGGTTGGAATGTATCTTGCAATGAGCCGTCAGGCAGACCGTGAAGGTTATCCAGAGATTGCAGAGGCATTCAAACGCTATGCTTTTGAAGAGGCTGAGCATTGTGCCAAATTTGCAGAATTGCTTGGTGAAGTTGTTTGGGATACAAAAACAAACCTTGACAAGCGTATGAATGCAGAGGCTGGTGCCTGTGAAGACAAAATGCGTATAGCAAAGCGTGCTAAGGAACTTAACTTGGATGCCATTCACGATACAGTTCATGAGATGGCTAAAGATGAGGCTCGTCACGGACGTGGCTTTGAAGGACTTTATAAGCGTTATTTTGGTAAGTAAAGAATATTGACAACTTTATTTTTAAGGGATGGCTTTAATAAAGGTCATCCCTTAATTTTTCAACATTCATATTGTTGTTGCAAAATCCATTAAAAATAACTAAATTTGTGGCCTATTAAATTAGGTTAATTATGGACTACAACTTTAGAGAGATTGAGCAAAAGTGGCAGAAGCACTGGAAAGAGAATGCAGTGTATAAAGTACTGAATAACAGCAACAAGCCAAAGTATTACGTTCTTGATATGTTCCCCTATCCGTCTGGTGCAGGGCTTCATGTAGGGCATCCTCTTGGCTACATTGCATCTGATATTTACAGCCGATATAAGAGATTGCAAGGCTTTAATGTGCTTCACCCTATGGGCTACGATGCCTACGGACTGCCGGCAGAGCAATATGCCATACAGACAGGACAACACCCTGAGAAAACCACTTTTGACAATATAGCCCGATACCGCAGTCAGATGGACAAGATAGGTTTCTGCTACGATTGGAGCAGAGAGGTAAGAACCTGTACCCCAGACTACTATAAATGGACACAATGGGCATTTCTGCAAATGTTCAAGCACTACTATGACAAAGATGCAGACAAGGCATTGCCTATAGCAGAACTTGAAAAGAGATTTGCCACAGAAGGTAACGCCAAAGTAAATGCAGCCACAAACTTTGACACCATATTTACCGCTGCCGAGTGGAACGCTATGACTGACAAAGAGAAACGTGCAGTGCTAATGAACTACCGCATAGCCTACAAAGCGGACACAATGGTTAATTGGTGTCCTAAATTAGGTACCGTTCTTGCTAACGATGAAGTTAGTGACGGACTCTCTGTAAGAGGCGGCTACCCTGTTGAGCAAAAGGTTATGAGCCAATGGTGCTTGCGTGTAAGTGCATACGCCCAACGCCTGCTTGACGGACTGGAAAAGATAGATTGGACAGACTCTCTTAAAGAGACACAGCGTAACTGGATTGGCAGGAGCGAGGGTGCAGAAATGAGGTTCCGCATTGATGGTACAGATGAGTACTTTACCGTATTCACAACAAGAGCGGACACCACATTTGGCGTGACATTTATGGTACTTGCCCCTGAAAGTGAGTATGTTGCAAAAGTTACAACTGACAAACAGCGTCAAGAGGTGGAGAAATATCTTGATGCCGTAAAACGCCGTACAGAGCGTGAAAGAATTGCCGACCGTAAGGTTAGCGGTGTATTCTCTGGCTCATACGCCGTAAATCCGTTTACAGGTGATAAGATTCCCGTATATATTTCAGACTATGTACTTGCAGGTTACGGTACAGGTGCCATTATGGCTGTTCCTGCCCACGATAGCCGTGACTACGCTTTTGCAAAGCACTTCAACCTGCCTATAATACCGCTTATTGAGGGTTGTGACGTTACAAATGAGAGTTACGATGCCAAAGAGGGCGTCATGTGTAACTCTGGATTCCTTAACGGATTACTGGTTAAGGAAGCCATTGCCGCAGCCAAAAAATATATTTCAGAAAAAGGCATAGGAAAGGTAAAGGTTAATTACAGACTTAGAGACGCCATTTTCTCACGTCAGAGATATTGGGGTGAGCCATTCCCTATCTACTACAAAGATGGAGAGCCGTTCCCTCTTGATGAAAGTGAATTGCCGCTTAAATTGCCTGAAATAGACAGTTACCTGCCTACAGAGACAGGTGAGCCACCTCTTGGTCATGCCAAAAATTGGAACACTAAGGCTGGCTACCCTCTTGAACTTAACACAATGCCTGGTTTTGCAGGTTCAAGCGCATACTATCTGCGTTATATGGACCCTACAAACAATAACGCTTTGGTAAGCAAGGATGCCAACAACTATTGGCGTAATGTTGATTTGTACATTGGTGGTACGGAGCATGCTACAGGTCACTTGATTTACAGCCGATTCTGGAACAAGTTCCTCTTTGACTTGGGTTATATCTGTGAGGATGAGCCGTTTAAGAAGCTCATAAATCAGGGCATGATTCAAGGTAGAAGTAATTTTGTGTATCGTGTTGTGGGTACAAACAAGTTTGTATCGCTTGGGCTTAAAGACCAATATGAAACACAACAAATACATGTAAATGTAAATATTGTTAAGAACGATATTCTTGATACTGAGGCATTTAAGAATTGGATGCCTGACTTTAAGAATGCAGAGTTCATACTTGAGGACGGCAAATATGTGTGCGGTTGGGCTATTGAGAAGATGAGCAAATCAATGTTCAATGTTGTTAACCCCGATGATATTGTTGAGAACTACGGTGCTGACA
>JAKSNZ010000022.1 GCA_024405855.1 Paludibacteraceae bacterium
TGCTTGTGTATCACTCAAAACTTAATGAGCAGGAGCGTGCGGAGGTGTATAAGGATATTCTTGACGGCTCAAAATACTCCATAGTGTTAGGTGTAAGGTCTGCGGTTTTCTTGCCGTTTAAGAATTTGCAATTGGTTATTGTTGATGAACAACACGATGCCAGCTATAAGCAACAGGAGCCTGCTCCACGCTATAATGCTGTAAACTGTGCCATTATGTTGGCATCGATGTATAAGGCAAACACACTTTTAGGCTCTGCCACTCCAAGCATAGAGGGGTATTACAATGCTGTATCGGGGAAGTGGCATTTAGTGGAACTGAACAAGAGATTCAAGGATATAGAGCCACCTATGACCACTGTGGTGGATATGAGGGTGGAGCGTAGTAAACGTAAGGTTACTTCTATGTTCTCTTGGATTTTAAGAGATAAAATAATTGAAGCGGTTAGTGCAGGGGAACAGGTAATTCTTTTCCACAATAGGCGTGGATACTCTTTTCAGGTGCATTGTGAGGCGTGCGGTTGGGTTCCTACGTGTGATTCATGCTCTGTAAGTATGACTTATCATAAAGGTTCAAACTCTCTTGAATGTCATTATTGTGGCAAGCGTTTGCCAATGCCACAGAAATGCCCTGTTTGTGGTGGTGAAATTTCCGCTTACGGCTATGGAACAGAGCAGGTTGAGGCGGTAATAAGTGAGTTCTTACCTAATGCAAAGGTACTGCGTCTTGACCTTGATACTACAAAAGGCAAAAATTCATATAAAAACATTCTTGAAAAGTTTGCACGCCATGAGGCGGACATTCTTTTGGGAACGCAGATGGTTTCTAAAGGTCTTGATTTTGAGGGGGTTTCACTTGTTGGTATAATAAACGCCGATACTCTTTTGGATTACCCTGATTTCCGTTCCACAGAATTGAGTTATCAGACACTATTGCAGGTATCGGGGCGTTCAGGCAGGGCTCATAAAAGGGGAGAGGTTGTGTTTCAGTCCTCTCATGTGGAGTATCCTATTGTTGGTCAAATAATTACAAGTGACCATAAGGGTTTTTATGAGGAACAGGTTGAAATCAGACGGTTGTTCTCATATCCTCCGTTCAGCCGTATTGTTTTTGTAAGTTTGAGAAGTAAGAATGTTAATGCTGTTGCGGGGGCGTCAAAGTTGCTTGTTTCAAACCTGTCTGAATTGTTGCCTGGTATGGTTTTAGGTCCTGAAATTCCTCCTGTATCAAAAATCAGGGATTACAATATACGCCGTGTTATGGTTAAGATTCCTGCAACTAACTCTATTTCAATGGCTAAGATTGCTATAACGCAAGCCATTGAGCAAATGAACAGGAAGTATTCTATGGTTTCAACAATAATAGATGTAGACCCGATATAGTGAATTAATAAAATTTTATTATATTTGTACCTTGTATGAGATACGTACTTTTACTTGCGTTTATTCCGGTATTAATCATCGCTCTATATGTTTATAAGCGCGATGTTTACCAAAAAGAGCCTTTGAGTGCATTGATAAAGGCTTTTGCAGGTGGTATGTGTTCTGCCGTTGTGGTGCTTTTGATAGGAACTCTGTTTGATTTATCAGGTATAGACATTCAAAGCAATGTCTTTTTAAGGGCATTTGTAAGTGCGGCATTGATAGAGGAGGGTACAAAGTTTTTCTTCCTTTATAAGTTGTTTTGGAGAAGCAAGGATTTTGATGAACGTTTTGACGGCATAGTGTATGCGGTGTTTGTATCGTTGGGTTTTGCGTTTGTTGAAAATGTACTTTATATTTATCAAGATATAAATAACGCTGAATCAATTGCTTATGCAAGAGCAATCTCTGCAGTGCCTGCTCATGCCTTGTTTGCCATTGCAATGGGTTATGGTATGGGAATGGCTAAATTCTCACGCAAGAACTCAACAGTTCTTCTTACTTACGGATTGTTGTCTGCTGTCTTTATTCACGGCACGTATGACTTCCTGCTTATGTTTGCTGATGAACTTAACTCAACAAATGAAAGTTTTAGTGCATTTATTTCAATGTTGTTCTATGTTTTTGTAATTCTTATGTGGGTTGCAGGGTTCAAGCGTATGAAAAAACTTTCAGAGGAGGACAGGTGGAAATTATGAAGAAATGGTTTTTCATATTGCTTGTTTCAGTGGTGTCAGTATCGGGGTACTGTTCTGACTCATTATTCAATAAGGTTGCGGACAAACTGTACTATTCATATATAAATCAGGATATTAGGAGTTGGAAAAGTGTTATTGATGACTTCCACAGAAATAAGAATATGGGTGTTGACAGTCTTGACTTTATTCTTGAGGCTCAGTATTGTTATGTTGCATGGTGTATAACGGGCGATACTGTAAACGCTAATGCAAAGCGTGCACTTGATGTGGCGTTAAAGGATTTGGGTATGTTTGAAACCAAGGTTAAAAAATTGCCGGCAAGAACCGTTACAAGAAATATGTATGAGGCTAAAATAAAGTCATACGGCTCTGCATTTTTGGCGTATCAAATGAAACTGAACCCCATTAAGGTTGTTATGAACGGCTGGAAATGCGTTAACAGTTCAAGAAATGCCGTTATTGAAATGCCTGACTGCTGGTTTTCACAAATTGAATACGGAAATGTAATGTATTCAATGCCAACTGTATTGGGAGGCTCAAATATAAATGCAAAAAAGGCTTATCTTAAGGCTTTGAAACTTATGGAGGCTGATTCAAATAAGCGTACAACCTATCATAATTGGCTGTACATGCACTTGCTATTGTGCATAGCAGACTGTTATAAGTCCGCTGAAGATTATGAAAATGTAAGGGAATTCTACAACAAGATTCTTAAAATAGAGCCTTCTTACAAATATGTCAAGGGATTGATACCGTCACTTGACAAATTTAAAAAAGGTAAGACAAATTGATGACAAATCCGCTCATCTTCAGGGATTCGTCACTTGTGCGGTTCTTGTTGTTCTGCCACATGTTGTAAACACCAAAATTATAACCTGCCATTATTCTGAATCCTGAGTATTCAAAACCTCCAGCCAGGTGAATGGTGCAGTTGAAACGGTCAAGCCCTTCATCAAACAGATTTTCTGATTCAGAGTGAGTCTCACTTCCTGCATTTATGGTTATTTTTGAGTGGGAGTCAAGTCCGGCATAAAGGTTAGGTCCGCATTCAATATCCAAGTATGCACTGCCTACAGGTATCTTTCCAATAAGATATACAGGAAAATTGAGGTAAAACAGGTTTGTTTTCTCTTCAACCGATGCGTAAGTCTTGTATTTGTCAAGAAATGTAGAGCCTTTAATTCTGTATCCGTTCATAACAAAGCATACTCCCGTTTGAATGCTGAAATATTCAACAGGGTCACACGCTGCAAGGAATCCGATGTTAAATCCGCTTAAATTATTAAGACCTGCCTCCTCATTGTTTGTTTTCATTTTGAAGTTAGTGTTCTCATAACCTAATGTAGGTCCAAAGTGCCACTCTTCAGCCATTGCAGAGACTGATATTGAAAGAATTATGGTTGCAATAACAAGGAGTCTTGATGTTTTCATAAATATTTTTGTATTAATTTTTACAAAGATATATATATTTATTGAAAAAATGTCTATATTTGTAATTCAATAATAAAAATAATATCGATTATGAAAAAAGTATTCTCAATTATGCTTGCAACAGTGGCTCTAATGCTTGTAGGTTGCAATAAGGAGCAAGAAGCCATAAAGGATATAGATGGCAATGAATATACCACAGTACGCATAGGTAATTTGGAGTGGATGGTGGAGAACCTTAAGGTTACACACTATAATGACGGAACTCCTATAGAGTATGCACCGGAGGCAGAAGCATGGATGGCTGCTGATTCATTAGGTACAGGTGCTTGGTGCGTATATGATTTTATGGGTAGTGAAGAGGAGACAAAAACAGCAAATTCTTTTGTGCAGTATGGTGCGTTGTATAATTTTTATGCTGTAAAGAGCGGAAAACTTGCACCTGAAGGATGGCGTGTTGCTACAGTTGATGATTGGCTGATACTTCAGGCATACTGCATGTATAACAGATGGAATTATGATGAGTCTCATCAAGACAATAAGATAGCAAAGGCTCTTGCTGACAATCAATATTGGATGGATAATATTGATGAAGGTGTTGGGGATATAGGAAACAAGACAACCTTTGTTGATAAGAATAATATTTCAGGATTCTCTGCCATGCCAAGTGGAGACCGCCGTCCTGGTGGAGATTATGTTTTCCAAGGTGAACAGACATTCTGGTGGACATCATCCATTCTTGAGGGTACAAGCAATTTTGCATACTCAAAGGCTTTGAGCAATACAGAACCTGACCTTATGGAGGTGCCAAGCAAGTTTGGCTATGGTTTTGCAGTAAGATGTGTAAGAGAGGTGGCTGATAATGAGTGATTTTCAATTTTGTTGACTCAATAAGGGAGGGTGAACTGAAACAGAATTGGTCACCCTCTTTTTTATGATGGATATATTTGAGGCTGTAAATAGTGGAATTTTGGTTTTGGACGGAGCAATGGGAACAATGCTTCAGAAATCAGGTGCTGACCATCTTACGGGTAAGGCACTTGAGGATGCCGTTTTATCTGTTCATAAGCAATATATTGAAGCGGGAGCGGATATAATATCCACAAATACATTTACCGCCAATGAAGGCTCTGACATAGTGGAGCGTAATGAGCGTTTTGTCAAGGTGGCACGCACGGCTGCGGACGGGTGTACTGACCGTAAGGTTTTTGTTGCAGGTAGTATAGGTCCCACTTCTGTTACTTTGACTTTGAACCCCGATGCCTCATTTGACACACTTAAGTCAAACTACAGAAAGCAGATTGAAACCATGTCAAAATGTGGTGTTGATTTGCTTCTGTTTGAAACATTTTTTGACACTCTTAACTTAAAGGCGGCATTGACAGCGGCAAATGAGGTTGCTCCGCAGATACCTGTAATGGTTAGTGCCACAGTTGAAAAAAGCGGCAGGTTGCTTACAGGACAGACAATTGAGGCTTTTGTGGTATCGGTGGCTCCGTTTAAGCCGTTTTCAATAGGATTGAACTGCTCATTTGGAGCATCAGAAATGTTGCCGTACCTTAAAAGAGTGGCTGAAACGGCAGAATGTTATGTTAGTGTACACCCCAATGCAGGGCTTCCTGATAAAGACGGGAACTACACTGAAACACCTGAAACAATGGCTGTTGCAATGAAACCGTTTTTTGAGCAAGGTTTGCTTGACATTGCAGGAGGCTGTTGCGGAACCACACCTGAACATATAAGGGCAATTAAGTGTTTGGCTGAAAAATATAAGCCCCGTGCAGTTGCAAGGCACAATCAGCAGACTGTGCTAAGCGGACTTGAGCCATGCCGTTTTGATAATTTTGTTTATGTGGGTGAACGCACAAATGTGGCTGGTTCAAAGAAATTTGCAAAACTTATTGCTGAAAAGAACTTTGATGAGGCACTGCTTGTGGCACGCCGTCAGGTTGACGGAGGGGCGCAGGTCATAGATGTGTGTATGGATGATTCCATGCTTGATGCCTTTGAGTGCATGAAAGAGTTTCTGAAATTGGCAGGAGCAGACCCATATATAGCAAAAGTGCCTGTAATGATAGACTCATCTCAATGGAAGGTTATTGAGGAGGCGTTGAAATGTGTGCAAGGCAAGGCTGTGGTTAATTCAATATCGCTAAAAGAGGGATATGAAACATTTGTGGAGCATGCAAGATACATTAAGCGTTTTGGTGCCGCAGTAATAGTTATGGCGTTTGATGAGCAAGGTCAGGCAACAACATTTGAACGCAGAAAAGAGGTTTGTACAAGAGCCTACAAGATTCTTACTGAGGAGGTTGGCTTTGCATCGGAAGATATAATTTTTGACCCTAATGTACTTACAATAGCCACAGGCATTAAGGAGCATAATAATTATGCAGTTGATTTTATAAGGACGGTTGAGTACATTAAGAATAATTTGCCAGGTGCCAAGACAAGCGGAGGCATAAGTAACCTTTCCTTTGCCTTCAGAGGTAACAATGCCGTAAGGGAGGCAATGCACAGCGTATTTCTTTATTATGCGGTAAAGGCAGGTCTTGATATGGCTATAGTAAATCCTCAAATGCTTCAGGTTTATGACAATATTGAACCGGAACTGCGTAAAAAAGTTACTGATGTTATTCTTAATAACTCCGATACAGCCGTTGATGCTCTTCTTGAATACGCAAGCAAACTTGTACCACAAAATGGGACAAGTCCAGCCGTTTCAAAGCCAATTAGAGAGGGTAGTGTAGAGGAGAGACTAAAGACAGCACTTGTAAGCGGTTCAACTGAATTTATTGAAAACGATGTAAATGAGGCACTTCAAAAATATAAGCCTCTTGAAATTGTGGAGAGTGTGCTGATGGACGGAATATCTACAGTAGGCACATTGTTTGGAGAGGGAAAGATGTTCCTGCCGCAGGTTGTAAAGAGTGCTTCCGTTATGAAAAAGGCTGTGGGTTATATTCTGCCGCACATTCCGCAAGATGAAACAAACTCTATAAAGAAGAGTGTTGTAATAGCAACCGTAAATGGCGATGTACATGATATAGGAAAGAACATTGTTGGGGTGGTACTTACCTGTAACGGCTACAATGTGGTTGATTTGGGTGTTATGGTGCCAGCTGAAACTATTGTAAATGAAGCAATTAAAAATAACGCCACAGCAATTTGCATAAGCGGTCTCATTACCCCGTCTCTTGCCCAAATGATAAATGTGGCTAAGGAGTTGCAGAAACATGGTTCAGACATTCCACTTATAGTAGGAGGTGCCACTACCTCTGAGGCCCATACAGCAATGTACATTGACACCGTTTATGACGGAGTTGTTGCCCATTCACCTGATGCCAGCCAAAATGTTCAGATAGTAAGTGCATTGACAAAGGATTCAGATGGCTACAAGAAACAGATAAAGGCTCATTACAGCACTGTCAGGGAATCGCTAAGTGCAGAACAGAAAACAGAAGCGGACAAGTCTGTAAAGATAGATTGGAGTACTGAAAAGATTGTGGAGCCAAACTTTACAGGGCTAAAGCAGATAACTGACATTTCAGTTGAAGATTTGATTCCGTATATAAATTGGAAAGCGTATGCCTCTGCGTGGGAAGTGCCGTTTGACAAGGCTCAGCAGTTAATTGAAAATGCAAAACAGATACTTGCCACTGATGGTGCAGATATAAGGACAGGTGCCTTGCTTGCCATTTATAAGGCTCATAACAGTAACGGTCAAGTTGTTGTAAATACTTGTGACTGTGCGTGTTGTGGGGTTGAAAAATTTGATTTTGTACGCCGATGCGGTGTAAGTCTAAGTGATTTCATATCGCCTGAGCAAGATTATATAGGAATGTTTGCCGTATCAGTTGATGCAGAAAAATTGATAAGTGAATATAAGTCAAAAGTTGATGATGTTAATGCAATGTCAGTTCAGTTGCTTGCAGACCGTCTTGCTGAGGCTATGTCAGAATATCTGTTTGAGAGAACAAAAAAAGAGTGGTGGCAATTCAGCAGTGGCATAAGACCGGCAATTGGTTACACCTGCCTGCCTGAGCACGCAATGAAACGCCAACTTTTAAGAATCCTTGACGCAGAGAAGCGTTTGGGCATAACATTAACGGAATCTTGCATGATGATACCTGTATCGTCAGTTTGCGGATTCTATTTTGCAAATGATAAATCTAAATATTTTTAATTCACCGAAAAATTATGCATATAGCAGAGAAATTAAGAAACGCAAAATCGCCGCTGTTTACATTTGAGTTGTTGCCACCGTTGAAAGGCAAGGGAATTGATGCCATATACAGTGCTGTAGATAACCTTTTGGATTTCAATCCAAGTTATATCAACATTACAAGTCATGCCGCCGATACTGTATATAAGACAAAGGATGACGGTACAATAGAGCGCCGCATTGTCCGTAAGCGTCCATCATCTGTTGCCACTGCCGCCGCTATACACTTTAAGTACAATATTGATGTGGTTCCACATATAATTTGCAGCGGACTTAACCGTGAAGAGACTGAGAATCTGCTTATTGACCTTGATTTTCTTGGCATTGAAAACCTGTTTGTACTTAGAGGAGACCCTCAAAAGGGTTCTCGTGTGTTTATGCCAAAGGAGGACGGTCATAATCACACAACAAGCCTTATGGGGCAAATAAATGACATGAACAACGGTAAATACATAGATTCGTCATTAAAGAATCCAAAGCCTACCAATTTCTCTATGGGTGTGGCTTGCTACCCTGAAAAACACCTTGAGGCACAGAATATGGAGACAGACATTTTCTACCTGAAGGAGAAGGTTAGACTTGGGGCAGAGTATGCCGTAACTCAAATGTTCTTTGACAACCAAAAGTACTTTGATTTTGTGAAACTATGCAGGGCTAACGGAATAAATATTCCTATTGTGCCAGGTATTAAGCCAATTTCAACCCTCAACGATATAAACATATTGCCGCAAACCTTCAACATTGACTTGCCACAGGATTTGGTTAAGACAATTAAGGCTTGCAAGACAAATGAAGAGGCAAGGCAGGCAGGTGTGGAGTGGACAATAGCCCAAGCCAAGGAGTTAAAGGCGTTTGGCGTTCCAAGCCTTCACTTCTACACACTTGGAGAGAGCGATAATATTCGCAAAATTTGTAAAGAAGTTTATTAATAGTGAATAGTTAATAAAGAATAGTGAATAATTATTTTTTCATAGGGAGCGCAGCGACAGAGAACGAAGTTCTCCGTGCGAAGCACGCGGGGTTTGGGGTGTCCCCAATAAAAAAGGGGAAAGGCAACGCCTAAAAAAAATAATTTTAGAGAATATAAATGTTTGCAGTATGTATAATAATTATTTTTTTGTAGGCGTTGCGGGTACGGGAATGAGTGCCATTGCACAATACCTGAGAGGTACAGGAAAGAGAGTATCGGGGTCTGACCGTTTATTCAGTAAAACAGAAAAAGGAGAGACCCAAATACAACTTGAAAGAGCGGGAATTGAGTGCTTTTTTCAGGACGGAAGTGGTATAACGGCTGAAACAGAGGCTGTTATAGTATCTACTGCTATTGAGGAGAGCAATGTTGAGTATCAAAAGGCATTGAGCCTTAACATTCCAATTATCAAGCGTTCAAAACTGCTTGCTGAAATTTCAGACAGCATTAAGACAATAGCGGTTGGAGGCACTTCAGGCAAATCAACCACTACCGCCATGATTTTCCATATTCTGCAAAAGTGCGGTAAAGAGCCGTCACTTATTACGGGAGCAGGGCTTGCAAGCATTCAGAAGCAAGGTCTTATAGGCAACGCTTGGAACGGGAAAGGTGAATGGCTTGTAATTGAGTCAGATGAATCGGACGGCAGTATCGTAAACTACAATCCTGAAATTGCTCTGCTGTTGAATGTTGAGCGTGACCACAAGGAGGAGTCAGAACTTTTGGAACTCTTCTCCACATTCAAATCCCATACAAAAAAGGCGTTTATTGTAAACAGCAATTATCCTATTACAATGAGCCTGAACCAAGCCGATGCCAATAATTTTGGCACGGAGGGGAATCCTGGCATTAAAGGCACAGACTTTAAGCAGGACGGGTTTTGCATAAAGTTCAAGGTAAACGGATTGGACTGCTCACTACACGCCATTGGCAAACACAATATGGAGAACGCACTTGCAGCCATTGCGGCATCGGTGCAGACGGGTGTCAAATTAGAGGATGCGGTAAAGGCAATTGAGGATTTCAGCGGAATTTACCGCCGTGCGGCACTTGTAAAGGGAGACGACAAACGTCACCTTTATGTGGTTGATGATTTTGCCCACAATCCTTCTGAGGTGGCATCTGCAATAAAGGCTTGTCAGAATATTACTTCAAAGGTTGTTGCTTATTTCCAGCCTCACGGATTCGGACCTCTCAGATTTATGCATCAGGAACTTGCAGAGATGGTTGCAGATACTCTCAGAGCATCAGACCTGTTTGTATTGGGTGATGTGTATTATGCAGGTGGTACTGTTAACAGAGACATTTCTCCATCGGTTGTGTCAGATTACATTATTGCACAAGGTAAAAACTGCATTTTTGCGGGCGATAAAGCCGCTTGCAAGGATACAATTATAAGGAATGTTTCAAAAACAGATTGTGTTATTCTAATAATGGGTGCCAGAGACCCTAATTTGAGCAGTTACGCTGCCCAAATAGCAGAAGAGATTTAATGCATTATTTTATAAACCAACTCCTTTAGCAAACCTGCGGTGTCAGCTGAGGAGGCACAGTTTACTCCCTTGCTCATTGTATCATATTTGCGTAGGTAACCTATAGCCTTGAAAGTCTGCATTTTAGAGTAGAGTTTTGAGGCCTTGCCGTATATCCACACTGCTGTAGGGCGTATTCCCATTTTTGCGGCTATGGCATCGTTGCTTAAACCTGTAGGCATATATTGATAAATCAGCAGATTTGAGAATGAAGTGTAGAGTGCCGGTATTATCTTGAAAATATCATCTTTAGTGTGTGATATTATAAGGTTTGCCTTGCGTGCGTCTTTTGCAAACAGTGCGTCAACAAGGGCAAATACATTAAATTCTTTTGAAATGCCAACTACCTTCTCTATGGCGTTTGCGGTTATTTTTCTGTTGTTTGAAGGCAGCAGTATGTCAAATTTGCTTATTGTGTTGCTTAGTTGGGTTAAATCTGAACCTATGTACTCAACAAGCAGGCTTACTGCATCATCATCAATTGACAAACCTTTTTTGTCTGCCATTTTATCTATTACAGGGGGCAAATCCCTTTCGTTTAGTTTTGCGGAGGTGAATACAATTCCAAGTTTCTCGGCCTGTTTAATCCATGCCTTGCGTTTGTCAAATGTGCCACCTTTATAAGTAATGACCAATATGGTTGATGTAAGCGGATTCTGTAGGTATGCTTCAAGTGCGGAGAAATTCTCTCTTGATGCCAATGTTTGTGCCTCTTTTAGGAATACCAACCTGTAATTTGACATTATAGGGTATTGCCTTGCCTCAGTTACAACTTTTGCCACAGTGGTGTCTTTGCCGTACAACACTGTTTCATTCATTATTTTTTCATCATCTGTAAGTATTGAGGCGTCAAGCAGTTCTGTAAGTGCGTCAATGTAGTATGGCTCATCACCCATAAACACATATATAGGCATAAATTGCTTTATGCTTATTTGTTTTACTATGTCAAAATAATTCATAATACTCTACAAAGATAAAAAATTTTTTTATAAATTTGTATATGAATATAAATGAGAATGGAAAACAAACAGCAAATATTTGATAGGTTCAGGAATAAGTTTGTGGCTTTGACACCGGAAGAGGGTGTCAGACAGGGTTTCTGTAAATATCTTATGGAACAGAAAGGTTATCCGCAACTATCTATTTCCACTGAAACCTGCTTGAAACTTAACGGTACTGAACGCCGATGTGATGCTGTGGTGCAGAAGAATGGTAAAATTATTATTCTGTTGGAGTTCAAGGCTCCGTCAGTGCCTATAAATGAAGAGGTGCTGAAGCAGGCGGTTAGTTACAACACCAAACTTCAAGCACCTTTCATTATTCTGTCAAACTCAAAAACCACTTACTGCATTAAGTTTGACTTTACTGCTGGAACGCACCAATTCCTTAATGAGGTTCCTAATTTTAATGAGTTAATAGAGAATTCTTTGTTTATCTCTCATCCCTAACCCTTAGGCTAAGATTTCCATCTACAGATATGATGTTATCAACTGAAAATGTTCCCTCATCATTTTCACTCTGCTCATATACGCCGGTGGAAGGGGATAAAGACTTTTTGGTAGCCTCGTTTACAAATTTTAGGCACTCATCAGGATTTCCTGCAACCCAATGTGGGTTAAATCCTGAGGTGTAGGCGGCATATTTCTTTGTATATTTTCTTGTGGTAACCTTCTGAGCATCAGCAAAAGGTTTTTTAGCATCGTCAAAAGAGCCGTATTTGTCTGTCCAATACAATTCTTTCACTTTTTTATCCGTATCGTATTTAACGGTGCATGAATTGCTATCCTTTGTGTATTGTTTCTCTTTGTCTGTTGATGATTTTAAAGTCCAGCCTTTAGCCTCAAGTTTGCTGCAAAATTCCGCTCCGTCTGTTCCTAGTGCGGCAATAGACAATTCAACTTTACCCGTGGTTGATGAAGGGTCATCTTTTTTACAAGCCCCAAGCATTAACAGCATACCCAGAGCCAATACTGAAATTAGTTTTAAGTTTTTCATAATTAATAAAGTATTAAAGTTAATATTACAGGGTGCAAAGTTACGGATTTTTTTTTATTCTGCAAACATTTTTATTCCTCTCTTAACGCGTCTATCGCATTAATCTGCACGGCTCTGTATGCAGGTAGAAGCCCTGACAGAAGTCCGCATAAGACTAGTATGCCTAAAACCCCTAACGCAATGCCAAACGGCACATACACTCCATCAACAAACTTATTGTCCTGTGGCATTGAAGAGAGTATGGATTCCGCCCCTGCACCTATCAATACACCAACAAACAGACCTATAACCCCTGCAATAAGGGCAAGTAAAAGGCTCTCATTCATTATCTGTCTGATTATTACAAAAGGCGATGCCCCTAATGCCCGCTTTACGCCAATCTCTTGTGTGCGTTCCTTTACTGTAACTAACATAATGTTACTTATACCAACCATTCCTGCGGCAAGAGTTCCCAAACCTACAATCCATATAAGTATCCTAAGACCTAAAAACAAGTTCGCGAATGTGTCAAAAAACTGCTTTGTGTTAAAGTGTCCTATGCCTTGCTCATCTTCTGGTGCCACATTATGCCTCTCTTTAAGAAATGCTACCGCCTCACTCTCAAAATCACGCACATTTACACTCTTTGATATTGAAAGTCCTATACAGTGAACGTTATCACCAATGTTTGAAGTTTGTGCAAGAGTGGTATAAGGAGTGTAAATAGACTCTTCAGGATTACCAAAAATATTTATGTCCGCCTGCTTCTCCATAACCCCAATTACAGTGTATGCTGTGCCGTTTACCCAAACAAGAGACCCTGTGGCTTTGTCGCCGCCAAAGAGCGTGTTCTTTACCTTTGAACCTATAACGCATACTTTACGGCTCTGTTGAACATCTATGTCATTTATAAACCTGCCTTCTAAAATGTGGCAAGGGTTAATTACATTATAGGCACTTGACAGCCCAATGGATTGCAGGTTTTCGGTTGATTTGTCTGCGTGGGTCATCTTCTTAACACTGCCCCAAATCACAGGTGATATGTTCTCTATCTCAGGGAATTGATTAATTAACGCCTTAATGTCATCACGTTTGTATTGTATGCTCCTTCCACGCTTGAATCCCTTATATGGCATAGATGTGGTGCCTTGAAAAAAGAATGCCGCATTGGCTGAGGTGTCTCCCCATTGATTAAGCATATTACGCTCAATGCCCAATCCGAATCCAAGCGTAACCATAAGCATCAGCATTCCCCAAAACACACCGAATGATGTAAAAAAACTTCGGGTCTTGTTTCTTGTTATTGTCGCCCAAATCTCTCGTATGTTATCAATGTCAAACATTATTTTGCCTGCAATGCTACAATTGGTTTTATCTTTACGGCTTTTCTGGCTGGAATATAACCTGCAAGAGTACCCGCAATAACAAGTATGATTAATGCCGTTATTGCAATTGAAAGGTCTATTGTAGGGTTCATGAATGTAGTGAACTCTCTGTCTCCGCTTTTGGGCATGCTTTCCAGAACTTTAGAGACAGTCTCACTCAGCACAATTCCTAAAAACAGCCCTATGTACCCAAAACTAACCGTTATAATAAGTGATTCAAAAATTACTGATTTAAGTATCGATGCAGGTGTCGCACCCAATGTCTTGCGTATTCCAAACTCTTTTGTACGTTCCTTAATGGTTATAAGCATAATGTTCCCCACTCCTACGATACCTGCCACAAGTGTTCCGATACCTATAATCCATATAAAGAAGACTATAGCGGAGAATATGGAGGCGGACTGCATTGAGTTTGACACATTGTCACGAATCCACACCGCTTCCTTGTCAGCGGGGTCAAAATTCAGTCGGCGTGCAAGAATCTGACGTAATTGGTCTTGAAGTGCCTCACTCTTCTCTTTTGTATCTACTCCCGCTACAGAGAATGATATGTCTGTTATAAGCCCCGATGGGTTGAATATCATTTGTGAGGTGGAGAATGGAATATATACATCGGGTCGCCAAGATTCGCTTTTCTCTGTATAGATACCCACAACCTTGAATGGTATGTTGTTTATGTTTATAAATTTTCCTACGCCGTCCTCACCTTTGAACAGGTTTTTCTCTGTTTTAGGGTGGATTAGAACCACCTTGTTATGATTTCTTTCATCTGCCTCATTCAAGAAACGCCCACGTTCAATGCTAAGGCTGCGCATAACCTCATATCCCGGTCTTACTCCGCAAAGTGACGATACGTCATTCTCTCTCTTATAGGTCAGAGTGTCATTCCATATATTGAAAATAGGGGTGTATTGCTCAACCTTTGCAATTTTGCGTATCTCCTTTTCCATATAGTCAATGTCCTCAGCCTTGAAGTTAAGTTGACGTCCTTTCTGAAAACCTGCGTAGGGCATTGTGGTTCTGCCAGGGTATAGCATAACGGTGTTCTTTGCCATGTAGAAGAAATTTGACTCCATACCGTTCTTAAATCCGTTTCCGGCAGCAAGAAGCAGTATGAGCATAAATATTCCCCATACAATGGCAAAACCTGTCAGGAAAGACCTCAGACGGTTTGCCCGTAATGCATCTAATATCTCTTTTAGAGTCTCCAAACTACTCCTTTATTTTATCTTCTTTACTGATTCCGCTCTTGATTTCAATGTTTATGCCGTCAGAGAGTCCAATCTTGACATTGCGGCGTTCATAGACATCGGGGTTAGTGGAAGTAAGAACCTCAACGTATGGTGTGTCAACTGCAAAATTAAGTGATGATTCAGGAATGGAGAGTACGCTGTCAGCCTTGCTTAGTATTATTTTGGCGTTGGCACTGTATCCTGCCCTCAAAGATTCTCCTTTAGGAATGGATACGGCAGCCTTTATCTCAAACATAACCGCTCCGTTCTCTTCCGTGCCTTTTGGTGCAATATACTCTAATACAGCATCGTAGTACTTGTCTTCAATGGCACCTATAATAATCTGAACAGGCATTCCAATGTAGAGCTTGCCAACCTCAGTCTCATCAATTTTTCCAACAAACAGCAGGTCATTCATATCAGCGACAGTGGCAATGGTTGTACCTTCATTAAAGTTGTTTGTAAGCACAACAGAGTTACCTACTTTTTCAGGAATGTCAAGTATTGTGCCTGAAACGGTTGAACGTACGTATGTGGTACCCGTGCTTTGTGAATTTTTTGTAGCACCGTCTTTTGCTATGTCATAGACGTCCTGACACCTTTGCAACTCCTCCCTTGCATTGTTCAAGGTAACCTCAAACTCCTCAATGTCGGCTTGTGAAACAAGTTCTCTGTCAAACAGTTGTTTTTCACGGTTATAGTCAATCTGAGCCTTGTCAAGGGCTATTTGGGCTTTCTTCAACGATGCCTCCGCATTTGCAAGGGTGTTCATGTCAGGAATGACACGCAGTTTGGCAATAAGTTCGCCCTCTTTCACATCATCGCCAGCCTCTTTGTAGAGTTCTTCAATAATACCTGATATCTGAGGCTTGATTTTAACCTCATCACGTGGTTGAATTTTTCCTGTGGCAAGTGTAGTCTTTTCAATGGTTCGGATTTCAGGTGATATGTTCTCATATACCACCACTTCCGGCTGAGACTTCTTCCACAGATACACAAATGTTCCTACTATTGCCGCTACCAGCAATACCGTCAAAAAAATTCTTTTTACTCGTTTCATAATTTTTTTATTATAAATTTTAAATATTCTGCAAACATCAAGGAAAAAATTATGAAACTTCGAAACTTCGCCTAACGGCTTGTTTAAAGTTTCTAATCCTTTTTTATTGGGGGACACCCCCAAACCCCTGCGCCAAGCGTTCGGGCATACGCCCTCTGTCGTTTCACTCCATAAGAGGTCGTTGTCCACTGTCAACTATCCACTCTATTCGTCTCTCAACGCGTCTATCGTCTTAATCTGCGCCGCTCTGTAGGCAGGCAGCAGACCGGCTATAAGTCCACCTGTCTCCAGTATTATAAATATTATTACAGCCAACTTAAATGGGATGTAAATGCCTTTTAATTGTACTGTGTCACTTCCTTCAATGCTAGTGAATATATCCTCTAACACGGCGGATACACCTAACCCCACAACTATTCCGCCCACACCCGCCAGCAGTGACATTAAAATGCTCTCCCATAGTATTTGTCTTACAACACTAAACGGTGTGGCTCCCAACGCACGCCTGATTCCTATCTCCTGTGTGCGCTCCCTTACTGATATAAGCATAATGTTTGTGATACACACCATACCTGCAAGCAGCGTACCTAATCCAATAACCCAAATAAGTATTCTTGTGCCCTTAAACAGGTTGTTTACTGTATCAAAGTATTCCTTAGTGGTGTCAGAGATAATTCCCTGTTTGTCATCGGGCGATACTATAGCCCTCTCTTTAAGAAAGTCCTTTATCTCTGTTTCCAAATCCAATATATTGGCATTCTTGTTTGCCGACAGTGCTATACAATCAACAATGTCGCCCTTATTGTAAATATCCGCAAATGTGGTATATGGTATAAATATCATTTGTTCGGGGTCTCCAAATATGTTTACGTCAGTACTCTTTTCCATAACCGCTATAACAGTGTATGCCACTCCGTCAATCCAAATAAGCGCACCTTCCGCCTTTTCGGCTCCAAACAGTCCGTTCTTTATTTGTTCACCAATCATACAGACCTTGCGGTTTTGAGCCACATCAATCTCATTTATAGTGCGACCCTCTAACAAAAGGCAAGGACTTATTTGGTAGAAATCGGTTGACAATCCGTTGATAGGTACATTTTCTTTAGATTTGTCTCCTCTTATAACTATGTTAGCGTCATTCCAAAATGATGGTGAGATATATTCAATATCTCTAAATCTTGACTTTATGGCTGTCATATCATTTGTTTTCAAATGCACGCTTCTTCCTTTCTCCAACCCTTTATACGGAAGTGATGCATTGCGTCCATAAAA
Organism: Paludibacteraceae bacterium; assembly: GCA_024405855.1. Taxonomy (GTDB): domain Bacteria; phylum Bacteroidota; class Bacteroidia; order Bacteroidales; family Paludibacteraceae; genus Enterocola. The sequence continues at coordinate 17,198 of JAKSNZ010000022.1, forward strand.
GTAGGCGGCATTGGTTGACGTCTCACCCCAAGTGCTTCTCATAGCCCGTTCCACACCAAGACCGCAGCCAAGCAAAACAACAAGTATGGTCATACCCCACGCAACACCAAATGTTGTGAAAAATGTGCGTACCCTACGCTTGTGCAGAGTGTCCCATATCTCCTGTATGTAGTCTATATCAATCATTTAGACATTATAGCATCTATTGTTTTTATATGTGACGCCTTGTGTGCCGGTATAAAGCCCGCTATGGCACCTACAATTATAAGCAAAATAAGAGCGTTAACTGCTACCTGTAAATCTATAGTAGGGTCCATAAATGTTTTTACAAATCTCTTGTCAGGTGGAATTATAACTAAAAGTTTTGCTGCAATCTCAGTAGTTAAAATTCCTAAAAACAGACCAATATATCCAAAGCCTATGGTTATAATAAGTGATTCCAAAATAGTGTTTCCCACTATTGATGCAGGTGTGGCTCCCATTGCCTTTCTTATTCCAAACTCTTTAGTACGCTCCTTTACAGTAACAATCATAATGTTACCAACTCCCACAACACCTGAGATAAGAGTGCTTATGCCTATTATCCATAAAAACAAGTTTATGTAACCTAAAATATTGGCTGTCCGTGCGGCTGTTCTGACGCTGTTAATTATACCTAAGGCCTCTTCATCGCTGGGGTCAAAATTCATACGTTTGGCTGTCAGTTCCCTTAACTCTTTTGCAAAGTCCTCACTCTGCTGTATCGTTGTAATTCCATCAACAGTAAAAGTTATGTCCGTAACTGTTTTTTCAGGATTAAATAGCACTTGTGATGTTGAAAAAGGAATAACCACTCTTTCACGCACAAGGTTACCCTTTCTTGTAAAAACTCCCACCACTTCAAAAATAATATCGTTGTATTTTACATGTTTGCCTATCGGTGACTCATCTTCAAAAAGATATTCAGCGGTTCTCTTTGGGATAATCATTACCTTGTTACGCTTAATCTCATCAGTCTTATTCAGCAATCTGCCTTCAACTACTGTTAAATTCCTGATTTTTTCATATCCGGGTCTTGCACAAAACATATTGACTATTGTATTCTCATCCTCATATACAATATTTGCACCCAGAATGCTGTATATTGGTGTAAACACATTTACTTTTACCATCTTGCCAATCTCTTTCTCAAAGAAATCTATGTCTTCTTCAGAAAATACGATTTGTCTTCCTTTTTGTAATCCATTGTAAGGCTTGGTTGTCTTGCTAGGGTATAGGGCAAAGGTGTTTTTTGCCATAAAGGAGGATTCGGACTTCAAACCATTCTTAAATCCGTGAGCGGTGGCAATAAGCAATATGAGCATATACATACTCCATATTATGGCAAATCCCGTAAGGAAAGTCCTGAAACGGTTTGCATTCAACGCATCTAATATTTCTCTAATTGTCTCCAATTATTCCATCCTGTATCTTTATTAGTCTGTCCGTTTGTGCCGCAACATTGGGGTCGTGCGTAACAATAATCATTGTCACACCCTCTGTGCGGTTCACCTCGCGTAAAAGTTGCATAACCTCTTTTGATGTCTGTGAATCCAATGCACCTGTAGGCTCATCGGCAAGAATTATTTTAGGCTTTGCTATTAAGGCTCTGGCTATTGCCACACGCTGCTTCTGACCACCGGACATTTCATTTGGCAAATGCTCCGCTATGGCTTTAATTCCCATTTTATCCAGATATTCAAGTGCTATGTCGTTACGTTGTTTACGTCTGATACCTCTATAATATAAAGGTAAAGCCACATTCTCCATTGCGTTTTTGAAATTCAACAGATTATAGAATTGGAATACAAATCCTATTTTCTGATTTCGCAGTTTGGCTGATTTGGTTTCTGATAAGTCTTTAATTAGTTCTCCGTCAAGCAGATACTCTCCCTCATCGTAGTTGTCAAGCATACCAATGATATTCAGTAGGGTTGATTTTCCAGAACCTGAGGCACCCATAACGGATACAAACTCACCCTCATTAATAGTAAGGTTAATGCCTTTTAACACGTGGAGCGGAGCCCCAACGTTGTAGGTTTTGTGGATGTTCTTTAGCTCTATTACAGACATATGTTTAATTATTATTTCCTACTTTTATCTCTTTATCTTGCAAAATGTTAAGCAGTTGTATGCTTATTACCGCCTTGTATCGGCACTGAATGACCTCCTGTTCCGCCTGAAACAGGTTCTTTTCTTCAGTTAGCATATCAATTGTGTTTTTCATACCCACGTTAAACTGTGCAGCCACAAGGTCATAACTCTCCTGTGCATATCCAAGTTTCTCTTTTGCGGTTATATAGTTATCTTGAGCGTTAAGGGCTTCAACATAAAGAGTCTCAACATTTTTTGAAATCTCCTTATCTACCTGTTGGTAATTCAGTTTGCTTTGGTCTATGTTCAGCTTTGCCTTGTTCACCGATGTCAATGCGGCACGCTGGTCATACAAAGGAATGTTAAGGGTAACCCCTACGGTTGGTCCTAAGTTTGATTTGAATTGCTCACCTAATGATGATGCAAACATTGTGTTGTAACTGCTGTTCAGTCCGGCATTCAAATTAAGCGTTGGCATCCATTGTGCCTGTGCTATCTTTTTGCCAATCTCAGCACTCTCAATCTCCTTTTCAGCAGCCTTTACGTATGGCATCTGCTCCATTGCAGTGTTGTAAATTTCAAGCATATAGGGTAGAGGGGCAAGAATCTCTTCATCTGAAATTTCAGGGAAAGCCACGCTGAACTCAGTGGTTATATTAAGTTCAAGCACCTGTTTTAGGGCAAGAATGTCTGTCCTCAAATTATTCTTGCTGTTTGTCAAATTATATTTGTTGCTTGCCCATTGCGATGCTACCTGTGCCAGTGCGCTTTTAGTAATCTTGCCAACTTCATACATTGCCTTTGAACGCTCATATTCCGCATCGCTCAGTTCATATATCTTTTGATTTATATTTACTGTCTCATGGTCATAAAGAACTTGAAGATACGCATATAGAACGCTGGTCTGTATATCTTTTTTGCTTGAATTTGTGTTCTCCTTGCTCATTTCCAAAATAACCTCATTCTGTTTTTTGGAGTAGAGTAGTCTGCCTCCGTTAAATATCGGCATGCTCAGGTTTATACCATAACTTGCGTTGTAGGCAGATTGGTTATTTGGACCTAACATGTTTTCGTATGCATAGCCTTGCTGGGTGCCTGCACTTATATTAGGTGCAAACGCTTGTTTTGAAAACTCTAAATCTTCCTTTGCCTTTTGTTCTGAAACGTATGAATGAAGCACGTCAATATTATGCTCCAACGCATAGTCCAAACATTGTGTCAGAGTCCAATTCTTGAAATCAGACTGCTCATTTTGTGCTGTGGCTGTCATTGCTGTTGCCACCGTAAGCACCGATGCTAAAATTATTTCTTTTGTTTTCATACCGCAAAAGTATATATTATTTTAGTACCTTGTAATACATAGTACTAAATATTTTTCTCAAATTAACATTTTTTAATATATAAATGCAAATCCAATAGTAAAGTTACAAACTTTATTGGATATTTTCACTATCTTTGCAAATAATAATTTTGTTAAAATAAATTTTCAATTATTATGAAGACACAGTATTCAGGAACACAGACAGAGAAAAATCTGGAAGCGGCATTTGCCGGAGAGTCACAGGCAAGAAACAAATACACTTATTTTGCTTCTAAAGCCAAGAAAGAGGGTTATGAACAAATTGCGGCACTATTTCTAAAGACTGCTGACAATGAAAAAGAGCATGCAAAACTTTGGTTCAAGGAGTTGAACGGAATAGGGGATACAGCAGAGAACCTGAAGGCTGCCGCTGACGGTGAAAACTATGAGTGGACAGATATGTATGAGGGTTTTGCAAAAACCGCTGAAAAGGAGGGATTCCCTGTTTTGGCTGCCAAATTCCGTTTGGTTGCAGCCATTGAGAAAAAACATGAGGAGCGTTACCGTGCATTGCTAAAGAATGTGGAGACAGCCAAGGTATTTGAAAAGAGTGAGGTTAAGGTATGGGAGTGCCGTAACTGCGGACACATTATTGTAGGCACCAAGGCACCTGAGGTTTGCCCAACATGCAACCATCCGCAGGCGTACTTTGAAGTCCACGCAGAGAACTACTAACAAAATCTCAATTTCCACAAGTAAAAAGAGAGTCTTGCAGAGTAAGGCTCTCTTTTTTTGCTATCTGCAATGTGTCTGCTTGTAGGCAAGCATTTACTTATTTTACAAAAAATAGGAGATTTTAGTCACCCTTTTTTTGTATCCAACCCAATCGTATAATTAAATCAGTTACCCTTATAAGCAGATAAAATATTAGGGTGTTCTGCTTTTACAAGTTCCATTTGGTGTTTATACAAAGCAGTCATTGTAGGATATGCTTGTTTTTGTTTGATAAAGAAAGTTTTAGCATGTGGTAACACATACTCACCAACAGACTCGTCAAAAGACCATATCTTTAAAAATTCATCAGACATAGTTCAAAATGTTTCACACTACAAAAGTACGAATTTATTATTAAAACTCCAAACCATACTAAAAACAGCAGCACGCCTCTCACTTGAGACGTGCCACCAAACAAAAAATACTTAAAAAACTATTGATATATTATGAAATATAACTAATAGCCAACATTAAAAAACTTAATTGCATACCTCAGAGTCTGACTTTATTTCAAAATTAATGTATGTATCACAGCCATCAGCGGTTGCTTTCAGACTATATCCTCCTGATGTACCTTTCGCACCCTTAAACCTAATACTATTAGTATGTTGTTCATCGTCCTCCCAAGGGAAATATGCGTTTTTACCTATGTTTACACCAGTAGGTGCAGACACAATAGCCCAAGTAACCGCTTTGTCGGCAGTAAATGTTACAACCTCATAAGGATGGATTTTGTCTAGTGCCGGTTCTGTGGTTACAGTAGCATTTTTTATAGTGATTGTTGCACTACCTGTCATATCTGTTGTACAACTCTCATTGCCCGTTACATAGCCTTTTACTGTATATGTGCCAGCCGCACCTACACTGAAATTAAGAGCGGAACCAGTACCTGTCTGTGTTGTGCTTGTTGCTAAGCCGTCTTTGTATAATTTGTACGTGTAACCCGTTTGAGAATTTGCAAGAGTTACATTTGTACTATTACCAGTACAGATTGACGCTGTACCAGAAACTGCGTATGCTGTTGGCTTGGCGACAAATGTAAAGGTGGCATCTTTTTTTACATCGTTGTAGTTAGTACCACCAGGACGTGTTGCAGTTACAACAACATCACCAGCAGTGTCTGTTGTAAGTGTAGAACCCGATATTGTACCTGTACCGCTTTTCACTTCGTATTTAATTGTTTGACCCGATGAACCACCTGTTGCATTAAGGGTAACCTCTGTGCCAACACACTGTGTTGAGCCGTTGAATGTAAGGTCGGATTGGTTGGCTTTGGTGATTTTTAATATATCATCTAGTGTGATAGCAGATGTTGTGGCACAATATGTGTCACCAGCAGCTACTTCTACAGTAATTGCGTATTCACCCACATTGGTTTGGCTTGCAGCCCCACCATACTTTGCGGTAATTGTACCCATTCCAGTTTTGCCAGACACAGTAGCAGTTTGTGGACTACCATTGAATACTTTTTCGTTATTTGTTACAGTAAAGTCACCTTTTACTGGGGTGGTGCAAGCAGTATAAAAGTCCTTTGAGCCAGCATTCCAATCTGTTACCTTAGCACAGTTATAGGAAGATGAAAATGTATTAATAGTGAAATTATTCCACCCTTCGGACTTGTCGGGTTTCATTCGTTCTACCTTGATTCCGTTGATTGGAATCGGACAAGTAAAAGTGGTTTTGTACACATTTGTGGTTGATGTTGCAGAAAAATCAACAGCCATTATATATTCACCGTCAGTACAACCAGTATCTGAATAAAAATATGCCCTAAATACCGCATCAGCTTTTGTCCAATCTGTAAAACTTCTACAATCCAAATATAACTCTGAATAATAGTATTTGTCAGAAGTAGATAGAGTAGAAGAAGACGTACCTCCGGTATAATAATAGTAAGTTGTTGAAGAAACATTAATAGTACCAGTTTGACAAGAGTTGCTTCCACAGTTAAATATTAATTTTTGGCTAGACTCTGTAGGGTGTTGTTTCCAACAGTACCAAGTACCATATTTATCAAATTTTGAGGTGCTACTAAATTGGTCTCCAGGCCAGCCATCAGATGATTCATCATCCCAAGCATACATTTTATGACTAGCGTCCGACGGATGAACATAAATGTCATACGCCCACGCATTTGCACTACACCCAACCAGCATTGCCACCAGCAACAGCCATTGGGTAATTTTTTTGTTTAATAAATTTTTTGTTTCCATAAGTATTAAGTTTTGGTTAATTTGTTGTTATTCTGTAATTTATAAAGATTTACTCTCGGTATGTAAAGATTTCTCGCTATCGCTCGACTGCGTTAGCTGGACGTAGTCAAATGACGAGGGAGTGCTATTTACAAACGGACATAAAAATAAGCGTGAACATTATCCACGCTCATTCTCATTAGTTGGGTTCTAGCAAAACCTTTGACCAAGAATAAACTGTAACGCCCACGCAGGAATATGAATAGCCGTTACAATGTAACGAATACAATCATACCCACAGGACATTTACAACTTCTTGTTTTAGGGTCATAAAATTTGCTAGATTCAACTAAACTAAAACAAGCGTCAATAAACGCCATATATGTCTGTCAATCAACTGATAGCATCATACAAAGGTATGGACTTTCAATCCAATTGACGTTGCAAACTTACGGAAAATAACTGATTTATGCAAATCATTGCAAAAAAAAATCGCCTATTCGGCAGAATATATATATGTTTATTTTGCCGATTGCTATATTTTTACTATCTCTACGGCAAATATGATATTTTATCTCCTATTTTTTTGTAAAATAAGACATTGAAACACGGCATTTTTTGTAAAATAAGACATTGAAATGTGAAGATTTTTGTAAAATAAGTAAATGCTTGCCTACAAGCAGACACATTGCAAAAACCTGCTCTTGCTTACAGACCACGAATATGGTGAGCTAGAGGTAAATGGTGTGAAAATAACGATACAGCCAGTGTACGATTATATAATATAGATTTAAAAATCAGTAGTTCTTTACAATCCAAAGCATTAAAAAATAATCGGTAAGCCTGTATTGTTTGCCATTGTTGGTTGCTTTCAGTGTTATCCAATCATCAGCGAGTAGTTGCTTGGCACTTGTTTGCACTGAACTTGATGATTGCAGTGCGTGCTTTCTAATGAACTTACCCGATGTTATTTGCTCTGCCACACCCTCTTTTGCTATGGCAAACAGCAGTTCCTTGTTTCTATTTGAAAGCAATGACAACCTTAATCTATAAGAATGCTCGTTTTCAGCAAGTATATCGTCTATGGCGGCATCTATTGTTTCTACGGTGCAGGTACCATTTTCTTTTGTAATGGAAAACGCTGTGTTAAAGCATTTCTGCATACAAAATGTGTTACCACTGAATTTACTGTAAACAGATTCCACCACATCGTTAGTCAGCAACTTATTGTAATTAGAGAACAGCCTTATTGCAAATTCAGCATATTTTTCAAGAGGTATCTCATCCAAGCCTAATGCTGATGTGCTGGCATAGAAAGGTCTGGAGTATGAGTTGAACATTTCTGCAAGTATGTGACGTTCTGAACCAGCGAATATAAAATCGGCGTTCTTGCAGTGCTGTATATGTGTTCTTAGTATCGCCTCTATATTTTTTTCAGGATATCGGGTTATTTGTTGGAACTCATCTATTGCGATTATACAACGCTTGTCGGCTTTGTCAATGTATTCAAAAATCTCATCAAGAGTATATTCAGGGTTTGTAATATTACCAAATGAAAAACTGAATTTGGGTAAGCCTGTGGTTATATCAATGGTAAACTCACCGGAAAGAGAACGGACGGTTCTGATAAACAGTTCCATCATCTTTTTACTTTTGGGCTTTAGGGTGTCAAATATCCTTTTTCCTAAAATGTATGTGAATTCCTTTAGACTTGATGTTTCAAGTATATCGCAGAATATGGTATAGTGGTTATCTTGGATTTGCTTTTGATTAAAACAAAAGTTTATAAGTCCTGTCTTGCCAACCCTCCTATTAGAAGTCAGCACTACATTATTCCCATTTAAAAGCAATCTTGTCAGCGTGTCTCTCTCTGATATTCTGTCGCAGAATAGTTCTTCGGGTATTTCTCCTTTGATTATAAAGGGATTTTCTGTTGGATTCATTGTCTTATTATTTTTTTGCAAATATAATTATGATTTTTTAATTATGCAAATCTAATAATGAAAATTTCATAACAAAGGGACAAATCAATGTTTTATAACCCTTGCCGTTTTTCCTGCCACATTAACAA
>JAKSNZ010000023.1 GCA_024405855.1 Paludibacteraceae bacterium
TACGTGATGTTGAGGCTCCTACCTACAACGATGCAGTAAATGAGCAGATAGAGGAGGTTTCAAGCAAGAAACAATATCACTCACTGAAGGAATTACTCTTAACTAATGATACTTGGGAAGTGAAATAATCCAAATTAAATGGACTCTACTGCGTTACGCTCCTTTTTTTAATCCTCATTTACAACAGTAAACTCCGGTTAAAAAAAGTTCGCAAGCCTTGTATAGTCTCATTTAATTTGAATTATTCAGATTTAAATAACTTTACCTTCGGTCAGCTTCGCAGTCTCATTTCTCATTTTTTGCGGCTTTAGCCGCAGCCTTTAGGGCTTTCTGCTGAGCAACATATTCTTTATGGCGGCGTTTACGGTCCTCTTTTAAGGCCTTTTTCGCTGCCTTTTGTTTTGCCTTTTCCGCTTTCTGTTTCTCCTTTGTCTCCTTTATTTTGGCTTTCTCTTCAGGAGTCTTCTTACGTGTCAGTTCCTTATATGTGGCACCAAGGTTTTTCCAGGTGTCAAAATTCTCCTTGAACATAACACCCAAACCTTGAGTATACAGATTGTCATGATACAACCTGTCATTAGTCTTGTTGTATGCCTTTAAGCGGAAACGTCCTGATTTTGTAAGTTTGTACTCAACATCCAGGTCACCAATAAAGTTTTCATTACCATATTGACGCTGATAGCCCACATTGCTGTACAGAATAAGTCTGTTGTTAAACAGGTTAGTGGATAGATTAACTGCAACTGAGTAGTTGTTTAGAGCATCCTTTTGAGAATCGTTGTAGTTGATACCAAAATTCACATTCTTGTTAATCTGTGAAATCCAATAGTTTAGCTGACTTGAAATAGTGCTTGCCGCAAATGATGATGCGTAAGAACTTGTAGCGGCACTTGTGGTTGCCGATGCAACTTGCGGATTGTAGAACTTGTTAAACAATAGCAAGAACACCATTTGTTGCAACATCATATCCTCCGTATTTACAATTGCATGAACACGGCGTGAAATCTCATCCTCTGCATCGGGCAGTTCCAGGTCAAACTTTATCCTTGGTTCAAGGAATGTTCCCTGTATTTTTGCAAGACAGTTAACCTTAACATTTGATACAAGACTCTCTGTAAGTTTGGCATCCATCAAGTCAGCCAGCGATGCAGTGGTTTGGTATTTTGCGTTAATGTTCATAATGCCTGCCATAGGGTCTCCGTCAAATGAAATGCTGCTGTTGCTTCCAACTTCAAATTTCTTTCTTATGGCACCTTGCAATGAGAAATTATAGTCTCCTTCCAAAATGTCAAATTTGCCGTATATCTTAACATTTGCATTTTGGTCAACATTTACTTTAATGTTGCCGTTACCGGTGGCTCTGATTACATCGCCGGTATGGCTGTCCATAATTATTCTTGCTTCAACATTAGGTGTCGCTTCAATTGCAATGTCAACATTCAGTTTAGTTGTAGGTGCGGTTTCCATGAATCGTTTTCTGCCACGAGCCATGGCTTCAGGACTTTTTATGGAGTCTTTGCTAACAAATGTAATGAATTGATTGTCAGTGGCATTCCTGTAACTATCAAGTGGTACTGCAAAGTAACTGCCTTCCTCTGGGCGGGCTGTAACATTTATGTCAACACTACTTTCATCACCCTCAATAAGAGCGTTGCCTGAAGCATATACGGTTCCGTAGAAATCAGGAAAATCTTTTGCAGTTGTGTTAAGAACACGTACATTGTCAATGGAGAACCCTATTCTGTACTTAAAGTTTTGGAAGTACTTATGGGTTACAAGACCGTCAATCATTCCGGTATGACCGTAATCATCAGTTATCTGTATATCCTTAAATATAAATTTGTCCTTTTTAATGTGGACGGAATCAGCAAAATGGAAGGTTGAGCCTAAATAATCTATGCCAAGTTTGGCATCGTGGACGTATGCGTCACCCCAAAGTTCAATCTTGTCAAGTGGACCTCCAACATATAGTTTGCCACTTGCTATGCCGTCCATCTCATGAGAGAATGATACCAAATAAGGTTCTATAAAACCAAGATGAAGTTCATTTATATCAATGTCCAATAACATCTCCTTTTCAACGGGTGCAACATATCCGTGAAGATAAGATGTGTCTTTCTTTTCATTGAGAACCTCAGCAAACAGTTCTATTCTCTTGTTCTTATGATTGAATTTGGCTGTTCCGTGTGCATCTGCTATCTTGTAACCGTTAAGTCCAAATCCGTCAACTTCAACATCAGCATCAAGAATAGGCTCTTTATCAAGGGCACCGCCTATTATAACCTTACCTGTAGCAATTCCAAGTAATGAAATGTCAGGCATATAGAATACCTTGCTTATGTATGACAAATCAACCTTGTTCATATCAACACCAACAACTTGCCACTCATCCTTTTTTGCACGCCCGTCAATTCTTAACCATGTGTTATCTCCTTCAAATGCTATGTTCTTGACAATCAGATTATGCTCATCATAGAATACAGTGCCTTCACGCATGTGCCATAGAGAATCACTTAATGTCAATTCTGAATTATGAACGGTTATCAATGTTTCTATGTTGGCATCGGGGTATTTTGGTTGGAAAAATTCTGCCGAAGCCTTAAGGGTGCCGCTGAAATCTGATTCAATGGTGTTCCAGAAATTGTATTCCACATCAACAATATTGTTGAACAAACCTGCCGATAATGAAATATGAGTGGTGTCAAGTGCAGTTTGGTATATGCCTGTTGTTTGTACTTTCAACTTATCTGATATGTTGTCAATATGAACGTTAATGGAATCTATAGAGTTGGTTCCGAATTTGAATGAGTTTGAGTTTACATCCAATTCAAGTTTGTTAAAATAGTCATTATATGTGCCTGAAATATGTGTAGTGTCATAAACAGAGAATGATAATCCAAATAAATCAGTATATTTATTTAGCGGATTTATTGAAAGCTCAAAGTCAAAGTCATTGTTGCAATTCATTTTTTTGATGTTTGACAATGGCTTGATGTTGCTTAATTCATTGGCAATAATGTAAGAGACATTGTTTACTACAAGGGGCAGGTCATATTGTCCGTTTATGATTCCGTTGATTATTGGGGATTCTATGGTTATATGGTTGTTTTCAAGCATATCTTTGAAAGCATCAATGTATAAGGTGTCAATGACACAAGTCTTGCCTTCATTTGTTATTTTAAGAGAATCAATGTAAACATGACCTAAATATTCATTGTCCTTATTGATGTTTACATCCACATCAATATCAGTTGATACTTCAAATGTTGGCAAAGAGGGTAGCAGATTCATTTTGCCTGGTTTTAATGAATCAACACTAAGTTCAATGTCAATGTTCTTTTCTACGGCTCCATTATCAAAGAACGCGTCCAAATCAATGGAACCGTTACCTTTGTCATCAATAAATTCAACAGTAGCGTATGCCTTTTCAGGGTTGTAAATCATGTCAATGTTGATATTATTGAAATCGTAGTCATTATACTGAAAAGACGCTATTTTTCCGTTTGCCGTCAGAGCCAACCTTTTCTCCTTAGTGTTATATATTCCGTCTGTATTTAATGCAAAGGAGAGTTTCCCGATACCTGCTTCATCTCCAAAAATTTTAGCGAAATCAAAATCATCCAATTTAACATTCCCGTCTAATGCCACAGTTTTGGAATCCTTAATGAATCCGAAATCAGCGTTGGTCAGAATGTCTCCTGCATTGGTTGTCAGACGCCCAACGTATCTTGCGTTTATAATGTTACCTAAAATACTGCCTTTGTACTTTATGAAACTTAATCCTTTTATTGTATCAGGTAACTTGAAAGGTTTTCCGGTAAGGTCAGAAACAGTATTCTCAACATCTGCCCTGTTTGTACTTGCGTCATATACTTCAGCATACAGATAAAGTTGTCCGGGGTCAATGGAATCCAGACTTACAAAGGCATCGGCAATGCCGCTGAGTTTTGCCCTTATGTCAATGTTTGTGTATTTGCCGTATGTAAGATTAAGTGAGTATATATTAAACTCACCATTACTATAGTCAAGGCGGGTGTCAAGGTTTACATTATACCTCAGTTTTCCTAATTGTGGCATAAATGCTGAAAAATCTGTTCCGCTGAAATATGACGGTTTAATGTCAAGAGTGAATTTGGCATTGTCAAATAGCTCTTTTATATTGCCCATTTGTTGAATGCTGTCATATCTGAATTGAATTACAGGTATATTAAGCCTGCTGTTTTTCATGTCTACCTTAAAATCCTCAATTGACATTCCTTTTTTGCATAAGATGTAGTGCATGTCAATGTCTGAAATGGCTATTCCGCTTTTTTCAGTACATGCAAGTTTGTCTAAGCGTATATTCACTGAATCAGCCGATGCGTAGTGCAGAGTGGTGTTTACTTCAATATCCCTAATGTCAATATGGGCTGCATCAAACAGAGAGTCCGCCCTTGCCTCAATTGATGTGTTGTCAAACTTAAAACGACTGTTCCTTAAATTTATGTCAGGTGCTTCAAATGTTAGTGTTGTAGGTTGAGTTTGTGTGGTGTCTGACAATGCGTCAATAATGAACTGAAGATTGGTGACACCTGTGGAATCGGTCTTCAGGTGGAAAAACAGACCGTCAATGTTAATGCCCCTTATGGCAATATGATTATTGAACAAAGGTTTGATTCCAATTCTTGCAGATAAATGTTCAATATTTGCAAGCGTGTCTTTATCAAGGTCTTCAATGTACACTCCATCTATAGCCAACGATGCAGGAATCTCATACATTATGGTGCCTATTTCAACTTTTGTTCCTAAAAATTGGCTGGCGGCATCGGCTGCTTTGTCAACAACATAGTTCTGAATCTGCTTGTCACTCAGAAGCAGAGTTAAAATTAGTGGAATTGAAACAACTATTACCACCAATACTATTACTATGGTAAAGAATTTTTTTATAACTTTGCGTGTTGTTGTAAATATCTTACAAAAATAGTAAAAAAGTGAGAATACACCGCATTATATTATGCAAAAAAATGATAATATTATAATATTAGGTATAGAATCGTCATGTGATGACACATCTGCTGCAATAATCAAGGACGGTTATCTGCTGTCAAACATTATTTCATCACAGGCTGTACATAGTGCGTATGGTGGTGTGGTGCCGGAACTTGCATCAAGGGCACATCAGCAGAATATTATACCTACAATACATCAGGCAATTAAGGTTGCCGGTATTGACAAGTCTGAAATCAGTGCCATTGCATACACAAGAGGTCCGGGTCTGATAGGCTCTCTGCTTGTGGGAACTTCATTTGCAAAAGGCTTCTCGCTGGCTCTTGACATTCCTATGGTAGAGGTTAATCACCTGCAAGGTCATGTGCTGGCTCATTTCATTAAGGAGAAGGGAATTGAACCTCATATACCTGATTTTCCGTTTCTATGTCTTTTGGTATCGGGAGGAAATTCACAGATAATACTTGTGAACTCTCCGTTTGATATGAAGATTATTGGACAGACTATTGATGACGCGGCTGGAGAGGCTTTTGACAAGTGTGCAAAGGTTATGGGAGGTCCGTATCCGGGCGGTCCATACGTTGATAAACTTGCAAAAGAGGGGAACAGCAAGGCTTTTTCCTTTGCAAAACCTCATATTCCAGGTTACGATTATAGTTTTAGCGGTCTGAAAACATCTTTTCTGTATTTGGTAAGAGATTATTTGAAAACCGATGCTGACTTTATAGAGAAAAATAGGGCTGACTTGTGTGCTTCATTCCAATGTGCTGTAATAGAGACTCTTATGGACAAGTTGAGGCGTGCCGCTAAGGATTTGAAAATCAATAGGGTGGCTGTGGCAGGCGGTGTTTCTGCAAATAGTGGTTTGAGGGGAGCCTTTGAAGAACATGCAAAGCGTTATGGATGGGATATATTCCTTCCAAAATTCTCTTATACAACAGATAATGCCGCTATGATAGCAACGGCAGGTATGTTTAAGTTTATGAAAGGGGAGTTTGATTCAATTGAGTCAGCACCATACTCAAGAATAGTGAAGAGTTAACTTTATTCACTATTCACTAATAAAATAATTTATTATGAAAAACATAGTTGATTCATTTAAGACCACTATCTACTTTATTGTAGTGTTGCTGTTTGTCCACACCATTTGGAAATTCGGCTTTGTGGAGGATGTTGACTTAAGAGGAAACAAAATCCTTCTGTTTTACGGACTTGATGTAACATCATTTTTTTCAGTCTTTACCGATTGGCTTGTATCGTCAGTCTATTGGTTGCTGTCAATATTTTCATCGGCGGCTTTTGCTGTAAAAAACCACTCAATAGAGTTGGTAAGTCAGGGAGAGTCAATAGGAATTGTGTGGAGTTGTACAGGTATTAAACAGGCAATATTCTTTATTCTGCTTGTGCTTTGCTATCCAAAACATTCACTGCATAAAATATGGTTTATACCAGCGGGAGTTGTAGTGGTGTTCTTAATTAACATCTTGAGAATTACCGGAATAGTTTGGTTATGTGATGTTAATATGAATAATTTTGAGACATTGCATGAATTGTCAAAATACATTTTCTATGCCATTCTTTACGGAATGTGGATTCTGTGGGATTGGAAAATTGCTCCGTCTTCAAAAGAATGAATTTAACTGTAGACATAGGTAACAGCAGATGTAAGGTTTCAGTGTTTGACAACGATACTGAAATTGAAACTTTTTCATTCAATTCCGTTACTGCAGAAAGATTGGATGCCATTCTTTCAAAATATAACATCGATGCGGCAATTGTATGCTCAGTGGCGGCACCTTGTGAAGATATTAGGGCTTTGCTTGAAAATAGGGTGGGCAGAGTAATTGAATTGAATTATGAAACCCCAATCCCCATAACAAACGCCTATTTGACCCCTGAGACACTTGGAATGGACAGACTTGCCGCCGTAATAGGGGCTTGGAGCATGGAAAAACAGACACCATTGCTTGTGATTGATGCAGGAAGTGCCATTACATTTGATTATCTGTCAGCTGACGGTGTATATAAAGGTGGAAACATTGCCCCTGGTGCCGTAATGAGAAGCAGGGCACTAAATGAATATACGGAGCGCCTGCCACTTGTCAGTCTTAATGAAAATAAAAGGAATACCCTTATGGGCTGCGATACCCATTCAGCAATTTTGGACGGAATAATTAACGGCATCTCATTTGAAATTGAGGGGTATATAGCATCGTTGAAAGAAAAAAACGGTAATTTAAAGGTTTTTTTGACAGGTGGAGATGCAATTTTTTTGGAAAAGTTCATAAAAAGTGCCATATTTGTAGTTTCAAATCTTACTTCGTTAGGTTTGAACACAATTTTAAACTATAATTTGAACAAGTGAAGGTTAAGTCACTGCTCATAATGACAGTATTTGTTCCGTTGTTGGCTTTTGCTGACAACCTTAATATAGCATCTCCGTATTCAAGATACGGATATGGTGATATATTACCAACAAGCGTGGGAGCGGAAAAGTCAATGGGAGGGCTTGGATATGGTATCAGAGACCACAGAGTAATAAATCCAATGAATCCGGCATCGTACTCTTCAATAGATTCCCTTACTTTTATGATGAATGTCGGTGTTTCAGGAACTGTTAACGGACTTACTGACGGACAAACAAAACCTTATAATCAGTTTAGGGGAAGGGTTGATTATGTTGCATTTCAATTTCCTCTATACAAATCGTTAGGACTTAGTTTTGGACTGTTGCCGTTCTCATCGGTAGGCTATCAGTATTCATCTACATATCAACTTAAGGATGAAGAGTTCTCTGATGCCTCAACTGTAAAACAAACATTTATGGGAACAGGCGGCTTTACACAAGTGTATTTAGGCTTGTCATACGATATTATGAATAGAGTGGCTATAGGTGTAAACGGTAAGTTTATGTTTGGTAAGATAGAACATGACAGAAGGGTTAGTTTTCCTGATAATCCGCTATATACAAGTACCGCTCAATCTCATATTATGAACGCGTCAACATTTTTGTGCGATGTGGGATTGCAGTATCATCAGCCAATAAAAAAGGATGTGCTTACGGTAGGTGCTACATACTCTTTTAAACTTCCAATGAACATAAGCAGTCAAATAGTTACAATGACCAATAAAGAGGCTGTTAACACTACGGGATATGATTTTGATTTTCCTAATACGGTAGGTGTAGGTGTTTCATACAAAATGAAGGAGATGTTGCTGTTAGGTGTTGATTTTGAATGGAGGGATTGGTCAAATGCCAGATATTTCAGTTGCACAGATACCTTAAAGACAACATATAGAGTTGCTTTTGGAGTGGAGTACTGTTATAAATACGGTTCAAAAAGGTATACTGATAATTTCAGGTATAGAATTGGAGCCAAATATGGAAGGTCATACGCTCAAATTAACGGAAACAGATATAATGAATTTGGTGTTACAGTAGGATTGGGGCTTCCGTTAAGGTCATCATTGACAACAATAAATGTATATTTTGAATACTCCCACAGAGGCGATGTAAAAACAGTAGGAATAGTGGAGGATTGTTTTAACTTTGGAATAGATGTATCGCTCAATGAGCGTTGGTTTGTAAAGAGAAAACTTAATTGATAATTTATAACTAATTAATTTTAATAAACTATGAAGAACTTAAGAATTGCTTTATTTTTGGGTGCATTGCTGACCACAGTAACATCAGCGTATGCGGTAAAGGCTATTGAAGATGGTAGCAAGTTTGGTACAGGTGAGGACAGTATCCGCTGTCTTGAACAAGTCAGTCTGTTTAACAGCTATTATAAAGCCAAACTTTATGCTGAGGCATTTGACAGCTATAAGATAGTGTCATCAGAGTGTCCTCAAGCCAATGGCAGAACATTGTATGCAAACGGTGCAATTGTCATTAAAAACAAAATAAACAATGAAACAGACAAGGCAAAGAAACAGGAACTTTTCAAAATCCTTATGGATTGTTATGAAAAGCGCATAACTTATTTTGGAAATGACAAGAAATATCCTGAATCTTATATCAGAGGACGTCAGGCAATGGATTATGTAGAACTTTCAGGCGACCCTGATTACCTTAATGTTGTGTTGCCTTGGTTAACGATGTCTGTTAAGGAAAGAGGCTCTGCCTCAGAAGCCGCTGTTGTTGATACATATTTCAGAATGCTTGAAAAACAGTATCAAACAAATCCTGAAAAATACAAGGAGGGCTTTATTAATGAGTTTCTTAATGTTGTAAGATTGCTTGAAGGCAGTATAGTGCTTGGTGATGATAAAACCAAAGCGGCATACAAAACCTCTTTACAAAATGTAAACTCTGTGTTTGTTAAGTCTGGTGCCGCTGACTGTGGTACTTTGGATGGTGTGTTTGCATCAAAGGTAGAGGCAAATAATAATAATGTAGTGGATTTGACTGCTGTTATTAAACTATATAAGAGTGCAGGTTGCACAGAGAGTGATGTATATTTTATGGCATCATCAAAGGCTCACAAACTGAATCCTACATCTGAAACCGCCGCAGGTTGCGGATATCAGGCTGTAAAGAAAGAGGAGTATGCACAGGCTATAGATTTCTTTAATGAAGCAGTAAGCCTATTGGACTCAGGTTCAGATAATGATTCCATAAGATATGAGTATCAATATGTTATTGCAGGCGTGTATATGGTTCAAGGTAAATATTCCGATGCCAAAGCCGCTGCCTTAAAGGCAATTCAATACAATCCTAATTCAGGAGACCCATATATTCTTTTGGCACAGATGTATGCTGATGCAAAGCACAACCCTTATCCTGATGACAAGATTCTTGCAAAGACAGTGTATTGGGCTGCTGTTGATAAACTTGAAAAAGCAAAATCAATTGACTCTGATTGTGCAGAGAGGGCTCAAGCGTTAATCAACCAATATCGTAAGTATTATCCTTCAAAAGAGGACGTGTTCTTTAAGCCTGAACTTAAGGTTGGAGAGACATTCCATATTGGTGGTTGGATAAATGAAAGTGTACGTTGCAGAGACTAAATAAATATTATGGTATAAGCATAACAACAGTTATTTTGGCGGTTGTTATGCTTTCTTTTTCCTCTTGCGGAAAGATATCAAGAAACAAGACCCTTGATGTGCAAAGAGAGGGAATACCTGGATTGCATGCTTGGGATGTATCTACAGTGATTTCAGACTCAGGTATAACCAGATACAGAATGGAAAGTCCTGAATGGATTGTGTACGATAAAGTACAGGAGCCTTATTGGTTTTTTCCTGATGGTGTTCATTTTGAAAAATTTGATGAAAATCTGGAGGTTTTTGCTGAAGTGGATGCTGATTCAGCCATCTATTTTACAAAAACTGAGAAATGGACGCTTATGAGAAATGTCAAGGCAATGAATTTGGAGGGGGAACATTTTGAAACGGAACTTTTGTATATTGACCAGCAGGCTGACCGTATCTATACAAATGAAAAAATAAAGGTTACTCAAACCGATAAAATCATTAATGGAATTGGATTTGAATCAAATCAAAGGCTTTCAAAATATACAATACTTAATCCTACAGGCATAATTCCTATTGAAGAGGAGGGCGATACTGTTTCAACTTCTGAAATTATGACAGAAAATAATAATCAATAAAAGTGTTTTGTATTGAATTTTTTTGTATCTTCGCACTCTAAAGAAAAAACAAATAATTAAAGATATGGCAACATTAGAGAAAATCAGACAAAAAGGGCTGCTCCTTTCAATTGTTATTGGTGTGGCAATGCTTTTGTTTATTATTGGTATGGTGGATTTTAATTCCATCTTTGGTTCTTCACGCCAGAATGTGGCAGAGGTTGACGGAGATGAAATCACCATTGCTGAGTATGAGAAAAAAATTGATGAAATGACATCTTTCTACAAATTGGAGATGCGTTCAAACAGTTTGACAGACCAACAGACAGAGCAAATCAGAAGTTCAGTTTGGAGTTCTTTCCTGAGAGAGAGAGTTATTGGGAAACAGTGCCAAAAGCTTGGCATAGTAGTATCGGATGAGGAATTGGAAGAAAGTCTTACCGGTGAAATACCAAATCCAATGCTTATGCAACTTGGTCTGTTCTATAATCCAGAGAAGGGCGGCTTTGATGCTGAGATTGTTCGTCAGGTTGCAGATGCCGCCGCGGCAGATGAAACAAGTGATGTGGCAAAATACTGGAACTTTGTTAAAAACAGTATCAAAAATCAAATGCTTGAGGAGAAGTACAATGCTCTTGTAGGTGCTTCAATCAACATAAACAACTTAGATGCCCAATACGCATTTAATGCACAGAAGGGTGCTGACATTGAGTTTACATCAACACCTCTTTCAACTGTTGCTGATTCTTTGATAAATACAACATCAAAGGATATCAAGGCTTATTATTCCGCTAATAAGAATACATATTACAGAGATAATGAAAGCCGTGAGATTGAGTATCTGACCTTTGATATTGTACCGTCTGAAAATGACTATGCAGACATTAAGGCTTGGATTGAAGACCTTCAGAAAGAGTTTTATACAAGTGATGACTTTATTGCACTATCAAACCAAAATTCTGATGAATCATATAATGGTGTTGCTCAAAGTTTGACATCAGTTGATTCTGATTTGAAAGATTTTGCAAAGAGTGGTAAGGCAGGCGATGCTTTTGGACCTCAACTTTTTGGTGACACCTATAAAATGGCAAGAATAGTTGAGAAGGGTATTATTGCCCCTGATTCTGCAAAGGTTAGTCATATTCTTGTTATGGAATCTTCAAAAGAGAGGACAGAACAGGTTGCAGATAGCCTTATTGCCGCAATTAACGGCGGTTCTGATTTTGCAGAAGTTGCAAAGGCATTCTCAAAGGCAGGTACATCAGCAAATGGTGGTGAACTTGGCTGGCTTAAGGATGGTGATTTTGATAAGGAGTTCTCATCTGCTTGCATTAATGCTCCTATAGGAAAACTTGTTAAGTATAACATGAATGGTGGCATTCAGATAATTAAGGTTACAGAAAAAACAAAACCTGTTGAGAAAATCAGAATGTGTGTTCTTAGCAGAAAAGTTGAGGCAAGTTCCCAGACCTACGGACAAATATTTAATCAGGCAAGCCAATATATGGCTCAAAACTCTTCAATTGATAAGTTTGAAACATCAGCAGATGCCGCTCAAGGTCAATTTTTGAGAAACTATTCAGTTGCTGTATCTGATGTCAGAATCTCTGACCTAAAGGATTCAAGACAAATAGTACGTTGGGCATACGAGGCAAAGAAGGGTGATGTTGCAGACAGAGTGTTTGAGTGTGGAGACAAGTTTGTGGTTGCAGCATTGAAGTCTGTTTCAAAGAAGGGATATCCTGAAATATCTGAAATAGAGGAGACCCTTACTACAGCCGTTAAAAATGAGAAGAAGGCTGATATGATTGCTGATAATATCTCCGCCAAACTTGCAGAGGGACTTGCTGCAACAGGAGAGGTTAAGACGGCTCAAGGCGTTTCATTCAATTCACAGTATGTAAACGGTATAGGTATGGAACCAAAATTGTATGCGACTGTTGCAAATATGACACCGGAAAGTGCTCCTGCAGTTGTAAAGGGCAACTATAGTGTCTATGCCGTTAAGGTTGTATCAACAAATGAGACAGGTGAGTTTAACGCTCAGGCTGAAATATCTCAGTTGGAGAATCGCCGTCCATACAAGTATATGATTTACAATGCACTTGAAAAGGGTGCTGAAATAAATGACAACAGAATTACATTCTATTAATCTATAGTTGTATCCTATAAAAAGGCGATGCTTTTTTGGTGTCGCCTTTTTTTAACTTTATAGCAATGTTATAAATGGATGATTCTTTGAATATAAGGCAAAAAGAGGCTGTCATGTACAATGACGGTCCTTCACTTGTTGTGGCAGGTGCAGGTTCTGGAAAAACAAGAGTCATCACCTATAAGATAGCCTACCTTATATCTATGGGGCTTAAGCCGTATCACATTTTGGCTTTGACATTCACCAATAAGGCAGCCAGGGAGATGAAGTCCCGTATTGCCTCAATGGTTGACCCCGATGCCGCCCAACGCATTAATATGGGAACCTTCCACTCAATCTTTGCTAAAATCCTAAGGGTTGAGAGTGCAGCGGCGGGGCTTTCAAATGACTACAATATAATAGATGCTGATGATTCCAAAAAACTGATAAAGGATATCATCAAGGAGATGAAACTTGATGATAAAGTTTATAAGCCGTCACTTGTTGCAGGCAGAATTTCAAGGGCAAAGAATGCGCTTATGGAGGCTTCTGCATATAAGGGTTCCAAAGAGAGTAACGCAGACCTTTCAATGCGTATACCTCTTACAGCGGATATTTACATTAAATATACTGAGAGGCTTAGAACTTCAAATTCTGTGGATTTTGATGACCTGCTGCTGCTTACGGCAAAACTATTTTCAAGCAATCAGGAGATTCTTGAAAAATATCAGAATCGTTTTCAGTTTATTTTGGTGGATGAGTATCAAGATACAAACCTTGCACAGGCATATATCATTCAGCAACTTGCTGCAAAACATCATAGGGTGTGCGTAGTTGGTGATGATGCACAAAGTATCTACGCTTTCCGTGGTGCTAATATTGACAATATATTGCAGTTTACAAGAATATACCCTGAGGCAAAAATTTTCAAACTTGAACAGAACTACCGTTCTGTAAAAAATATAGTATCGGCGGCTAATTCATTGATAGACAAGAATCTGCATCAGATAAAGAAGGCAATTTATTCTGAAAGGGAGGATGGAGAGAAAGTTGGCATTATTGAAACGGCAAGTGACAGGGCGGAGGCGGCAATGGTAACAACCTCAATCCGCAGATTGAAAAGCGTTGCAAACGGAGATTGGAATGATTTTGCTATACTATATCGTACAAATTCACAATCCAGAGTTCTTGAAGAGTCTTTTCTTCAATACAATATACCATACGTCATATATGGTGGACACTCATTTTATCAGCGTGCTGAAATAAAAGATGTGTTGGCATACCTGAAACTAATTGTAAATCAAGCAGATGAAATATCTTTTTCAAGAATTGTAAACAAACCTGCAAGGGGCATAGGTGCAACAACTGTTGCAAAAGTGGCGGAAACAGCACATTTGCAAAATGTTACAATGTTTGATGTGGCTTCAAATCCGCTTGCCTTTAATCTTAATGTAAATTCAGGTACTGCAAAAAAACTTGTTGAGTTCACCTCAATGATACGCCGTTATCAGGAGATGCGTCTCAATACAGATGCCTATACGCTTGCTAGTGAAGTGGTTTTTGGAACAGGCATTATGGAGGCGTTTGATGCAGACAGTAAGGAGGATTTGGAAAATAAGAAGGAGAATGCAAAAGAACTTTTGAATGGTATCAAGCAATACATTGAAGATGAACGTGAGGTAGGCAATACTAATGCTGATTTGCTTGATTATCTGAATAATATAGCACTTCTCACCGATGCTGATGAAGATAATACAGAGAATCAGTCAAGAGTGCGTTTGATGACTGTTCATTCCGCTAAGGGATTGGAGTTTAAGAATGTGTTTGTTGTGGGACTTGAAGAGAGCCTTTTCCCTTGTCAGGCAGCATTGACTGATGAAAGGGAGTTGGAGGAGGAACGCCGTCTGTTATATGTGGCAATTACACGCTCTATGGAGCGTTGTACTTTGAGTTACGCCGATTCCAGATTCCGTAACGGAAAAATGGAATATTCATCCAAGAGCCGTTTCCTTAGTGAAATAGACCGTAAATATGTTTATGAAAAAGGTAATGGGGCAGGCTCGTTTAATTTTTCACAACAAGATGAATCGTTCTTTAAGAGAAGATTTTTTAAGCCTGTTTCCAATACTGTAACCAAACCTATATCCAACCACATTTCCAATACGGAACCAAAGGTTTCTGTTTCAAGTGGAGCAGATTCAGTATCGGGGTTGAAGGAGGGAACAAAAATAGCACATGAAAGATTTGGAACGGGAGTGGTGCTGTCAATAGACGGAGTAGGGGCTGATGCCAGAATAAGCGTTGATTTTGAGTATGTAGGTAGAAAAGTCCTGCTTCTTAAATATGCAAAAATTACAATAATAAGCAGATAAGTCCGTTAATAAAAAGTGAGATTCCGTTTAGTCATATTCTTGTTTTTAGCAATGTTCTGCAATGTCTGTACATTTGCGGCAGGCAAGTCTGTTGAGGAATTTACAATTTGGGGATTTGTCAGGGATAATGAAGGTAATCTTTTGTCTCACGCTGACGTGTATTCGCAAGATAAGGTATATCATGTAGTGACTGATGAGCAGGGTAGATATAATCTTGTCATTTCAAGAGATACTGTTGAAATTGTATATTCATACATTGGATATGCAAAAGAGACAAAGTTGTTTACAAAAAAGCCCGGTGTAAAACACTCCACCAGACATGATGCGTTGCTTGAACCAGGAACACAGGAACTTGCAGATATAACTATTCAGGGTGCTACATTGCAGACAACTACATCTCAAAAAGTAGATATAAGCAGCATAAGTGTAACTCCGGGAGCATCAAACGGTAGCATAGAAAGTTTGATTAAAACATTTCAAGGTGTAAGTTCAAATAATGAACTGTCATCAGAATATAGTGTGCGAGGTGGCAGTTATGATGAAAACAGTGTGTATATAAACGGAATAGAGGTGTATCGTCCGTATTTGGTAAGGACAGGTGAACAGGAGGGCTTGAGTATTGTAAACCCTGACCTTACGGGTGAGGTCAATTTTTCAGCAGGCGGTTTTGATGCAAAATATGGAGATAAGTTGTCGTCTGTTCTTGACATAACATACAGAAAACCTAAAAAGTTTGAAGCAGGAGTAAGTGGTTGTCTATACGGTGCTACGGGGTATATTGGAAGTAGCGGAAAGAACTATTCGCAAATTCACGGAATCAGATATAAGAACAATGCCTTGCTGCTTAAGACAATGCCTACGCAGGCAGAGTATAACCCTAACTTTCTTGATTATCAAACCTACATAACATATAATCCGCATAAGGATTGGGAACTCTCATTTTTAGGAAATATATCTCAAAACATATACAATTTTGTGCCTCAGTCCAGAAACACCACATTTGGTCCTATGGGAGACACTAAAAACTTTAAGGTATATTTTTCAGGTCAGGAAAAGGACTTGTTCAGAACATTCTTTGGCGCCATAGGGGTTAAATACACCCCTGTAGAAGAGTGTAAACTTCAACTTAGCCTGTCTGCTTTTAATACTAATGAACGTGTTAATTATGATATAGAAGGGGAGTATTGGCTTAGTAATGTGGCTGATAAGAATGATACTTCAGGTGAGGTTATTGGTGTAGGAAACTACTACGAGCATGCCCGTGACTTTATGAACTCAACCGTTATAAAAGGTCAGATTGACGGCTCATACAAGTTTACAAAGGAGAACACATTGCTATTTGGAGTTGGTGTTACGCATGAGTTTGTAGATGAAACCACAAGTGAGTGGGAGATGCGTGATTCAAGCGGCTATTCCATACCTTACACTCCGTCTGAAGTAAACCTCTACTACAGCCTTAATTCAGCAAATTCACTCAGTGAGACAAAAGTTACAGGGTATATCCAAGATGAGCATCGGTGGCACTTTAATAAAGGTGGAATACTCTCTCTATCAGCAGGTTTGCGTATGAATTATTGGACATTCAATAATGAATTTACGGCAAGTCCGCGTATTAATCTTGCCTATTTCCCCGATACAAAAGCAGACCTTAGATTCCGTCTTTCTACAGGTATGTATTACCAATTGCCTACATATAAGGAGATTAAGGATACTGTGCGTGTTGACGGCAATCTTCAATACTACTTGAACCGCAATATAAAATCGCAGCGTTCAATACAGGTTATAGGCGGTATGGATTATTATTACCAATGGAGAAGACATCCGTTCAAACTGTCAGTTGAGGCGTACTATAAGAATCTTACAAACATAATTACATATAATCTTGATAATGTGAGCGTAAGATATATGGGTAAGAATGATGCCCATGGTTATGTTGCAGGTTTTGATGTCAAACTTTTTGGTGAGTTTGTGCCTGGAGTTGACTCTTGGGTTTCTTTCTCTCTTGTACGTGCAATGGAGGATGTTGACAATGACGGACACGGCTATATTCCACGCCCAACTGACCAACTTTTCAACATTTCATTATTTTTTCAGGATTATATTCCCAGATTACCGCAATATAGAGTACATTTGCTCTTAAATTTTGCACAAGGTTTTCCTGTTGGTCCGCCTCGTAGTCCAAGATATATGTCTTCAACTTTGCGAGCCCCAACATACAGGCGTGTGGATATAGGTTTTTCAAGAATCTGTGAAAGAGGCAAAGACCCATGGATGGGTAAGGGTTTCTTTAAGCCTTTCCAAAAGATAATAATAGCACTTGAGGTGCTTAACTTGTTCGGCTTTCAAAATGTAAACTCATACTATTGGGTCACAGATATTTACAACCAACAGTTTGCAGTGCCTAACTATTTGACGGGAAGACAGTTTAATTTTAAGTTACAATTATACTTTTAGCTCAGCTAAAAGTATAATGTAACTAAATTTACCTTAAGCGTCATCTCGACCGAAGCCATAGGCGAAGTGGAGAGATCTTTATTATTTTAATTATGAATATTATACTTATAATTATCATTGTTTTCATTGTCTTGGACTTTGTTTTAGGACGTGTACTTAATGCGTTGAACGCAAGGGATTTTGGCAAACCGCTGCCTGCTGAGTTGGCTGGTATTTATGATGATGAAAAATACAAAAAACAGCAGGAGTACTCACTTGCAAAGTATAAACTTGGCGTTGTATCAGCGGTTATATCTCTTGTAGTGGAGTTGTTGGCGTTTGGTTTAGGATGGTTCGGGTGGCTTGACGGAGTGCTGAGGGGTTGGCTTGAACCGTCATTGGGAGCATCGCCCGTATGGTTTGCAGTAATAATGTGCGTATTGTTCTTTATTATAATTCTGCTTGTAAATGACATATTGGATATTCCTGTGTCATATTATAGCACATTCAGAGTGGAAGAACGCTTTGGATTCAATAAAAGCACAAAGAAACTGTTTTGGTCAGACCAATTAAAAGATGCTGTGGTTACCGCTATAATCGCCGCTTTGATTCTGTCATTGGTAACATGGATTTACACAGCAATTCCAGATTGGTTTTGGCTGCTTGCATGGGGTGTGCTTATGGCATTCCAAATATTTATGCTGATGTTCTACAGTAATCTTATTGTGCCTCTCTTTAATAAACAGACTCCACTTGAAGAGGGTGAACTGAGAACTAAGATTGAGGCGTTTGCAACAAAGGCCGGCTTTAAGCTGAACAACATATATGTAATGGATTCTTCAAAGCGTTCAACTCATGCAAACGCTTATTTTACAGGACTTGGCTCAAAGAAGCGTATAGTTTTGTATGATACTCTTATCAAACAACTTACAACCGATGAAATAGTGGCGGTGCTGGCTCATGAAATAGGTCATTATAAGAAAAAGCATACAATGCGTATGTTGTTTCTGTCAATGATTTCAAGCCTTGTTATGTTTGTAATTTTAGGGTGGGCAATCAAGTCTCCTGAATTGTCTATTGCTCTTGGCGGTCCTAATGAAAGTGTGTTCCATTTGGGTATTTTGGCATTTGCCATACTATATACTCCTATTTCAACGCTGCTTGGAATACTGACCAATAAACTTTCTCGCCGACATGAATATCAGGCTGATGCGTTTGCCGGGCAATATGGCTTGGCAGAAGAACTTATTTCAGCATTGAAGAAGTTATCAGCAGAGTCATTAAGTAATCTGCAACCGCATAAGGCATACGTGTTTGTGTATTTCTCACATCCAACGCTATTACGCAGAATACAAAAATTAATGGCTTGCACAAACTGTTCCTCCCTTTAGGGAGGTTAGGAGGGAACTATTCTTTATTCTTTATTAACTATTAACTATGTATACCATTTCTACCGCAGAAAGTTGCACTGGTGGCAATATAGCACACCTGATTACATCAGTTGCAGGCAGTTCCGCCTATTATAAGGGTGGAGTGGTGAGTTATTGCAATGAAGTAAAGATAAATGTGCTTGGTGTAAAGGCATCAGACATTGATACATACGGTGTTGTAAGTTCACAGGTTGCTGAGGCTATGGCTGTTGGTGTGCGTAAGTTGCTTGATACAGACTATGCCGTTGCCACTACAGGCGTGGCTGGTCCCGGAGCCTCAGAGGGTATTCCTGCCGGCACGGTATGGGTTGGCATCTGTAGCCGCACAGAAGTTAAAAGTATGTGTCTGCATCTTGGTACAAACCGCCTTCAAAACATTGAAGACGCCTCCCGCCTTGCCCTTAATTTTCTTTATAAGGAGTTTGGGATTACCCATTCCTAACAATATTTGGCATCACAAACACTCCATAATTCTTCTCACTTACTGACAGAATTTGTCATAACGGGACTGTATATTTGCTGTGTGAAATATCACTAATGTGCAGAAACTACACTAAAAATGCGGAAAATGTAATAAATTTTGTAAATTTGCAAATTAGATGTGCATATACATATAAATATATGAGTAAAGATAATTACGGTGTGGTTTATTTGTTAACCAATGAGGCTATGCCTGGTTTAGTCAAAATTGGTATGACCACAAGAAAGGATTTAGACCAGCGTTTAAAAGAACTTTATACAACTGGTGTACCAGTGCCTTTCAAATGTGAGTATGCTTGCAAAGTCACAATGTCTCGCACTAAAGAGTTGGAGGATGCTTTACACAAAGCATTTTCTCCAAATCGCGTAAATCCCAATAGAGAGTTTTTCAAGGTTTCAGTACAGCAAATTCTTCCACTGCTTAAATACGCTAACCAAGGAGACGATATTACAGAGGAAGTTAGTGAAGAACTCGCAAGTGATTTGACTGCTGAAGATATTGCTTCATCCAATAATTTGCGTTCAAAGCGTCCTGTTATAAACTATCTTGAAATAGGTTTGCAAAAAGGAGATAAAATTAGATTGATTGGACATAATGACATTGCGGAGATAGTTGATGGACGTCATGTGTCATATAATGGAGGTGTTCCTATGTCGCTGACAGCATTGACTAAGAAATTGCTCAATCTAACTCAAGCCATTCAACCTAGTGTGAAATGGGAAACTGTCGAAGAAAATCCACGGAACTTAAGCGATTTATATGAATTGAAGTACGGATCTATGGAAGAAGAATAAATACTATGACACCAGAAGAAAAGGCAAGAGTTAAAATTGACCGAATGTTTGAAGAGGCAGGTTGGCAGGTCGTTGACCGAGACCAGTACACTCCGATTTCAAATGCAATAGTAGTGCGTGAAGGGTTGCTGGCTGGCAATCTGGAAGCAGACTATTTTATTTTCCTTGATGGGAAAGCTGTTGGTGTATTGGAGGCAAAACGAGAGGAGGTTAATATTGATACTTTGGTTGTTTCAGAACAGGCTGAACTATATGTCAGGTCTGTGCCAAATTACTACAAAACATACAGTAATCCTTTACCATTCATATATAAATCCAACGGAAAAGAATTAAGATTCCGAAATATGCAGGAGAAAACAAGGACTTACTATTCCATTAAGACAATTCATACTCCCAAAGAACTTGCCCGCATATTGAATATAAAAAATGATTTTGCAGGACTGCCAATGCTTGAAAGGAAAGGTCTGCGGGATTGTCAATATGAAGCAATTACTAACATAGAGCAAAGTTTCAGAAGTGGAGAAAAGAAAGCACTTGTTGTTCTTGCCACAGGGGCGGGAAAAACATATACAGCTTGTCTTGAGTCTTATAGAATGCTTGCGTATACCCCAATTAAGAGAATTTTGTTTTTAGTTGATAGAAATAATCTTGGTAAGCAGGCGGAAGGTGAGTTTGGTATGTTCCGCCTTACTGAAAATGGCGATTCATTTAACACTATTTTTGCTGTTAACCGTCTTAAATCTGCCATAATACCACCTGAAAGCAATGTGGTAATATCTACAATACAAAGATTGTTCTCTGTTATAAATGGCGAAGAAGTTTCTGATGATGACGATGATGAGTTAGAAGTTGAAAATGAGACGGCACACATTGTTGAAATGCCAGATAATCCAGCTATATCCAAAGACTATTTTGATGTTGTGATAGTTGATGAGTGTCATAGAAGTATTTATGGCAACTGGAAAAAAGTTCTCGATTATTTTTCATCTGCAAGATTCATTGGACTTACGGCAACGCCAGTAGCAGAGACTATTGCTTTTTTTAATAATAATATGGTTGTAAATTATACTCTGGAACGGAGTATAGTTGATGGCGTCAATGTTGATTGCCGAGTGTTTAGAATTAAAACAGAGGTCACGGAAAACGGTGGGGCTATTTTAAAGGGGTCAAAGACAATGGTTGAAACCCGTTATACTGGAACCTTTGAAACAATGCGACAAAAGGAAACGGTTAATTATACGGGAGAGGAACTTAATCGTAGTGTAATAAATCCGTCTCAAATAAAGTTAGTTCTTGAAACATATAAGGACAATGTCTACACACAAATGTTCACAGATCCACAACGCGAACCTAAGTTTGAGTATTTACCAAAGACATTGATTTTTGCCCTCAATGAGCAACATGCTAATAACATTGTAAGAATAGCAAAAGAAGTATTCGGACACACAGCGGAAGATGACCCGTATGTTCAGAAAATTACATATTCTTCCGGAGACAGTAACGAATTGATACGTCAATTCCGTAATAATAGAGAGTTCCGTATTGCGGTAACATGTACGCTTGTCGCTACAGGAACAGATGTAAAGCCATTGGAGGTTGTAATGTTTATGCGTGATGTACAGTCAGAGCCTCTATATGTGCAAATGAAAGGACGAGGTGTACGTACTATTGGAGATGAACAGTTGCGTATTGTTACACCTAATGCCTTCTCTAAGGATTGTTATTTTTTAGTTGATGCTGTAGGTGTAACGGAGCACGACAAGTCAATTCCCAAACCAGGTGGAGGTGAAGGGTCAATACCATTTTATATTTTGTTGGAGCGTATAGCACACGGGAATGTTGACGATCAACATCTTCGTTTGTTAGCGGCGAATCTTGCAAGAATAGACCACAAGTGTACGCAGGAACAGCGAGAGAAGTTTCATACATTGGCAGGTATAGAGATGAAAAGAATATCCTCAAATATATTTGAAGCATTGGAAAAATATTCCCTTCCAATATATGAGGATATTAATATGTCTAATCAAGAGCGAATGTCATTGGTTGCAGTAATTGCAAACCACCCCGATGTCCGTGAGTTGCTGTTGATTTTGAATGAAGGATTTGTAACAACATTGATACCAGGAGAAGACACTCTAATTTATGCAGGGTTTTCAAAGGAAGAAGCGCAAAGTGTTACATCTTGTTTTGAAAAATATTGCAATGAGCATAAAGATGAAATAGAAGCGTTGCGCATACTATGGAACAACGATGGGTCTCCTATTTCATATAAAATGCTTAAGGATTTGGAGTTGGAATTGAAAACTGAGAACCGTAAGTTTACTAGTAGTTGTCTATGGAATTCGTATGCAATTCTTAAGCCGGACGCAGTCCGTCCTAACTCAAACCGTGATGAACAGGCCTCGCTGACAAATATTATCCAATTAGTTCGCTTTGCTTACCATCAGATAGAAAAACTAACTAATGTGCATATAACGGCACAACAGTATTTTAACCTGTGGTGCGGACAACGTAATAATGAAAAAAGTCCGGCACAAATTGAGGTTATGCGTCAAGTTGTAAACTACGTTGCGAGTAACGGAGCGGTAACTGTCGATGATATAAGACAATATGAGACTTCTCTGGGAGCCCAATTAGTAAAATCATTCGGAGGCAGAGCACAAGCGGCTGATGCTCTTGTGTCACTATATAAGTTTATTGTAATAAAGAAAACAGCTTAAATATTATGGCTTCTAACATAGAAACATCACTGACAAAAAAGGTATGGACTCTTGCCACCACATTGGCAGGGCAAGGCATTGGATTTACAGATTATATAACGCAACTGACATATTTGCTTTTCTTGAAGATGGATGATGAAAACACCCGTCTTTTTGGAGATGAATCTGCAATACCTGAAGGTTATCGCTGGTCAGACATTATTGATTTGGATGGTTTTGACCTACTTAAACAATATGAAGAGACATTAAAAAAATTGAGTGAAGAGGATAATCTTATTGGTACAATTTTTGTAAAGGCACAGAATAAAATTGACAAACCTGTCTATCTCAAAAAGGTTATTACAATGATAGATGGGGAGCAGTGGCTTGTGATGGATGGAGATGTGAAGGGTGCGATATATGAGAGTATCCTAGAGAAGAACGGACAAGATAAAAAGAGCGGTGCTGGTCAGTATTTTACACCACGCTCACTTATTCAAGCGATGGTTGAAGTAACAAATCCTCAGATTGGAGAGACGGTTTGTGACCCTGCTTGCGGAACAGGTGGTTTCCTTCTTGCTGCGTATGACCATATGAAATCCCAGAGTCAGGATAAAGGGAGATTGGATTTTCTTCGGAATTCATCTCTTCATGGTTATGACAATACAGCACTTGTAGTTACCCTTGCATCAATGAATCTGTATTTACATGGTATAGGGACAGACCGCAGTCCCATTTTATGTCAAGATTCATTAGAAAAAGCACCAGAAATACTTGTTGATGTAGTGCTTGCAAATCCTCCTTTTGGCACACGTCCTGCAGGTAGCGTTGATATTGACCGTCAGGATTTCTTTGTTGAGACAAAGAATAATCAGCTTAATTTCCTCCAGCACATAATGGTTATGCTAAAAAGGTATGGTCGTGCCGCAGTCGTTCTGCCTGATAATGTGCTTTTTGAAGGTGGTGCTGGCGAGGTTATTCGTAAAGAACTTCTAAAAAATTATAACCTTCACACAATTCTACGCCTGCCTACGGGTATTTTTTACGCACAAGGCGTAAAGGCCAATGTCTTATTCTTCCAGAAAGGAATTTCTACAAAAGAGGTATGGTATTATGATTATCGTACGGGCATCAAACATACATTAGCAACCAAGCCGATGCATCGTCAGCATCTTGATGATTTTGTGAAGTGCTACAATATAGAAAATATACAGGCAAGACAAGAGTCAGAACGCTTCAAATGCTATCGGGTGGAAGATTTGCTTGCTCGTGACAAAACAAGTCTGGATATTACATGGCTCAAGCAAACCGATGATGAGGAGGATGTTTCACTCAGTGAACTTATAACTAATATAGAGGAAAAGAGTAAGAACATAGCTAATGCAGTGGCTCGACTCAAAGAACTTATGACTGGTATTGAAGAATAGGAGGATAGAACACTATGAAAGAAATAGACAAATTTGACAAAATACCATCAACTGGCAACATTACAACCGACATTCGTACCATCTTGCAAGAGGCTCGGCAGAGTGTTGTGCGTAATATTAATACGGCTATGACCGCCGCTTACTGGATGATAGGCAGACGTATTGTGGTGGAAGAGCAACAAAATGCCGAACGAGCGGATTATGGTACATACTTATTAAAGGAACTATCAAAAGAATTGACTTCTGAATTTGGGAATGGATTTTCGTATTCAAATTTATGTAATATGCGTCAGTTTTATCAAACTTATGGTGATTCGGAAATATTCTACACACTGTGTAGAGAATTGTCTTGGAGCCATAATAGATTGATAATGAGAGTTCAAGATCCAAAGGCTCGTGAGTGGTATCTGCGTGAATCAGCTCGTGAACAGTGGAGCGTGCGTCAGTTGGAAAGAAATATAAATTCATTCTATTATCAGCGTCAGTTGGAATCAGGTTATGTAGGGAACGAAAATGATACACAGTGTGTAGCCAATTCAAATTCTATTGACACTCGACAGTTTATTAAAGATCCATACGTGTTGGAGTTTGTCGGGTTGCCACAATATCCTCATCATAAAGAGCGGGAACTAGAGAATGCGTTGATGGATAAGATGCAGGATTTTCTACTTGAATTGGGCAAAGGCTTTTCGTTCATTAAACGTCAGTATCGTATAAGCACAGAGACGAGTCATTTCTATATTGATATGGTATTCTATAATTATATCCTCAAATGTTTCGTCTTGATAGATTTGAAGTCTGCTAAACTAACACACCAGGATGTTGGTCAGATGGATATGTATATTCGTATGTTTGATGATTTGAAGCGTGGTAAAGAAGACAATCCTACTATTGGCATACTGCTATGTGCAGACAAAGATGAGACTGTGGTGAAGTATTCGGTTTTGAATGAATCAAAGCAAATCTTTGCAAGCAAGTATCTTCCATATTTGCCTACAGAAGAGGAACTGAAACGAGAACTAGAGAGACAGCCGTATAAAAGAAATTGAGGATTAAAGGCTATGGATACAAATAAATTGCGTCAGAAAATATTAGACCTTGCCATTCATGGAAAACTTGTGCCACAAGACCCTAATGACGAGCCAGCAAGTGTATTGATAGAACGCATTAAAGCGGAAAAAGTTTCTAAAAATCCTTCCGATAAGCGCCATTATGAGAACATAATAGAAAACGTGCCGTTTGAA
>JAKSNZ010000024.1 GCA_024405855.1 Paludibacteraceae bacterium
TGGAAGACTATCGTATTGATATTATGATAGATAAAGGACCAAGTGCCCGTTCTGTACAGATAGGTCTTAATCCGTTTACACTTGTTGGGGCTACAACCCGTAGCGGTCTGCTTACAAGCCCGTTGAGAGCAAGATTCGGTATTAATTGCCATCTTGAATACTACGATGCTGACGTTCTAACATCAATCATCAAGCGTTCCGCTTCAATACTTGACACCCCTTGTTATGAAGATGCTGCAGTTGAAATTGCAAGAAGAAGCCGAGGAACGCCGCGAATAGCCAATGCACTGCTACGCAGAGTAAGGGACTTCGCACAAGTTAAAGGCAGTGGCGCCATTACTAAAGAGATAGCATGCTATGCGTTGGAGGCTCTTAATATTGACAAATACGGGCTTGATGAAATTGACAACAAGATACTGAACACCATTATTGACAAGTTTTCAGGCGGTCCTGTAGGTCTTACAACCATTGCCACCGCACTTGGAGAAGATGCAGGAACAATTGAAGATGTGTATGAACCGTTCCTTGTAATGGAGGGTTTCATTAAACGCACTCCGCGTGGCAGGGAGGTTACAGAACTTGCATACAAACATTTGGGTAAGACACACAGGGCAGGTGGCGTTTTTCAAGGGAATTTATTTGAAAGTTAAAAGATGAGTACTCAATCAAGTTTGGCAAAAGATACCGCAATTTACGGATTAAGCAGCATTATAGGTAAGTTCCTTAATTGGTGTTTGGTGCCGCTGTACACATATTTTCTTGCCAGCAGTGCTGATTACGGAATAGTTACAAACCTCTATGCCTGGACTGCATTACTGCTTGTAATCCTTACATACGGCATGGAGACGGGTCTTTTCAGGTTCCTGAATAAAGGAGAAGACAACCCCGATACAGTGTACAGCACCGTGTTGACATCGTTGTTTGTAACATCATTCCTGTTTGCATTTGTA
Organism: Paludibacteraceae bacterium; assembly: GCA_024405855.1. GTDB lineage: Bacteria > Bacteroidota > Bacteroidia > Bacteroidales > Paludibacteraceae > Enterocola. The sequence continues at coordinate 951 of JAKSNZ010000024.1, forward strand.
GTGTCAATGTGTGCAGACCCCATAGCAGGGGCAATGGGGTATTCAGGACATTCAGAATTTATTTCAATGCTTGCCATTGTGGTGTCAATGGATGCCTTTGGTGCAATACCGTTTGCATATCTAAGATACCAAAAGAAACCGCTTAAGTTTGCCCTGCTGAAACTTTTCATGATTTTTGTAAACATTATCATGAACCTGTTTTTCCTATTGGGTTGTCCTGCCATTATGAAAACCCATCCTGAGTTGATTTCTTGGTTCTACGATGCAAACTACGGAGTGGGGTATGTGTTTGTTGCAAACCTTATTTCCACCACATGCGTAACCCTTGCCTTGCTGCCTACTGTGTTTCAAGTCAAGTTCAACTTTGATGCCAGTCTGCTTAAGCGTATGCTTAAATACTCTTTGCCTTTGCTTCTTCTTGGCATTGTGGGCGTTATGAATCAGACTATTGACAAAATCCTGTTCCCATATTTGTATGCAGACCCTATTGAGGGTGCCACCCAACTTGGCATATACGGTGCATGCTTTAAGGTTGCAATGGTTATGATGGTGTTCACTCAGGCTTTCCGATATGCGTATGAGCCTTTTGTCTTTGCAAAGAACCGCGATGCTGACAGTCGTGAGAGTTATGCCGTTACAATGAAATATTTTCTCATAACCTCATTCCTCATTTTCCTTGGCATAACGTTTTATATGGATTTGCTTAAATATATAATTAAGGATACATATTGGGAAGGTTTGGTGGTTGTGCCTGTTGTGCTTATGGCATATATTTTTCAAGGTGTTTATTTCAATCTTTCATTTTGGTACAAACTTAATGACAAAACACAATACGGAGCGTATATGTCTTTAATAGGTTGTGTCATTAACGTGTCTTTAATAGTAATGTTAGTGCCTATGATTGGGTATATGGGAGCGGCTCTTGCATCGCTTGTAACATATTTTGTAATGATGCTCATATCATATTTCTGGGGGCAGAAGTACCTTCCAATAAAATATGATTTCAAATCAATAGGCATTTATTTTGTGTTTGCGGCGGCACTTTATGGAGTTAGCCTGCTGTTTTCCCATTGTATGCACACATACGCAGGCGTTGATAACCCGTGGATAAATATGGGATTCAATACAGTATTACTGCTTGTATATCTTACATATTTGCTGAAAAAAGATTTACCGATATATAAGTTTGTGTCAAAGGTAAATTAGGGTTATGTATGATGTGTGAGTAACTTTCAATTTTCAATTTATATGCATTATGTTTTTCTTGCTAACGGATTTGAAGAGATAGAGGCTCTTGCCGTTGTTGATATTTTGCGTAGGGCAGACCTTGAGGTTGCCACAGTTTCAATTTCAAATGGCTACGATGTCATTGGTGCACACGGCATTGAAGTTGCCGCCGATGTAATGTTGTCTGATATAGATGCAGATGCAGATGATTATCTAATTTTGCCTGGCGGTATGCCTGGTTCTGATAATCTGCGAGCCTGTGCTCCTCTTTGTTCTATGCTACAGTCTCATTTTGCGGCTGGCGGTCATGTGGCGGCTATTTGTGCCGCTCCGTATATACTTGGGGAGTTGGGTATTCTTAACGGATTGGAGGCTATATGCTATCCTGGCTTTGAAGACAAACTTGAGGGTGCTACAATATCAGAAAAGCCTGTTGTAAAGTGCGGTAATGTAATTACAGGCAAGGGACCTGGTGTGGCTATGCAGTTTGCACTTGCTATTGTGGAGGAGCAATGCGGAGCATCGGTTGCCGCTGAACTCAAGGCTGGTATGCAAATGTGATTTTTTTAGTAAAAAAGTTTTCACAAATGTAATTTTGTTGTAACTTTGCGGTGCAAAACGGGGGTTTAGCTCATCTGGCTAGAGCGCAACACTGGCAGTGTTGAGGTGACCGGTTCGAGTCCGGTAATCTCCACCAATCAAGGGGCTTACAGCCCCTTTTTTGGTGGAGATTGGTTTCCTTGTTTACTGGGGCGTATTCCCACACTTAATAAGTGTTTAAATCTGAGGCGTGAAGGTGTTGCAAACAAGGTCATTTGATAATGCATATTAAAATAAATTTGCGTATTGGCATAAATTCACTTATGTTTGTGGACAGATTTGAAACAGATACTTTTTTTGCACAAAGAGTGGATGCAGGTATGGACGCTCTTTGGGATAGCGGAAAATGGAATGAACAAACTTTAACGGATTTATCTACAGCTCATAGTCGTACAGCATATAAATGAGACGAATAGTTCTAGATACTAATTGCTTAATTCAAATGCTTTCAAAGCGTAGTCCATATTATGTGGCTTGGAAGGCATATCAAGAAGAAAAGTTTGCGTTATGTATCAGTAACGATATATTGACGGAATACAGAGAGATGAAAGATTTGCAGAACAAAAAATATTCTGTATATTTGCAATATTACCCTCTTCGTGTGATTTGCGTGTGGTAAAACATTAAAAATCGAGCAGTTATAAAAAGATAAATTGCTATGAAAACATTAAGATTTATTTCAATTGCATTGGCAGGTGCGTTGATTTGTGCTATGGCGTGCAAAAATAATAATGGTAATGAACCAAGTCCAATACCTGAACCAACCCCAACAGGTGAGAAGTGCAAAGCATCAGACTATCCACAGGTGACAATAGGTACACAAGTATGGATGGCGGAGAACTACCGCTGTTCAAAATATGATACTCAGTCAGAGGCGTTCAACGCCTCTTGGCTTAAAGATAATACTATTCCTACATATGATGGTTACTCATATACCCCATACTATACCGATGCATCAGACAAGAGCAAGTGGGAAACATCAGAGTACGCTGGCAATCTCACTGATGCACAGGTTGCAAAGTTAGGTTACCTTTATAATTGGGCTGCGGCTGTAGGAGTTGCTGACGGAGAGGAACAGACGACCTCTTTCGTTGGTAATCGTCAGGGCATCTGCCCTAACGGGTGGCATATTCCGTCAATAGCGGAGTGGCAGGCATTTTATGATTACATATACAATGATATGAGGCTCACATCAAACACAGTTGGTAAATATCTCAAAACAATCTCTGGTTGGTACAGCGGCGGCAGCGGATTGGATACGTATGGTTTTGTGTCTTTGCCGGCAGGATACGCAACTGGAAGTGGCGTGAACCATGTTGGTGGCGGTTCCAGTTTTTGTACTGCTACTCCAAGTGGGAGCGGTAGCGGTGCCGCTTACAGTTGCAATCTCGGTTACGATTTAGACGGCTTGTTCGTGGGCAGCGGCATCAATCCTTCAGGGCGGTCTGTGCGTTGTCTAAGGAATTAGAAGTTGATAATTAAGGAGCAAGCCGAACGCAGACAAACTTGTTTGTATGCTGAGGAGAAGCCTGAAAATGATGGCCGAAAAACAAGAGGCTTTGGTTCAACAGTGGGCGGAAGCAAAGTATTTATGGATTCCTAATTCAGAACAAATACTTGTTAAGTCATTTGGTTCAAAGATAGCTCAAGGTGCAGAGGCCAAAGTATATGTATAGATTGTGTAGTAAAGTTTATTTGATTGGATGTAATCTCCTAATGCTGGAGATTATTTGCTATATAATATTTTACAAGGCTTTCACTTACTACTTTTGTTTGTTATACTGTTCCTATGTACATTTCCAGTTGAATCTGATTATGCAAATTGCGTTACGCAAAATTCGTAATTAGTAAATATTTAATTATGAGCGATTTAGGCTATTTGCTTTTTGTGGTTATGATAGGTCTCCGATTCTCTCACTCGTCATATTCATCATCTTTTTCAAAAATATCCTCAGATTCTGTCTGCTCGTCAACGTGACACAATGTGTTAATCCTTTGCAATAGTTCCTTACCTCTCTCTTCAACGAAGGTGTTGAAATCATCGTTCTTTGCTGCCTCAAATGCATCCTTGGAAATAAAGTGAGAATGAAGATGATCTAAGATATCTGGGTTAGTGGATTCATACTTTGCAAGGTACACTGACGGCTTGTCATCAAGAATATCTAGGTTTAAACGCTTAGTAATGAATGCAAAGTTCAAGACAGAGTTAATCTCATCAATCTGCACTCCGAACTTATTATAAAGCGAATATGGGAAGAAATGATGATTCTCCTTTGAGCTTGAACGTGATGCATTCGTATTATTCAGTGTCACCAGATTACCATTGTCAAAATCCTTAGGTGCGTTAAGCGCCATTAAGCATAAAATACCATCCTTGATAACAGATCTTGTATTCATTCTTGACCTCTTCAAATCAGATATATTCAATTTAACTGTGTATCTGATTGAAACATCCTTACCGTCAAGCATAGAGGCAATCTTACAGGCATCCTCATTCATTCTTGTCAGTGTTGAGCTAGAATACCTATTGGAGAAAGTTGTTGTCCAGAACCAGTCCTCAAGAACCTGTTTGTGCCGGCTTTGCATCGTATTGCTGCCACCTTTGAAGAAATAATATTGTACCACAGACAGCATATTCTGATAAGGCATGATTGAAATATTCTGTACACCCAAATTCATCTTCATGTAGTCAACAGCCAGACGCAAACATTCCTTAGTCTGTTCCCAATAGGTCTTGCAGTCAGCATTAGTAAGTTTCAATTGCACCAGTTTAGTACAGTCGTTTTTCACATTAAGTGCAAGCGACTGCGTGAAAATCTCCTCGTTGATGGAGCCGAAAAAACGGATTGCCGGTTCATCATTAAATTTGGAAATTTCAGTCCTAAGGTCAAAGTCTTCAGACCAAACAGAGGCATGTACCAAATCAAATGCAGTAAGTCTCTTGCCTCCCTGGTTTATTCTCTCAAATATATCAACCACACTTTCAAGATCCATATCAGATGTCTTGACAATGCTGATGGGATAATTTTGCAGCAGTTCTCTGCAATCCAATATTGACTGCACATATTCCCGCTGATCTATAAATTGCATTATCAAGTCTTTATGTGCAGACCCATTGAAAATCTTCCAAACTGGAATATTATTAGGCTCCGTTTTAAGGGTGGGGATTTTGAAAATCTTCTTGTCAAGATTAAAGCATATCGTACCGTAGTCTATATTATTGAAAGACTTACCATTTAGTGCAAGGTAGAGGGAAGTGATTCTTTGCTGACCGTCAAGAATGAACAGAAATTTCTTTCCGTCTGGTTCCTTGGGGAATCCGAAATCGGACATATCCCTACAAAATGTTGACATGCTGGCATCAGCCTCCCAAAGGAAGAACGTGCCTATAGGGTACTGCATGTAAATACTATTAAGCAGCTTGACAACCTTGCTTCTTTCCCAAACATAATCACGCTGAAAACGTGGGATACGCATATTACCATTATTCAACTCCTCGAATATGCGGGAAAGACACCATTGGTTTATAATCTCAATCTTTTTCATAATTATATGGTTTTATTTTCTTCTTGATATGCCTTCCATGCCACATAATATGGGCTATGCTTTGAAAGCATCTGAATTAAGCAATTAGTATATAGAACTATTCGTCTCATTTATATGCTGTACGACTATGAGCTGTAGATAAATCCGTAAAAGTTTGTTCATTCCATTTTCCGCTATCCCAAAGAGCGCCTATACCTGCATCCACTCTTTGTGCAAAAAAAGCAACCAAAAAACGCTTCAAGGCTAATAAATCATCCTCTGAATGTAATTCAGACATTGCATTAAGCAATTACAATTGAACATTGTTAATCATAATTGTATCTGTTTCAAATCTGTCCACAAAAATAAGTGAATTTATGCCAATATGCAAATAATATGTAATATGTTATGCATATTCAGTTATTTCATCTTCAGCTGATAATATTCATATTCTGACATACGTTCTTTAAATTTCGGTTCAATAATAAGTGCTTCATCGTACGTTAAGTCATAAAGTGCATATGCCATATTGTCTGTTTCTTGTCCTAACGCTAAAAATTTGACAGACAAGAAAATAATTAAATACTAAAAGTGATAAAGAAGTCAAAACAAGGGATAAAATTGAAAAACAAGTGACAAATTATAATAAAATTTTTGCATCCGTAAATTCTTTGAATAGTAGAATCTGCTCACATTTGTGTGGGGTGAACATAAGATGCTCAAAATCTTTTTTCTTAAGGTTTAGGTCTGTTGTTTCCAATTTTTTGTATAACGCATCTTTTAGGGCATCGGTAGATGGAATTCCACATCTTGCCTCAAGAAACTGGTAATTTGGCTCGCATTTTTGCCATAAAAACATAACATCATAATAATCACGTCCTTTGCCTCTTTTGAGTAATGCGGTTAATTTCATGGACAAAAGCACTGGATTTGGTGGAACAGGTATCGGAAAAATAAAACCACATCTGTTTACTATCGCTCTTTCTGTTTTATATGTGATGCCTTGATCTTGTGCCTCTACTTTCATCAGAAAACGCTCTTCCTTGTGTCCTGTTAAATTCAAGTTAAATAAAAGTTCGGGAAAGATTATGTTTCTACGATACGCAGATAAATTGCTGTTATCACTGTTTTTGCTTTGAGCGTTAAGTCCGTTTTGTCTTAAAAATAAAATCACGGAATCAGTAAGTTCTACAAACTCATTAGCAGACAATCCTTTACAATCAAAATCCAAATCTTCAGAAAATCTGTCTATCCCTTGTATCAGTCTAAGATTGGTTCCGCCTATGAATGCCATTTTCTCCGCAAACGGGGAGTGAGATATGTAATCCAACGCCATAAGCTCCACATATTCCTTAAGGATATGTTTTTTGTAACGCTCATTGTTTTTTAGAGTATCGGGGTAAAAATCAAGAATATAATTAAGGTCTATCATAAGTTGTATGCTTTAAATAAAATATTGATTCTGCGTGTCAATGCTTTGCAATTTATTATATTGAGATAACTGTGTATCAAATCCAAGTTGAGTTCTTTATGCATATAATCATAATCAAGCCGCAATTCAAGCATGTCTTCCTGTGTTTTATATTCGGGATATAGATACAGTAAATCAACTAATGCCTTTTCTGCCGTTGCCATCATATAGGTTTTGCCTCCTGGCAGCGTTTTAGGGGTATATCCAAAAAACAGTTCCGGTTTTACTGATTGATATGTAAAGCACCCGATGTCATTGATATATCTTGTGCGTCTTGATGTTGTGATGGAATTAACAGACGTTACCGCTTCTGGTATCAAACCATAAAAATTAAGTGCTGTATGAAGGCTTATATAAGACGGACTATATATTTTACCTGCAAAATATAGTGAAGCGTTTGGTATTTGTCTGTATTCTGAAAATGTGTACCAATCTTGCCTTAGACGTATCAAGTAGCCTTTTTTTGCCCATCTGATAATATTGTTTTTATCAAAACCGGGGATTGTGGCTCTTACCTGATATATGCTAAAGCAACCTATCTCAAACCAACTGTTATGAAACTCTGTAAAATTCATTTTAATCAAGAAACACTGCAAATATAGTGCTTTTCTTGATTATTTGCAAATTTTATGGCAACAAAGAAATCAATGGATTGATAAAATCGCTTGTCGCAAAGGTTTGGGAATGTGTCCCAATAAACAAGGAAACAATCACAAACAGTAAAGGACTCCGCAGGGAGTCCTTTATTGTTTGTGAACCGCTTGGGGTTCGAACCCAAGACCCCATCCTTAAAAGGGATGTGCTCTACCTGCTGAGCTAGCGATTCAGCTTTTTCTCAAAAGCGGTGCAAAGATAAGGCTTATTTTTATACTATCAAAATAAAAAACCTAAAAATTGCAGTATTGGGGTTTAATTACATTAATTAATGTAACTTAGATATTCATAGAACTCTTCAGACTCCACATCGGAGTAGTCAGTGAAATATATTTCATAGTCACTCATTTGCTCCTCTTCTGTGTATTCCTCTTCCGCTTCAGCCATCTGATACTCAACTTCATTGTTGATTTTAGGCTGTACTACCACGTATGTGATTCCGTATAGTGCAATAATTGAGGCGGCTACATAGAGTAACGGCTTAAGCACAGTCCACATTCTTGCCCCTCTTGATTGAGGAATGCTTGCTTTCTCTTCTGCAATTTCAGCCTTGTCAGCCTCTATTTGGTCAATTTTGGCGTTGAGTCTTGCCTGAAAGTCCTCAAAATAACCTTCCGGAACTTTGAAAGGCTCTTTTTTTAACTTGTTTTCTTTTAATATGTTGTCTATATTGCTCATGGTATACTATTTTTTACTAACTTTGACGCTTGAATTTTCTGGAGGTTTAAACTGAAAGTACAAATTCTTCAATTTTCTTTACCGCATGATGGTATGAGGCTTTCAAAGCCCCTTCTGAAGTGCCTAAAATCTCAGACATTTGTGAGTAGGGCAGTTCATCATAGTAACGCATGTTGAAAACAAGTCTTTGTTTTTCCGGTAACTGAAGAATTGCATTTTGAAGTTTGCGTTGGGCTTCATCGCCGTCAAAATAGACGTCATTATGAATTTCTGTTGCAAGAACGTCATTGAGGTCTGTGTTTTGTGCCGAATGACGCTCATGAGCGGAGTTCAGAAAGTCAAGAGCCTCATTGGTGGCTATTCTGTAGAGCCATGTCATAATGCTTGACTCGCCGCGGAACTTGTCAATGTTGGTCCAAGCCTTAATAAAGGCATTCTGTAAAATGTCATCGGTGTCATCATGACTGATTCCCATTTTGCGGATTTGCCAATATAAACGCTTCTGATAGATGGTTACAACTTTTGAAAATGCACTGCGTTTGGTGCTTTCATCTTGAAGTTGAGAGATTAATTCTCTGTCGTCTGTCTCTGTTTGTGGCATCGTTGTAAAAATATTAACTGACAAAGATACAAAAAAAATGGAAACTGTCTATACAAAAAACATTATTGAATTTGTAACGGTGGCTTTGGAGTATTGTAACTATTTGGAGCATGCCGGTGAAAGAACTAAGGGTGAGTTCGTTCCGGTTATGCAAAAGGTGCTTGCTCTGCTTTATTTGAAGGCTGCCATAGTTGAAAAACCTGTCACTCTGGGCGATACTGACGTTCCAACAACAGTAACTGAGCCTGACTATCAGAATATTCAGAATAAAATCAGCGGTGTTATGGGTGAGAGCGATGACTATTTTGACGGAGAGGCGGCATCGTCAGTTTCAGAAAATCTGTCAGACATATATCAGAGCGTAAAGGATTTTATAATGAATTATAAGCAAGGCAATCAAGCACTTAGCAATGACTCGTTGGCTCAGTGTATTGATGATTTTGAGGGTGATTGGGGCATAAAACTGCTGAATTGCATAAAGGCTCTTCATAATATTGCATACAGTTCAGAAAATGCAGACTTACAGGGAGACGATATTGAAGGATGAGATTGAGGCATTGCCGCCACTTGTCTATACTGACCGCAAAATTGTGGTCATAGAGACTGTTCGCGATGCTGTAAATGCCTGCAAGGTATTGGCGGAGGGTGGAGAGGTGCTTGGGTTTGACACAGAGACAAAGCCTTCATTCAAGAAAGGGGTGAGCCATAAGATTGCACTTATGCAGATTTCAAAAGGAGATGTTTGTTATCTGTTCCGCTTGTGTAAGATAGAGTTTCCTCAATGCTTGGTAGAACTGCTTGGCAATGGTAATGTTACAAAAGTAGGTCTTTCACTCAGAGATGATTTTCAGCAGATACGCCGCCGCCGTCAGTGTGAGCTAAAAGGTTTTATTGATATTCAGAAACTTGTGCCAGCGGTTGGCATTAAGGAGTTGAGCCTGAGAAAAATATATGCCATTATGTTTGGCAAGAAAATATCAAAGGCACAGCAACTTACAAATTGGGAGGCTGACTCTCTTGATGAAAAGCAGCAGATGTATGCCGCCATTGATGCGTGGGCGTGCGTGGAAATCTATGAAAAGTTGACAGTGGACAGTTGACAGTGAACAATTATGAATAAAGTATTTTTAAAAAAGGGAAAGGAGGCATCGCTTCTAAGATTTCACCCATGGGTGTTTTCAGGAGCGGTAGGTAAGATTGAAGGCAATGTTAAGGAAGGCGATGTGGTTGATGTCTATACATGGCAAGGAGAGTTTATTGCCGTAGGTCATTACCAGATAGGCAGCATTGCGGTAAGAGTGCTCTCATTTGAGCATCGGGCTATAGATAAGGCATTTATTAAGGAGCGTCTGACCACCGCATACAATATGCGCAAAGCCCTTAATCTTGATTTTTCTGAAAGAAACAATACATTCCGTCTTGTGCATGGAGAAGGCGATTTTCTGCCGGGGCTGATTATTGATGTTTATGGCAGTACAGCCGTTATGCAGGCTCATTCAGTGGGTATGCACTGCCTGAAAGATATAATAGCAGAGAGCATTATAGAGGTGTTTGAGGGCAAAATAAATTGTGTTTTCTATAAAAGTGAGACAACATTGCCCTATAAGGCCGATACAGGTGCTGAGGACGGTTATCTGATAGGGGAGGATAAGGTTGCCCTTGCCACTGAAAACGGACTTAAATTCCTGATAGATTGGGAGAAAGGGCAGAAAACAGGTTTCTTTATTGACCAAAGAGAGAATCGTGCTTTGGTTGAGAAGTACGCACACGGAAGAAAGGTGCTTAATATGTTTTGCTACACAGGCGGATTCTCTTGTTATGCAATGAGAGGCGGAGCGTTGCAAGTCCATTCAGTTGACAGTTCAGCCAAGGCAATTTCACTCACCGATAAGAACATTTCCAATAACTTTGGCGATGATAAACGCCATAAGAGTTTTGCGGTGGATGCGTTCAAGTTTTTGGATGATATGAAGCAAGGCGAATATGATTTGATAATACTTGACCCACCTGCATTCGCAAAACACCGCGATGCACTTAAAAATGCTTTACAAGGCTATAAGAGGCTGAATGCAAAGGCTTTTGAGAAAATAAAGAGTGGTGGAATCCTGTTTACATTCTCATGCTCTCAGGTGGTTAACAAAGAGCAGTTCCGTTTGGCTGTTTTTTCAGCCGCTGCAATGAGTGGAAGAAAGGTCAGAATACTAAATTTCCTTACTCAAGGAGCAGACCACCCAATTAATATTTACCACCCTGAAGGAGAGTACCTGAAGGGGTTGGTGCTATATGTGGAATGAATTAATTGTCAACTGTCAACTAATATGAACCATCCTAGAGGGTTATATCTATTGTTTACCGTAGAGATGTGGGAGCGTTTCAGCTACTACGGAATGCGTGCGTTGCTTGTGCTGTATCTTACGGCAGAGTTTCTTAACGGAGGACTTGGTTTCTCAGACCAGTCAGCATCGCTGTTATATGGCATATTTACAGGGCTTGTCTATTTTACACCCCTTATAGGAGGCTACATAGCAGATACTTACATTGGGCAAAGAAAATCCATAGTCATAGGCTCCATTCTAATGATTTTAGGGCATTTGTCACTTGCCTCAATGCAGAACAATGCGGCACTCTATACAGGTCTTACATTGTTGATTCTTGGCAACGGCATGTTCAAACCAAACATTTCTGTTATGGTTGGCGGTTTGTACCCTGACGGAGACAGCCGTAAAGACCAGGCGTTCACCATATTCTATATGGGTATAAATCTTGGCTCGTTTTTTGCCCCACTGCTAACAGGGTGGCTTGCAGTGCATTACGGATACCGTTACGGGTTCATTGCCGCCGCATCGGGGTTGTTAATAGGACTTGTAAATTACTTGATGTTGCAAAAAAAATATCTTGGTCAGGTGGGCATGAAACCTGGCAAAAGCATAGAGAAAGAGGAGGAGGCCATTGAACACACAAGAGTTACAAAAGCGGAGAAACAGCGTATGTGGGCAATAGTGATTCTTACCGCCTTTGCCATTGCATTTTTTGCAGGATATGAGCAGGCTGGCTGTTCAATGACAATATTTACAGAACGATACACAGACCGTACCTGCTTTGGCTTTGATGTGCCTACCGCATGGTTTCAATCCATTAACCCTCTCTTTATACTTGCCTTGGCACCCCTTATGACCATAATGTGGGGTAAGTTGGACTCAAAAGGCAAAATAGTTACCATACCACAGAAAATGGGTATGGGACTTATTCTTCTTGGACTTGGATTTGTGCTTATGAATATAGCCGTTTATCAGAGAGGCGGCGATACCGACACCTTGCCTGATGTTACCTTTAAGGCATCAATGTGGTTTATAGTCTTTACTTATCTGCTACATACAATAGGAGAGTTATGCCTATCGCCAATAGGACTCTCAATGGTCAGCCGTCTTGCCCCTGTAAAGTTTGCATCGCTGTTTATGGGAGTATGGCTTGCCAGCAGTGCTATAGCCAATTTTTTGGCAGGCTACCTGTCATCATTCGTTCAGAACACTGGCTTCCTTGAAATCTACTACATTCTTGCCACCACCGGCATCCTTTTAGGTCTATTCCTTCTATGCCTGAACCGATTCCTGCTCAGACTTGGGAATGGGAAACTATAAAGAGAATCTTTTAAGGTCGTAATACATTAATCTGGTGTTTTCTCGTACATCTTTATTAGAGAAGAAGGAAAATCCGCAAGCTTGATAGAATGGGATGGCATCAGAATAAGCATCAACTGTAATGAATCTGCATCCTGTACGATTACCATTTCTAAACATCGTCTTTATAAGCCTGATTATCTCTCTGCCTAATCCTTGCCTTGCAAATTTGCTATCAATAGCAAAACGACCTATTTTTACAGCTGGATAGTGCTTTCTCCTTTTCTCATTTGAGATATCTCTGTTTAATCTATTCCAAATGGTCTTGTTGTCAGCATTGTATGAAATTTTATCATTTAAAAGACTGAAATATGCTACGATGTTATTTGTAGTAGTTGATTCCATAACATATGTTACAGCCATTAGCTCTGACAAATATTTTTTTGCATCTTGAATTAGGAATTCATTTAAATCCTTGTCATTGCAATCAAATGATTTGATTGCAGTATCAGTAGCCAATTTATAAAATGAAAAGTTATTGAAATCCATATTATAAATCAAAAGTTGCAATGGACTTAAATTCTTCATACGCTTTGCGAGCCGCTTCTATTTCTTCTTTGCTCTCAGGCTTTAGATGTTGCATCTCGTATTCAAAACGCCTTGCGTCTTCACCATACAGTGTTGGTGTTTCTTTTATTGGTCTTGCCATAATAAATTTTCTTTTTTTGTTATCGATTGCAAAGTTATAACAAAAAAATTAATCTACAAAATATAAATTCACGTAAATACCTGTGGTTCAAAAATTTAACTTTTAGTTACAGAAATTGTACCACTCCTTGTAGTTCCCAAACTGAAGTATAAATCCACAAAAATACAATCCCAAATAGTTGGAATTAATTAAAAAGTTATTAAATTTGTAGCCTGAATTTGCCTAAGGAAGTGTAGAAATTGCACTTTTTAGACACTTTCAGATTACATATTGGCGTTTATTGACGCTTGTTTTGGCTTCACGAATCTAGCAAATTTTGAAAATCCCAAAGCAAGACGAAGTAAATGTCCTCTGGGTATGGATATAGTCATACACGTTCCACGTGATATGAAAATTCATATTCGGCGTGGACGTTATAACTCGTTTTTGATTTAGGGTTTTGCTAGAACCAGTGAAGGATTACGAGCGTGAATAATGTTCACGCTCTTTTTTTTATACCTGAGAGTACTATTGATAATAACCTTAAACTATGTCTGTATTACGAGTTATTTTAGCAATTATCCTTCCTCCGCTTGCAGTGTGTGACAAGGGGTGTGGTTCTTTCTTGATAGTGTTTTTACTTACCTTGCTTGGCTGGGTTCCTGGAGTTATTGGTGCGTTGATAATTTTGAATAATAATTAATATGTAATATTAAACGGAGGTTTCTGAAAATCCTTAAAAGAGTAAGACTAATTTTTAACTATTATTAATTATGAATGACGAGAATCGTTACTTTAAGATTTTTTGTTTTTTGATGTTTGTTGCTTTTGCCGCAGTTAGTTGTTGGTCAACAACAGAATCTTTATCTTTGACATTGGAAGGATATGACAATGACATCCCTAAATGGGTGTTTTGGGTTGCAGTAATAGGTTTGTATGTTCTAACCGCTTATTGTACAAAATTGTTTATTGATAGTTTTAACTCAAATATATATGTGGAGCACCGTAGCGTGCAGTGCGTGATTAGTTTGTTAGGAATTATTGTTTTATGGGTACTATTCAGTATGCCAACCAATGCACATACATATTTTTATAAGCAAATGGCAAAAGACACTTCAATAAAAGAATTGAAACACTTGGATGGAGAATTATCTAGAGCTTCTAATGAACACGATTACCTTGCTGCTTATAATGATAAATGGAATAGTTGTGAGCGTCAGGTCCTACAAAAGTTGGAAAAGGTGAAACAAGAAATTCAAAATTCACAACAACCAGGATTTGGTCCTTATGCAGAGAAATATCTATCAGAAGCAGAAAACGAGCTTAAGTTAGAAACAGGTTCCATTCCAAGAAGAAAAACAAGGAATACTACACAAAAGGAACTAAATGAAGTTTGTGCTTATTATGATCATGAAATAAAAGCACAATTGGAGATTCTGAAAAATCAACATCAAACTGGGGCTGAAAGTGAATTGGCAAATTTTAAAAACACACGCAAAGGTGTGCAACATTTGAAAAATGAAATTAATCAGACATTGAAAGAATTGAATGATGGTAATATTGAAAAAGAACCAACATTAAAGAAGTCGAGAGATTTAGCCTTGAGATGTTATTCTGAATTAAACAATTTGTATGGAGGAATTTTTAATAAAGAAAAGGATGCAAAAGACGCTGGCATTTATGAGTCAGATAGATTAGTTAAAGTTACAAATGTGTGGATTGACTATTTCCAAGGAGAATTTAAAACCACAAATTACACTTTCTGGTATTGGATACTTCTTTCAGTTATTGTAGATGTTGCCGCATTTGCGTTCTTTGATATTGCATTCAAAAGGGAAGATTAATTAACTTATTAGAAACTTAACACATTATATTATGGCTAAAATTGATTTAGAAAACACGGAAACACAGGCTTCAAATGGAGGTTTGACAGAGCAGATTAATGATATACCAGTAAATGAAACACAAAATGGGTCATCTGATTCGGGTGCAATAGAAGGTAATAGCGTAATAGTCCCTCCATCTACGATAAATCCTTCTAATAATATTTCCGGACTTTCTTATAAGGAAATTAATGACCCTAACGAGATAGTTGTATCTGTTGCAGACACAAAAGCCCCAATTATTGTATTGTTTGGACCTCCTTCATGTGGCAAAACAATGACATTGGTAAGATTAACAAGGTATTTGCGAAAAAATGGCTACACAGTTACACCAGATAAAAGTTTCAGACCGAATTATGATGCTAACTATTCTAAAATTTGCAATGACTTTAATTCGGTTATGAATTCTAATGATGCGGCAGACTCAACATCAAGAATTAGTTTTATGTTGGTTAAGATTATGAAAAACGGTCGCACAATCTGTCAGCTGCTTGAAGCTCCTGGAGAATATTATTTTAATCCGGAAGACCCTAACGCACCTTTCCCTGCATACGTCCATTCTATCATGTCTGCATCTAACAGAAAAATTTATTTATTTATGGTGGAACCTGATTGGATGAATCCGTCTGATAGAAAAAATTATGTAAGTAAAATAGCCAATGTCAAAACAAATATGCGGAGAGGAGACAAGTCATTAATTGTTTTTAATAAAATAGATTTGACTCCTTATCAGATTAATGGTAACGGGAAAGTTTATGTGGGTCAAGCGTTAAAAAATGTTAAGGATATGTATCCAAATTTAGTGGAATTGTTTAAAAATGACATTCCTCTAATTAGACTTTTCAAGCCTTATAATTGCGGATTCTCAACGTTTAAGACGGGTGATTACGTAAAAACAGCAAATGGTAGTTATACATATATTGAAAGTGCGGACAACTATCCTGCCAAGTTATGGAAAGACATAGTAAAATATATTCAAGGTTAGAGTTATGGATGTAGAAATATTGTTACATGGTGTTACTAATGGACAGAGTTTCATTGGTATAGAAGAAGAACGTCAATATGCACAATTGTTTTATGGTGGAGAAAAAGACTTAGTTTCTTTTACCGTAGAAAACAGAAATACCACAAATGGTGTGTTTTGTTATTATACGTACAAAAGAGCGGGTAATGTAATAGGATATAATGGACGGACTGGCTCTTATATGGCAATTACATTGCGTATAGATAGGTTTTATGCTGATGTTGTGGAGATTTATAGGTTGTTGGAGTTGACGTATAAGAAATTCGTTGTAGGCAATATATTAGAAGAAAAAGATTCTACTTTGTCTTACAAGATTGCTGATTTTGCTGAGGTAAAATCGTTAAAGGAAAATATTGAAAGTTTTATAACAAGCCAAATACGAGCAACTTTCGTTAGTTCGGATTTGAAAGATTTTGATGACTCTATATGTCATAAAGAAACAAAAAGCAAATACCTGAATATCTTGGATTGTGATAAGGCATCAATATTATCAATTGTAAGGCAGACATCTAAGATAGTAATATCTCCATATTATGATAGAATATCTGAAAGTAATTCAAAAATTGAGTATCAAAACAAATGTGTTTCTCTTGAAAATTTACTAAAGCAAAAGGATTCGGAGCAATCTAAATTATCAAGTAAAAACAATGAGTTGATAGCTGAAAATAAAACATTGAAGGACGAAGTGCAAAGGCTTAGACCATATGAAGATGTGCCAAATATGATAAAAACCATAAAAGAGCCGATAGAGCGTTTGGCAAAAATGGTTAAAGGATCAGAGGGGACAGTTGAAGCAAAAAAGAATTTATTTGGGAATATAATAATGGCTCTTGTTACTATATTCGTACTTATTACCTTGGTATTTTGTGTGCTCAATTATGTTAAGGTGCCAAACGGAAATGAAATATCTGAAGAAATGGTCGCTAAAAGCGAATTTGAAGAGCTACAAAAAGTTAATGGGATATTGAATTCTCGATTGTCTTTGGCAAGGGATTCTATATCAACTCTGTTAGTCCAAGTCAGTCAAAAAAATCCAGGTCCGGATTTATCTAAAGAATTGAAAGATATGACAAAAGAAAGAGATTATTATAAGGGTGATGTAATAAGTTGGAAGAATAAATACAACTTGTTAAAAGATGAACACGCTAAATGTAAGAAAGAAAACCTTTCTAAGACTGATGCTACCCCAGTTGCAATAAAAATAAAAGGACCAGACACTGAAGATTTAATTGTTGGACAAACATATCAATTTGAAGTGACAGGTGGGCATGATGCTGGTAAATATGCTTGGCACTTTGAAAAAAGTTTTACACCTGAGACTGGCAGCGATATAAAATCTAAAATAATAAAGCTTAAATTAGAAAATCAACCAGAAAATGGAACTGTAACTGTATCTTATGGTACTGATGACCAAAGCGCCAGAACGAAGTTAACTTATAAAGTTAAGAAAGAATAATATTAACTATGAAAAATAATATTTGGCTTTTATCTGTTTGCCTTATAATGTTGTTGCCATCTTGTGTTTCTAAAACAAAACCAACTGCATTGGATATGGAATATGATGATGTGCAATATGATGATGTGGTTGCAGTCCCATATAAGGAAGATATATCAGGTGTTAAGACGGTAGATGTTAAAATAAATGATTGTTTGTCTTGTCCTATGATTTTTGATACAGGATGCTCAGGGCTATCCATATCAGCATTAGAATTGGCTATTTTATATAAAAACGGATGTGTCTCAGATAATGAATACATTGGAAAGACATATTGTACAATTGCGGATGGAAGCATAGTAGAGGTATCTCTATATAGAATTGAATTTTTGCAAATAGGTGAGTTGCTGTGTCAGAATGTTATGGTTAGCGTTGATGAGAATTTAGAGGCTCCATTGCTATTGGGACAAGGCGTTCTTGGTCAGGTGCAAAAATATACGGTAGATAATGAGAATAAATATATTTTATTTCATTTGAAATAGTATGATTAATGCTTCTACATACATTTTTGCAAAATTTTCATCAGGGTATTCTCAATATCCTGACGATTATTCTCATGATTTCTTTTCAAAAGTAATTGACAACTCAAATTGTAAATCTGAATTAATTATTAGCAGACAAAATTCACTGGTCTATTATCTGTACGTTAGGACACTAAACAACAAAGAAGAAAAACTTGGACTTTGTTTTGTGTTAAACTCCGTTTTAATTGCAGATTATAGTACTGTATTTAGTTTATTTGAGGAATTAACCACAAAACTTGTGGTTGATGGACAAATTCTAAAGTTTTCAGACACAGGAAATATTATACATGACGCTAAATATCTTCCTGATATTGAAAAAACTTGTATCAATGTTTCAAGTGAAATAAATTCAAAATTATCTATTTTTGAGGGTTTGCTAGAACATATTCCTCCTTTGAATTATGGAGTTGCCGCCGATGAAGAGAAGTGCTTTTCATATATGGATGATACTGCTAAAATAGTTGATGCCATCCACTCATATCCGTTTGTTCGCATAGTTAAAGATGATAATTATATTTCTGAAAAGTTGTCAAATTACTCTGCGGTGTTGTTAAAGCATAAAATTGAAAATGATAAACTTCAAGAAGTAATTAAATCTAAAGAACAAGCCATTAGCAAGTTAAATAAACAGAAGAAGAGAACTACATTGGTGTTTTTATTGCTTTCAGTTTTGTTTGTTGGATTTATAGTTATGATGTTTGTTGTTGACTCGTCTAATCAGAAGACTAAAACAATTGAAGAGCAAAAAACAAAAATTACAGAGTTGAAAGCACGAAATGATACTCTAAATAAATCCTTAAAAAGTACAAATGAGCTATTGTTAAAAACAACAGAAGAATTAAACCAAGAAGAATTAAAAAATTCAGAATTAAACGCATCGTTGTCAAAACTTGAAAGATTTCATAATAATCTGTTATCTGTTAGACCATTAATGATATTAGATATGTCATTTGATTTTAAATCAGGGCGGCTTGCTATTGATTATTTTGGTTTCTCTCAAAAATCATGTTATTTGAAAATTGTTGTCAATGACAATACTTACGGTGAATATTTTACAGTCAAAGAAGGTAAACACATTCTTTATAAATACATTTCTGGCAGTTTTAGAAGAGATAAATGGTATGAGTTCAAAATTTACAATAATGACAATTTAATATGGACACAAAGGTTTTAATTTTCCTAACATTAATACCTTTGGTCTTTGCCAGTTGTGTGCAGCCTAAAAGAAAGCCATCTCCAATAGTTTTAGAAGAAATGGATGATGAATATTCCTCACCATATCAAGATGATGATGGTGAAGTGTATTATTACGATTCAGATAGTAAAACTGCAAATGGTGAATATTTTCCAACCGAAATATATGTTCCTGAATATTCAACCATTGAAGATGCTATAAGTCAAGATTTTTCATTATACGGAGAGGAAAGAATGCTACCTAATTTAGGAGGTATGAAAATGGTAGGGGAAATGTCCGCAGATGTGGCAGGAAGAAATCGTTCTGAATATAGTGATGATTATATATTAAAAGTGTTACCATTGTGCAGGTTGAAATTGTCAGTCAACAAAGATGAAGGATTTATATATAATGCGGTTATAGATGGCAGGGTGGAAATTGTTGATTGTGAAATATTTTTAGGATTTGGATATCCGTTTAACATTAGGATAGTGATTAGAAACTTATCACCTTATGAACAATATATTAGTATTCCACAAGGTTTAATGATTGAGTCAACTGCATCAAATGTGCAGAATGTTGTTGTGGGTAAAACATATAAATTTACTGTTTATCCTAACCAGACTCAAATATGTAATGTCAGTGCTTTTTGTGCTTCAAGAAATAGAACAAATCCATCTGGAACAAAGGCAAATATAACACCATATATACTTAATGTACCTCCAGATGCTTTTGAATCACAAAATAAAATTTGGTCATCAATAGAGGAAACTCCTAGATACAAAGCCGTATTTTATGCTTGGGATAGAGGTGATAGAATTAGAAATGGTTACAGTGATACAGGTCATGCGTTTGTATGCTTGTGTAATGACTATTGTTTAGGATTTGGACCTAAAAATGGTGAGTTATTAGGAGGAGAAGGAAGTATCTCTAATCATAGAAGCAGTGTCCAATATGCAACAGATAGTTGTGTGATATATCTTACAAATCATCAGATGATAAAAGCACTAAAAAAGGTGCAGGAACTAACACAAAATACCCCCAAATATTATATAGGGCATTATGATTGTACTTCATTTGTAATGGATGTTGCAGATGCGGCTGGGATATATTATGGTAACAGACTTCTGATACAATGGCCTATGTCATTCCTTCGTTCTATGAAAAAGTATAATTGTATTGAGAAGAAAAATTCATCAAGAACATCTGCTTTAGGTGGCTCTAATAGGTTGCGTCATCTTATTTATTAGCTTAAATTTCCTATAACAGTATCATTGATAATAGGAGTGGTTTGGTTATATTAAATTTTAATTCAAAACAATATGAAAAAATTAAGTTTTATTATTTTATGTGGTGTGTTGTCAATGCTAATGATAGCACAAAATACTACGGTTACAGATTGTCAGGGTCGGTTTATTAAATGAATAAGAAGAAATTTTATACAATATTAATAGCAATTGTTGTTTTGGTTGGAATCTATTTTTTACCTCCGGTACGGCAGTGTGTCAGAGGTGGTTTGACTGGAGAGTATTTTGTGGAAGATGATTTGTGCTTCAGTTGGACAGCAATCAGACGTGGAATAATTAATAAACCTACCGATGTTGAAAAACAAAACATCAAAGCATTAATAAATAATGTGTTGAATCCGGCAAGGAAAGAATATGGCTCATATATTAAAGTTAATAGTGGCTACAGATGTGCTGAATTGAACAAATATGTTGGTGGTAAGCCTAATTCTCAACATACAAAGGGTCAGGCGGTAGATATAATATGCAAAAGTGAAAGTAAGACCAATGATTTGTATAAACTCATAAAGCGTTCTGGAAAATATGACCAGTTGTTGTTTGAACGGACTAAGAACAGTAAGTATCATTGGATACATGTATCCTGGCGTTCAGATGGTAAAAATAGAAAACAAGCAATAGGTGACTATGTTAAATAAGGTTATGCTTACTATTTAGCATATAAATATTCTAATTTTTTAATATTTACACATTAGAGAATGAAATATCACTGTAAAAAAATAATTTTAGGGTTGTATGTTGTATTATTATCCCTTTCATCATGCAATACTAATCCTGCTCAGCGTTTCGCCAAGGACGGAACGCAGATAGATTATGATGTGTATGTAGTTAAGATAATAGACGGCGATACATTTGATGGTCTGTATAAGCCAGATAATCAGGTGTATAGGTATAGGCTTCAAGGTGTTGATGCTCCTGAAAAGGGTCAGCCGTATGGAAAAAAGGCAAAACAGTATTTGGCTGATTTGATATTAAATAAGAATATTGGTATTGTTGAGATTAATGAAGATGCATACGGACGATATGTAGCTAAGATATATGATGAGGATGGTAATGACTTGTGTGCAGAGATGATACGTGCTGGTATGGCTCACCATTTTCGTAGATATGATGACTCTAAATACTATGAGCAGTTGGAAATTGAGGCAAGAGAGAATAGGGTAGGCTTATGGAATTACCACGATGTTATAGAACCACGCATATGGCGTAAAATGA
Organism: Paludibacteraceae bacterium; assembly: GCA_024405855.1. Lineage (GTDB taxonomy): Bacteria > Bacteroidota > Bacteroidia > Bacteroidales > Paludibacteraceae > Enterocola. The sequence goes on from JAKSNZ010000024.1 coordinate 22,631, forward strand.
GTAAGGCAGAAAGGGATTTGCACAGATAATTATGAAACCATTGACGTTTGGTGTTATTATTGTGCTAATTTTGCAATCAGTGTGGCAAATGGTGTGATGTTACCTTGAACGCTGGCTTGTTCTAACGCTGACATATATTGTTCTCTGACATCCGTTGGTATTATAGTCCATCTATAGCCTCCGGAGGCAAGCATTAGATTCATTAAGAATCTTCCCATACGTCCGTTGCCATCCATATACGGGTGTATGAATGTGAATATAAAGTGCCCGGCAACAGCCCTCACCCAAGCATCAGGTTCTGTTTTTAATAAGTCAAAAAGTACAGGCATTGTATCTCTGACAGCATCTGCATTTAGAGGTGTGTGCATTGAGTTTCTTATATACACCTGATGCGACCTGTATCCCACAACATCTGATGCCTTTAGAATGCCTACCATCACTGATGGGGCGAACATCTCCTGATACCATTTTCTATGGTCATTTTCTGCCACAATACCAGCATTTTCTCCATTAAATATTGAGCGTAAACTGTTTTTAACTACCTGAAATGCTTGCCAGTAGCCTCTTGCTGCAAGTGCCGCTTTACTATCTTTATCTTCATTGTTATCCGCAGGATTCCAATCTCCTCTACGAACTTTATCAATAAGTTCTTCTGTTACTTTATACCCTTCAATTGATAGTGAATGATAGGCATCTTGTTTATATTTATCCTCAATATCATCAAAATAAGCATTCGTACTCAATGCTTTGGGAACATTTGGTTTTACACTCAAAATGGCGTCACGCATATTCTGCCACATCAGTCTGATTCTTACAGCATACGGAGATTGCTCCTTTACATACTCGTATTTTTCTGTGAATGGGTCTGTCTCACGTATGTCATAACCGTAACGGACTAATGTCTCTTTAATATCGTTCGCTATTTTTGTCATCTGACAGTTGTACAGAGCCCCGATAACTCTTTCGGCACGAGATGAACGTCCTTTGTCAAGAATATAAGGTAGAATATCGGCGGCGTCTTTTATAGTACTTAATGCGACTCTTGCTGTCATACTGTTGTTTTTATATAGTACGGGCGATGACATTACAAGAGCCTCCGCAATACTATATACATTCAGTCCGTATTGATTCTCCTTTACAATATTTGTAGGAGTTTCAGCCTTTAAGAAATATATACTACAGGCAAAAGGCAGATTTACTGTTGTATTTGAACATCTTTTAGAGCGGATAATCAATTGAGGTAATACCGTCCAGTTTCCTGTCTGTATATCTAATGACACCTCAGGAGTAAGAGACCACTCATTTCCCAACTTTTCAGTTATGAAATCCTTTATGAATCTCCAATATGACATATACCACGATGTAGAGTCTCCTTCTTGTGTGGCAGGGTCTGTCTGAATGTACCATCCGTTTATTATCTTCATAAGAAACCCGTTGTTGACAAGCCTTTCCAAATGGGTTCTTGATATTTCAGATGACCTGAAAACAGTACTTTTCTTTGATTCCTGAAGTTGTTTCAGAACATTCAATGATTGTGCCAGATTTTCTGATGGAGTTGCCATAACAGGTGCAAAGTTACAATAAAATTTTTGTTGTGCAAATACAATTAAGTTTTTGCTGTTGCATTACAATTAAATTCCGTTGTCACGCAGATAGCGTTCCGCTTCTATGGCGGCTTTGCAGCCGGTGCCGGCTGAGGTTATGGCTTGACGGTATGTGGGGTCTGCCACATCGCCGGCGGCATAGATACCTTCAATATTGGTTTGTTGACTTTTGCCTTGTGTAAGTATGTAGCCTGCGGCATCGGTCTCTATGTATGGCTTAAATACCTCAGAATTAGGCTGATGACCTATGCCAAGGAAAAATCCGTCAATGTCAATATGAACTTTCTCCTCCTTGTCTGTGCCTTTACACTTAATTAGGTCTGCACCCTCTACCACGCCATCGCCTGTAAGTCCAAGTGTCTGATGTTCAAACAGTACCTCTATGTTTTCAGTGTCAAAAACTCTTTGCTGCATTACCTGAGAGGCACGCAGAACATTACGGCGTACTATAAGGTAAACTTTTTTACAGAGCGATGCTAAATAGAGTGCCTCCTCACAAGCGGTATCGCCGCCACCAACTACTGCTACAGTTTTTTTACGATAGAAAAATCCGTCACATGTGGCACACGCCGATACTCCGTTGCCCGCATATTTCTGCTCATCTGCTATGCCAAGATACTTGGCTGAGGCTCCTGTGGCAATAATTACGGTGTGAGCAAGAATCTCATTTGTTTCATCAATGGTTACGCTGAACGGACGCTTAGAGAAATCAACCTTAGTTACTACGCCCCAATTTATCTCCGCTCCAAAACGGGCAGCCTGCTTGTGCAGGTCATCCATCATCTCTGTACCGGTAGTTCCGTTTGGATAACCTGGAAAGTTCTCTATCTCTGTGGTTTTAGTCAACTGTCCTCCTGGTTGCATTCCTTCATATACAACTGGAGAAAGACCTGCCCTTGAGGCGTATATAGCGGCTGTAAGTCCTGCAGGACCGGAACCAATGATAAGGCATTTCAGAATATTCATCTTAAATCAATGATTTGTAGGTTTTTATGTTTGTCAGCGTTAAA
>JAKSNZ010000025.1 GCA_024405855.1 Paludibacteraceae bacterium
ATTATTGTTTTAACTATATCATCAACATTGCATCCACGTGAGAGGTCATTTACAGGAGATGCCATACCTTGAAGTATAGGACCTACAGCAATACCGCCACTCAAACGCTGAGACAACTTGTATCCAATATTTCCTGCATCAAGATTAGGGAATACAAGAACATTTGCATCGCCCTGAATTGCACTTCCTGGGGCTTTGCTTTTACCCACTGACGGTACAATAGCCGCATCAGCCTGAAACTCTCCGTCAATGCAAAGGTCAGGAGCCATCTCTTTTGCAAGACGGGTTGCTGTCTGAACCTTGTCCACGCACTCATGGCTTGCACTGCCCTTAGTAGAGAAACTCAGCATTGCCACCTTTGGCTCATATCCGCCCAAAACCTTTGCTGTTGAAGCACTTACAACCGCAATTTCAGCAAGTTGCTCCGCTGTAGGGTCAGGTGTTACGGCACAGTCAGCAAACACAAACATTCCGTTATGTCCGTACTCCGGTTTTGGGATTATCATAATAAAAGCCCCCGATACCACACTTATACCCTTCTTCATCTTTATTATCTGAAGAGCAGGTCGCAGCACATTGCTTGTTGAGTTCATTGCCCCAGCAACCTCTCCGTCTGCATCGCCGTTCTTAACCATAAGAGAAGCAAGATACAGAGGATTATTGAACACCAATTTGCGTGCCTCCTCCTCACTTAAGCCCTTGTTCTTACGCAGTCCATACAGAAGCTGCACATACTCCTCAGCCTTAGGGTTAGACTGAACATCAAAAATAGTAGCCTTATCTATACATTTCAGCCCCATTTCCGCAGCCTTTGCATAGATTTCATCTTTCTTACCCAGCAGAACTATATCTGCCAAACCACGCTCCAAAACCTTAGAAGCAGCCTCAAGTGTGCGTACTTCAAGCGATTCAGGCAATACAATGCGTTTCTTGTTTGCCTTAGCCCGCTCCGCTAATTGTTCAAATAAGTCCATTTTCCTCTTGGATGAAATTCCGTTATTGTGTTTCTTAAATTCTCCATACTTATGTGAGTGTAAATCTCAGTTGTAAGAATGCTCTCATGTCCAAGCATTTGCTGAATTGCCCTAAGATTTGCACCACCCTCAAGCAGATGTGTTGCAAATGAGTGCCTCAGCGTATGCGGACTAAGCACTGTCTTAACCCCTGCATCCTTTGCACATTGCTTAATGATAATGAACACCATCTGCCTTGTCATCTTTGCCCCGCGTCTGTTAAGGAACATAAAATCCTGATTGCCAGGCTTTATATCTAATGTCCTGCGCCATGGCAGATAGTTCTTTATATCATTTATTGCAGTTTGGGAAATGGGTATCAGCCTTTGTTTGCTCCCCTTTCCTTCAACCTGCACATACATTTCATCAAAGAACACATTACTTATTTTCAGCCCCACAAGTTCACTCACACGCAATCCGCAACTATATAAAGTTTCAATGATAGCCCTGTTTCTATGCCCTTCCGGCTTGCTAAGGTCAATTACTGACTTCATTGCATCAATCTCCTCAACAGAAAGGACACTTGGCAAATGCCTGCTCAACTTTGGCGATTCAAGCAGTTCCGCAGGGCTGTCAGCCAATATATCCTCCATTACCAAATACTTATAAAACTGCTTAATGCCTGAAAGTATTCTTGCCTGACTTCTTGCCTCAATGCCCATTGAGCCTATCTCATTAAGAAAGGCATTGAAATCCTCCTGTTTGGCTTTTTTATAATCAACCCCCGATGCACCAAAATACTCCAACAGTTTCTCCACATCTCTAATGTACGCATCAACCGTATTGGGAGAGAAACTCCTTTCAAGTAACAGATATCGCTTAAAACCTATGGTATCACTGTACTGCGGCTTGATTGATGGCTGGGTTGGCATACATTTCAATAATTTTTGACCTCAAAAACTCACAATCCTTATTTGGTACATCAATTAAATCAATTCTACTCTTAAGATAAGCGTTAAATGCCTCAACATCCTTTTCTGTATACTTATCTTTGAATCTGTGCCTACTTTCAAGCATATCGGCGGCAACAAAATTATTAGGGTACAGCACATAACCTTTATGTATCTGCCTGTCAAGTTCAGCCGCGATTAAATGAGCCTGCTCATTGCGTGGTGCATCGCCTACAATACTGTTCAAGCCACTTAACGGCTTGCCAATTACAAACGACACCTTTCCTTTATAGCCCATCAACCCTGACTTCATATTAATAAGGTCATCTTGCGGAGACTTCTTATATTCAGGACAATCTCTTTTCAGTTGGAACTCTTTGGCTTTCAGATAGTCGCACGGGTCAAACTCATAATTTATTGAAACCGGCGTAACTTTTAGAGATTCCACCGATTCTGCAATATTACGGCTGCCGCTCATTGAAAACATCTTTATTATTGCAGGTGCCGTACGGTCATCTGAGTCCTTTGCCCTGCCTTCTCGCTGTGCAATCCAAATTGATTCCTTCAGGCTCTCTCTTGTAAACTTTATATATTCAGACAGTTGTTTTGAAATAAGAAACTGCTCCTTAATATTCCCGTCTCTTTTTACAACAAAAGACTTACACAACCTTACGGCAGTGCTAATCCAAGGATACACAAAAAGATTGTTTCCTATTGCAATCTGTGTGGTGTTCAGTCCCTTAAACAGCAAATGTTCATTAAGAAAAGCGGAATCAAGAATAATGTCCCTATGGTTTGACACAAACAGATTACCATTATCAGTATCAACATTTTCTGTTCCAAAAAGAGAGACACTACGGCAGGTTTTATGTTCCAATGTGGTGATAAGGTCTAAAATAGACTCATGCTGAACCCCATCAATGGAATCTGCCGCCGCTAGTTTCCTTATAAAATATTCAGCATAGTCATTGCCCAAAACGGCTCCAATGATTGACGGCATTTGAGGCTGTCCCAAAATTTCTGAAACAGACTCCTTAACCTCATCGTCATAAAGTCTGCGTATGTCATCAAATTCAGCAGGATATCTCATATAGTTAGTAATTAGTCATTACGCATTAAGTTTTTGTTGGAGGGCTATTATTTTTGCTGCCTTGCGTGAAAGGGCGGCATTTGAGTAACTGCGGTCAAGTGAGACTTCCTCTCCCACCCAATCAGGCATTTCAAATTGTTCATCTTCACTGTTCAACTCTATTTCAGCAATAACCAACCCTTTATGCACTCCTAAAAACTCATCAACCTCCCAAACCTTTCCGCCAACTGTCACCCTATATCTATATTTTTCAATTATTGGATAGAGTGCCATCTTAAGCATCAGTTCAGCATCATCAACAGGAATTTCATATTCAAATTCAGGTCTGGCTATACCAACTGTCTTGCCTTTTATTGTCAGATACGCATGCTTGTCAGCCCCATTCCCCTTTGGAGATATAATTCTAACCCTTGTGGTTGCGCCGTTTTCAGCCAAATATCCCTGACGGAAATACTCTCCACCCTCTTTTGGTGCAGACCACTTTGCATTTACCAAATATTTCCTCTCTATTTCTATCATTTTCAATTGTAAAACATTTACTACCAATAATATTTGCTAAAACCACTCACACTAGCAAAACAACCTCAAGGAAAAACTTCGTTTTATGCTTGGGTCGTTTTGGAATAGTGTTCGCTTGCTTTAGCAAATATTATAGCAAATGTTTTACTCATAGTTTTAATCCATCTAATAGTTTGAAATATATATTTTCAGCACTGATTATTTCATCAATGCAAATATACTCATCAGCGGTGTGTGAGCGGGCAGAATCACCCGGTCCCAATTTTACAGACGGAAACGGCATCAAAGCCTGGTCTGACATTGTTGATGAGCCAAACAGTTCTCCACCCATTGCCTTAAACTTTTGTACAGCAGGATGCTCAACGCTTATGCCTGACGGTTTCAGTCTGGTTGAACGTGGTGTTACGCTACACTGCACATTTGCTTCAATAATATTCAAGATATCCTGATGCGTATAGCACTCATTAAGCCTTACATCTACTGTAAACGTGCATTTGTCAGGCACCACATTGTGTTGCGTGCCAGCATTCACTATTGTAACCTGCATATTTACAGGACCAAGCCACTCTGATTTATTAGGAAATCTATAGGTTTGGAACCATTTTATCTCATCCATTGCCTTGTAAATGGCATTCACACCCTCATTTCGTGCTGCATGTCCGCTCTTTCCTTTGCTCTCACAGTCAAGTACCATAAGCCCCTTTTCAGCCACAGCCATTTTTAGGGATGTTGGCTCCCCAACTATTGCAAAATCTATTTTTGGCAGTTTGTCAAGCACACTCTCTATACCGTTCTTTCCTGACACCTCCTCCTCAGCACTAAGCAGCAACACCAAATTATATGACTGTTTTGTATCCTTTAGTTTAAGGAATGTGAAAATCAGCGATACCACACTTGCGTGGGCATCGTTGGAACCTAATCCATAAATTCTGCCATTCTCTTCAGTAACCTTATACGGGTCTCTGCTCCAAGATGTTGTAGGCTTAACGGTATCTATGTGGGAATTTAGCAGAATGGTAGGCTTTGAAGCATCATACCCCTCTGCCACACACCAAATATTGTTGCCTAATCTCTGCACGGCACACCCCTTCTCCTGAAGCCAAGCCTCAAGAAAGTCAGCCTTTGCCTTCTCATCTCTGCTGACAGAAGGAATTGAAATCAATATTTTTAACAAATCAAACATTAACTATTACGGTTCCCAAACCGGAATTAAGGTTCTCCGCCTTTGTAATCACCACTTTCTTGACCCCTGCATTAAGCGCTTCAAACGCATTGTCTATTTTAGGTATCATACCGCCTGTTATTATGCCTTTCTGTTTGTATTCCGCATATAGGGCTGGTGTTATTTCAGGTATTACGCTGTCATCATCATTTTCATCAGACAACACTCCGTTCTTCTCAAAACAAAAAGTGAGTGTTACATCATAGTATGGAACAAGTGATTTGGCTGTTTCTGCGGCTATGGTATCGGCATTGGTGTTAAGCAAGCCATACTCCTTACTAAAACTCAGCGGTGCCATTACAGGTACCACCCCCGATGCTATAAGGTCTGCAAGGCGTTTGCCGTCAACACTCTTTACATCTCCCACAAAACCGTAATCTATCTCCTTAACAGGGCGTTTATTGCTTTTAACCACACCCATATCAGCACCTGTAAGTCCAAGAGCGTTTACGCCTAACTGTTGTAGTCCTGCCACAATATTCTTATTCACAAGCCCTCCGTACACCATTGTAACCACCTTAAGAGTTTCCGCATCAGTGATTCTACGCCCATCAACCATCTTACTCTCAATGCCTAACAGAGTTGCAATTCTGGTGGCAGACCTGCCGCCACCATGAACTAACGCCTTACTGCCGTCCATTGCAGAAAACAGTTTAAGAAGATTCTTAAGAGAATCCTGCTCCTCAACTATCTTTCCACCTACTTTTATAACATTTATCTCAGCCATAAAGCCAGTTAGTCAACATTGGGAGTTGAAACACCCAAAGAAAGTTGGAATTTTTTCTCTGTATACAGAATTTGGGTTAATGCAACAAGTCCTTCAAAAGCATTTATACCCGCTGCTGAAACAAAGTTTTTTTCTATAAAATCACTTGCTTGAGTCTTTTTCACTTCATTCTTGAATTGAGATATACCAGTATAACTAGACATAGTGACCTGTGTCATAATCAAACCTTGAAATACGTCTTTATAGGTTTTGGTTAGTTGGTCAGCGTTTGTTATCAGTTCATTGAGATATTCATTGTACTGAGAACCTTCAAACTGCTTTACATGTAAGGCAATTTGAATTTCACCATATTTCTTTGTAAGTATCCATCCTTCATTCTCACCTTTTAAGTATGAAATGGAGGCATCCGATTCTTCAATCTTTGTATAGCCTTGTGCCAATATCTTTTTTTCAAACTCCTTGCCGTCAGTTTCAAGGGCAGATTTTGCCAAACTAAGAGTGTCATCGACAGATTTTCTTTGAGCTTTGTCCTCTTTGTTACAAGACACAAGTGCAAGCATTAAACCCAATGCCAACACAGAAATTAATTTCAAGTTTTTCATTTTTTTGTAAGTTTTTGTTTATAAGTTAATTTTAATATTTCACCTACAAAGATAAGCATAAATGACCATATAAAAAATAAATTCGTTATTTTTGCAGGAAAATCACAATATAGCATACAATGACTTATGAGAAAACTTACCGTACTTGATATGAAAAGGCTTAGCCCTAAGCAGTTCAAAATGGCTAAGAAAACCCCTTTGGTTATTGTCAGTGATAATGTCAGAAGCCTCAATAACATAGGCTCCTTTTTCCGTACTGCCGATGCGTTCCGTCTGGAAGGAGTGTGGCTGTGCGGAATAAGCGGCACTCCACCCTCTGCTGAAATACACAAAACGGCATTGGGTGCGGAAGAGTCAGTTTGGTGGCACTACTTTGAAGATACAATGAAAGCGGTTGAGGCTCTAAAGGATGAGGGCTATGAAATTTGGGCATTGGAGCAGACTGAAGGAAGCGTAATGATAAATGACTTTAAGGTTGACCCAAACAAAAAATATGCAATAGTTTTAGGCAATGAGGTCAATGGAGTAAGACAAGATGTTGTTGACACCTGTCAAGGGGCTGTAGAAATACCTCAATATGGCACAAAACACTCTCTCAATGTAAGCGTTGCCGCAGGTATCATTGTATATAAGTTTGCTGAAACATATTTATGTTGTAAACAAAAAACAATGTAAAAAGTTGTAAGTATATATTTTTTTCACTAACTTTGCCTTAATTTCTAAAACCTTCAAAAATGAAAAACTTAAAGTTAATTTCTGTGTTGGCATTAGGTTTAATGCTTGCACTTGTGTCTTGTAACAAAGAGGATAAGGCAAAAAGAGAAAACGCTGATAAAATTCTTGATTTTGCAGAGTCTGCCCTTGAAACTGACGGCAAGGATTTTGAAAAAACAATTTTAGCACAAGGGTTCCAAAAGGTTAGTGATGAAGGTGGTCAAGTTATTTACCAAAAAGGTGAAGACGAAGGATGGAATCTATTTTATGCTAATGGTATTGTTACTCAGGCAGACTACGTAAAGATGTTTGAAAGTTCAAAGTACAAAGAGTATCTCAATGAATTTATAATAAACACTGACCAAATACTCAAAAGATACAAAACTATCTGTGCCGGTGAAATTATGACAAATACCACTGAACTGCAAACCTCTAGTATGTCACAGTTCAAGAACGAAGCAAAAAAGACAAACGCAGCGGATTTCACAATCAAAGTGAATCATAAAATAGAAGCAACTGCTTTTAGATTCCCTGATCGTGGTGCACAAACCCGAATTGTGTATGGTGGTGACAATAAATTCTCTATATGGTTGGGTGCCGCATACGCTGAACTTGATGACTAATCTTTGACAACATCTCCCAAATCTCCTTTAGGTTTGGGAGTTTTTTTATGCCTTTAACACATCCAATATTAAACACCACTGCCTTTATTACGCTGATACTGCTGTTTACTGTATCGGTGAGTTTTTTTGTATATTCAAACAGGGTGGCTGGAATCAATATATTCTCCTCAATCTTCACCCCTGCCTCTGTTAGAAAGTTCAACAACACGGCACCTAATGTAAACCTTGTTTCACTGATACTTGCACTGTTTGCCCTGTTCGGTTACGGTTTCCTTATTCTGCAAGTGGTTCCCATTGATAAGACATGGACTTCATTTTGGATATGCACAGGCATTCTGTTTGTGTTTTTTGCCGTCAAATATCTTATTGTGGCACTGTTTTTCAATACAATGTTTCCCGGAATTGAAAGAAATTTCATATCCCGATACCATCAACTTACAGTTTTGTCAGGCTTATTTGCATTTGTTTCCTGCATAATTTTAGGGTTTGCCATTGATTGTACAGAAACCACAGCAACCATTGTTGCTGTAATAAATTGGATTCTGTATTGCGTAGGCATATCTTACATTTTTCTGACAACTTTTTCCACCAATAATTTTTCTATTTTACGTCTTTTTTTGTACCTTTGCACCCTCGAATTTATGCCAACATTAACGCTTGTAAAAGCACTTACATTACTGACGTGAAAATTAAGAAGATTCTAATATCGCAACCACAACCTCAAACAGAAAAATCCCCATATTTTGACATTGCTACAAAATATGGAGTAAATGTGGTGTTCCGTCCTTTCATAAAAGTGGAAGGTCTCTCCTTTCAGGAGTTCATGGCACAGAAGATAGAGGTTCTTGACTACACCGCCATTATCTTTACAGCAAAAACGGCAATTGACCACTTTTTCCGCCTTTGCAAGGAGATGCGTACAAACATTCCTGAGGATATGAAGTATTTCTGCATATCTGAAAGTGTTGCCCTGTATCTGCAAAAATACATTCAGTACAGAAAACGCAAGATTTTTTTCTCCACAACCGGAAAATTTGCAGACCTTTTGCCTTCAATAAAAAGACACAGCACGGAAAAATATCTTTTTGCCGTTGCCGATGTCAATAAAGACAACAATGCAAATATCCTTTCAGAAAACGGAATCAATTTTCAGAAAGCCGCCTTTTACAAGACGGTGAGCAATGACTTTACTCCTGATGAACCATTTGACTATGACATGCTTGTGTTCTTCAGCCCGGAAGGAATAAACTCATTGAAAAAGAATTTCCCTAAATTCAACCAGGGAGATACCGTAATAGCCACCTTTGGAGCATCAACGGCAAAAGCCGTTACCGATGCAGGTCTGAGACTTGACCTTGCGGCCCCAAATGAAAAGGCTCAGTCAATGGCAGGAGCAATTGACATATTCTTCAAAGAGAATAAGATTGGCAAGAAATAAGGAGGGTATATGCTACGCAACACCCTACAGAAAACTGAACGGCTCTGTTCAGAGACAGCAATAGAAGAGTTGTTTGCACAAGGAAAGAAATTTCATTCCTTCCCTCTGCTTATTGTTGCCCGTAAAAGAGAGGACACCGATGCCGCACGCATTCTTATAAGTGTTTCAAAAAAGAGGTTTCATAACGCCGTTGACCGCAACAGAGTCAAACGGTTGATACGTGCCGCATATCGTCAGAACAAGTTTCCTGACGGCTACGATGTGGCGTTCATATACATCAGCAATAAAATTGAAGAGTACAGCAAAATAGAACAAGCAGTGAAACAAGTTAATAGTGAATAAAGAATAGTGCCCCTTCTTTCCTCCCCTAAAGGGGAAAAATCACTATTCACTATTCTTTATTAACTATTCACTATAAAAATTAGTCCTATTACTAACTATATAAACATATTTGGAGCGCGTGAACATAACCTGAAGAATATTTCAGTGCAAATTCCACATAGGAGCCTTACAGTTATTACAGGGCTTAGCGGCAGTGGTAAGTCTTCACTTGCTTTTGACACCATATATTCTGAAGGTCAAAGACGGTATATTGAAACTTTCTCAGCATACGCCAGACAATTTCTTGGAGGAGGAGAACGTCCTGATGTTGACCAAATTACAGGTTTATGCCCTGTTATTGCTATTCAACAGAAGACCGTAAACAACAATCCACGCTCAACTGTAGGCACCACAACTGAAATTTATGACTATATGCGTCTGCTTTTTGCAAGGGCAGCGGAGGCATACTCATACGTTACAGGTAAAAAAATGGTTAAATACACTGAAGACCAAATAATTGACCTGATATTATCAACCTGTGACAATAAAAAAGTCTATATACTGTCTCCACTTGTCAGAGGCAGGAAAGGACACTACAGGGAACTCTTTGAAACACTTAGAAAAAAAGGTTACCTGAATGTACGCATTGATGGGAAAATAGAGCAGATAGGGGTTGGCATGCGGCTTGACCGATACAAAACACATGATATTGAGGTAGTTATTGACCGACTTGTCATTTCCGCTAATGACGAGGCAAGAATCCGCCGTTCCATAAAAACAGCGTTGGAGCAGGGCGATGGCTTGGCTATGATTATTGAGAAGGATGATGAAAGTAAAATCCACTACTTTTCAAGCCGCCTGATGTGTCCTACATCAGGCATTTCATACGAGACTCCCGCCCCACATGACTTCTCTTTCAACTCTCCAAAGGGTTGTTGCAAAAAATGCCACGGAACAGGGTTCATAACTCAAGTTGATATTGACAAAATAATTCCAAACAAGAATCTTTCCATTAAGGACGGTGCCATTGCACCTCTTGGAAAATCAAAATCAACCCTTATCTTCACCCAAATAGCAACGCTGTGTGAAGACTATGGTTTCAGCATTGACACCCCTGTAAAGGAATTGTCAGAGGAACTGATTGACGTACTTATTAATGGTTGTGAAGACAATGTTGTAATAAAAAGCCCTGTTGAGGGTGTAAGTGGTTATGCCACAACATATAACGGCATTGCCGCCTACATAAACATTGAGGATAATGAGGCTTCCGCCACTGAAAAGAAATGGGCGGAACAGTTCTCACAAACAATAGTCTGCCCTGAATGTGGCGGAAGCAGACTAAAAAAAGAGGCTCTTTTCTACCGTATCGCAGGTAAAAACATTGTGGAACTCTCAAACATGGACATATCGGAGTTGTACAAGTGGTTTGAAGAACTTGAACCAAAACTTACTGAGAACCAAAAGAAGATTGCACGCCCCATTGTAAAGGAGATTCTTAAAAGGCTTAAATTCCTGCTTGACGTAGGTCTTACATATTTGCAACTCAGTCGTTCATCAGCAAGCCTTTCAGGCGGTGAGAGCCAGCGTATCAGGCTTGCAACCCAAATAGGCTCAAATCTTGTTAATGTCCTGTATATTCTTGATGAGCCAAGCATAGGTTTACATCCGCGTGACAATATAAAACTTATAAATTCACTGAAAGAGTTACGCGATACGGGCAACACCGTTATTGTGGTGGAACATGACATGGAGATGATGCTCTCCGCTGACTACATTATTGATATGGGTCCAAAGGCAGGCAGACTTGGAGGCGAAGTGGTGTTTGCCGGCACTCTTCAAGATATGCTTAAATCTGACACTCTTACCACCCGATACCTGAATGGCAAAAAAAAGATAGAGATTCCTGCTGAAAGGCGTGCCGGTAACGGAAAGTTTCTAAAGATTATTGGAGCAACAGGCAATAATCTGAAAAATGTTGATGTGGAATTTCCGTTAGGAAAATTCATTTGTGTTACAGGTGTGTCAGGCAGCGGAAAGTCAAGCCTTATAAATGCAACACTGCAAAAGGCTCTCAGTAAAAAGTTCTATCATAGTATTGCGGAGCCTCTGCCTTACAAGCAGATTGACGGCATTGATAACATTGATAAGGTTATAGCGGTTGACCAATCCCCTATCGGACGTACTCCAAGGTCAAATCCTGCCACATATATAGGCATTTTTGCTGACATCAGAGAGATGTTTGTTGCCTTACCCGAATCAAAAATAAGAGGATATAAGGCTGGCAGATTTTCATTTAATGTGAAAGGTGGCAGATGTCCTGAATGTGGTGGCAACGGATATAAGTGCCTTGAAATGGGATTTATGTCAAATGTGTATGTCCCATGTCCTGTTTGCAGAGGCAAAAGATACAACAGAGAGACACTTGAGGTAAGGTACAAGGGAAAATCCATTGGCGACGTTCTTGACATGACCTTCAATCAGGCAGTTGAGTTTTTTGAGAATATTCCAATGCTGCTACAGAAACTGAAAGTGGTTCAGAGCGTAGGGTTAGGTTACTTAAAGCTTGGACAACCGTCTAATACATTGTCAGGTGGAGAGAACCAGCGTGTAAAACTTGCCGCCGAACTTATAAAAAAGGATACGGGAAAGACCCTTTATATTCTTGACGAACCCACAACAGGGCTTCATTTTGAGGATATTAACATATTGCTTGGAGTGCTTGACCGGCTTGTTAACAGAGGAAACTCATTGATTGTGATAGAGCATAACATTGATGTGATACGCCACGCTGATTATCTTATTGACATGGGTCCTGAAGGTGGCATAGACGGAGGCAAGGTGCTTTGCACAGGAACACCGGAAGAAGTTAAAGCGAAGAAGATTGGGGAAACATGCAAGTACTTATAAACAAATGAATAGGGAGAACTACATAAAACTATCAAACTACTGTGCTGGCGTGGAGCGTTGTAAGGCAGAGGTGCGTGATAAAATGCAGAGGCTTGGCATTGAGGAAGAGGAGCAGGCTGAAATATTGAAAAAACTTGAAAAAGAGGGATTCATTAATGAACAACGATACGCACGTGCATTCACTTTTGATAAGCTTAGGTTCAGCAAATGGGGTAAACGCAAAATTGAATACGCTCTGCACGGAAAACAGATTCCAGAACGGTTTATCAGTGAGGCAATTGGTGCCATTGACCCTGAAGAGTACGAAAAAATAAGACAGAATTTGGAATCGGCGAAGGCCAAAACCATAAAAGGAGACCCAAAAGAGATGAAAAACAAGGCAAAAATATTCAGATTTATGGCAGGCAGAGGATTCATTATTGCCGCCCTGCTCTTATGCAACATATCTCTTATAAAAGCGGCAGGAGGCTCTGTATTTGGCATTGCAAAAGATTATGCAAACCACACATTAGACCTTATTTATGAAGAGGACGGACTTACACATCACACTGTTCTTGTTGACCGCTGCACTGTTGACAGCACAGGTCATTTTCAATTCAACACCAATACGCTTGTACGCGCTACAAAATGTCTGTTGTATTTGGGCTATTACAAGTGTGCCTTGTTTGTTGAGCCATATAAAGACTATAATGTAAATCTTCCTGCTCTTAGGTTGCCAACTGAAGAAGACAATCTGAACCCTTATTTCAAACCGCAGGAGATACTTCTCAGTCTGAACAATCCTGCATCGGATGACCTGAATTTAAGAATCACCGCATTTGATGACGCATTTGATGAGGCTTTCAACCGCCTTATAAAGGAAGACATAACTCCTGAAAAAATTGAAACGGAATACATGAAATTGGAGTATGACTACGGTGATTCAGACCCTTTTTTCACCACCTACAGATACTGCAACTATGCCATTCTGATAAATCTTTATGAGCCTACGCAACCCTATACCGCCATTGACGCATTTTTTATGAGCCAGCCTATAGCCTATCATAACCCCGCTTATTGGGACGCCTTCAATGTGCTTTTTGAAAACTACAAAGATATCTCTGCACTTAAAGACAACAAACCCTTGCAGGAACTTGTCATCATTCATCATGTGCTTGCAAAGACATTACCTGTATCTGCTCTAAATAGCATACAAACACCTGAAAATCAAGCAATAGCAAACAGAGCAAAAGAGAGGTTAGGCATTGCGGCAAAGAACGCATATACATCTGTCACTAAAATAAAGAACATTGACGGAGAAGAGTTTGACCTAAAAGATTTTGATTCTTCACAAATTTTTATTATTTTTGCTAATTCAATGTTAGGCAAAAGCCTCAGCGATGTTGAATTTGCAAAAATCAGCAACAAGAAATGGCATGGCAGATGCACTGTTCTTGTAATCTTTACAGACGCAGACAAGGCTAAGGTTGATGAGGCAACGTCAAAAATTGGAGAGAGGTATTTCATTTTGCTTGGCAAAGAGAACAAGGAGTTTATAAAGGTATTTGATGTTAAAAACGCTCCTGCTTATTTTAGGATTGATGTAAACGGCAAGATTCTGGAGTCTCCGGCTCCTGAGCCAAAAGATTTCTCATTATGAGGAAATATATTCCAAATACACTGACAAGTCTGAATCTCTTTTCAGGTTGCATTGCAACGGTGTTTGCAATTATGGCATCGGTTGATGTAAATATCCTGTCACTTATTGGGTATACCCAACAGGAGTGCTTTCTATACTCATCGCTGTTTATTGCGTTAGGTGCCATATTTGACTTTTTTGACGGATTCTCAGCCCGTATGCTTAATGCCCACTCCATTATTGGCAAGGATTTGGACTCACTTGCAGATGACATTACCTTTGGTCTGGCTCCTGCATCCATAATGTTTGCCATATTCAGACAATATCCTTTCACTTCTGAACTTGCAAGAATGACAGTGCCTTTCTTAGCATTTCTTATTGCTGTTTTTTCAGCCATCAGGCTTGCAAAGTTCAATAATGACACCCGTCAGTCCAAATCATTTATCGGACTGCCTACCCCTGCCAACGCACTTATGATAGCAGGTATGGCAAACGCCCCCACCGCATCATTTCTATGGATGGATTGGCCTGAATTCTCAATGCTATGGCAATGCCCTGGCGTGGGAATCGCCGTACTTCTTATACTTACAGGCACAATATGCTATCTGCTTGTTTCTGAAATTCCAATGTTCTCATTAAAGGAGAAAGGGAAACTTCAAATCATTTTCATTGTCTTAAGTGCCGTTCTCATTCTTCTCTGCGGATTCTTTGGACTTGCATTGTCAATGGCGATATACATTACAATATCGTGGATACTGATGATAATGGCAACCGGCAAGTCAGTGAAATGAATTTCTTGAAAAATGTCATAAGAACCATATTCCTGTTACCGGTCTACTTTTATAGAGCCTGTATTTCACCGTTGACACCGCCGTCTTGCAGGTATACACCCACTTGCTCTCAATATATGGTTGAAGCGGTTAAGAAATACGGAATTTTCAAGGGAGGTTGGCTTGGGATTAAAAGGCTTGCCCGATGCCACCCATGGGGAGGCAGTGGGTATGACCCGGTACCTTAAAAGTTAATAGTGAATAAAGAATAGTGAATAGTGAAGAGTTTGTGATAAAGTATGATTGAAGTAGTAGTAAAAAATTTAGGAAAGACACTTAACCTTGCTGAAGGCACCTCCTTGGCAGAGTTAAGGGATATGTTGTATCCACACAACAAGTATTCAATAATAGGTGCTACGGTAAATAATGTGGCATCGGGGTTATCAACCAAACTGTTTCAAAACAAAACCGTAAGGTTTGTAACCGTAGCAGACCCTGAAGGCAGGGAGATTTACCTGAATTCACTGACACTTGTTCTTGGCAAGGCTGTTTCTGACACTATAAAACACGGCTCATTTATCATAGAGCATTCAATATCAAACGGTTACTTTGTCCGTATATTTGACGGACCTATTGCTGTACTACATGTTACAGGCAACATTATAAAGAAAAAAATGAGGCAAATAATTGAGAATGACATTCCTTTTCAATCTTTTTCAAAACCTACCGTTGAAGTTGTAAAGTTAATGGAGGATAGAGGTAATACGGCTGCCGCCAATCTGCTCAAATTCAGAAAGTCATTTTACACCACATATTATAAATTAGATGAGACCGTTGACTATGTTGTTACGGGAACTGTTCCCTCAACATCATATCTTAAGGTGTTTGACCTGCAACCGTACAATGACGGATGGCTACTCCAACTGCCTGACCCAAAATCTGAAGACACAGTAATGCCGCTTGTTGATATGCCAAGGCTCTACAATACCTATAAGAATAATTGGAGCCTTGAACATAAGGCAAGACTTACAGGCATTGCAGAACTGAACAATATATCCAAAGACAACCTGCCTGTCATGATAATGATTTCTGAGGCTCGTCATGAAAAGAACATTGTCCGCATATCAGACAAGATAACCTCTGATTCAAAAATAAAAGTTGTACTTATTGCAGGTCCTTCATCGTCAGGCAAAACCACTTTTTCAAAGAGACTGAGTGTACAACTTGCGGCATCGGGGGTAAAACCTGTGCCTCTGTCACTTGACAACTACTTTGTAAACCGCAACATGAATCCTATTGATGAGAACGGGCAACTTGATTTTGAATCGCTCTACTCTCTTGACCTTCCTAAATTCTATGCTGATTTGGAGGGCTTGATAAAGGGTGAATGCGTAAACACTCCTGTATATAATTTTGAAACAGGGCTTAGAAATGAGACTCCTGTTCCTCTAAAACTAAATGATTCTGAGGTGCTTATTATTGAAGGCACGCACGCTCTTAACCCGGAACTTACAAAAACACTGCCAGAAAAGGCTCTTTTCAAAATTTTTGTATCGGCGTTAAACACAATGTCACTGAATGACCATATATGTATTCCTGCAGATGACACCCGTCTGTTACGCCGAATAATCAGGGATTTCAAGTATCGCGGTTACTCTGCTGAAGACACCATATTAAGGTGGCCAAGCGTAAGGCGTGGTGAGGTTAAATGGATTGACCCGTTCCAGGAGGAGGCTGATGAAATGTTTAATTCATCTCTGCTGTTTGAACTTGCCGCCACCAGCCGACAAGCCATACCTCTACTTATGGAAGTACCCCATTACAGCGATGCCTACCCTATTGCATACCGATTACGCACAATGTTAAGATTTATACAACCTATAAACTTCAATGACATTCCGGCAACCTCTCTGCTACGAGAGTTCTTAGGTGGCAGTGGGTTCAAATATTGAAACCCGACATCAATAACCATTTTAACAAACGGGTGCATGTAATACAAATAGGGTATGCGTTTAGGTGGTGAGCAACTGCAATGCGAAAAATGTTAAACCTCCACCCCATACTTATGCAGCTCACGGGCTATGGTAGATGATACTTCTTTAAGTTTGGGGTCTGCAAGCATGTAGAGGGTTTCAACTCCAAAAACAGTGTAGTTCACGCGGGTTATTTCATTCTCATAATCAAGGTCAGCAGAGTTACGGATTCCCCTTATTATGAAGTCTATGCCCATCTCTTTAACAACCTGTGCGGTAAGTGTATTGTAACTTATAACCTCCACTTTGGAGTTGCCGTTGTAGATTTTTTTTATACTGTCAACCAACGATGCTGAAGATTCCGTATCGGAGTGCTTTTCTGAATTAACACCAACAGCAATCACCACCTTGTCAAACATTTGGCAGGCACGGTCAACTATATTCTTATGACCTATTGTAAACGGATTGAAAGAGCCAGGAAAAAGAACCTTCATATACTATTGTATAATAAAACTTTTATGAATGGCAATACCTTTGTAACATTGGAACTTATAGGTTCCGTTTGTAGTATAGCCTCCAAAAATGTACATATAATCATCATACCTTTTATGGACAGCACTTATATTATACGCAAGTTCACAATCTGACGGAAGATTCTCAGCCACAGTAAGAGCCGTCCATGAAAAGCCTGAGTCAAAACTATGGTAACCTTTAGTGTAACTGCCGTCTGAAAGTTGACCTCCATAAACAAACAGGCGCTTGTCATACCACACAGCAGATGCGTTCTTTAATGGAGGAAAACAATAGTCTGTGTTCTTTATAACATTTGTCCAATAAATTCCGTCATCTTCTGAATACACACCTTGAACCAATCCGGTAGCACTTTCACCTCCAATAAGATATGAGGCGTATGTATTTTCACCTGCAACCTCGTCAAACAGCACCGTACACTTGGCGGTATTGCCCTTTATTGGAAAACCTGCAGGCAACAGTTGGGTGATTAATTTAACTGTTCCTTCAGCATATCCAAAAACAGCAGGCATATTATCCTTTACGGCAAGTAACAGAACCGTCTGTTCATACTCCCCAATAATATCGGTAAGAGTGTAACCGTCTGTTAATGAAACGTCAGCCTTTTCAAAAAGATATGTATCTGCGTTCATTATGTACAGACACTTGTCTGTTCCAACGGCAAAAGCGGTTGACGTTGCCATAAAATTAATAGGCATAAAGAGAGTTGAAAGATTCAGAGAAACTCCGCTTTCTGACTGTTTTGTCCAACTGCTTCCATTTTCACTTGTATAGACTACAGTCTTTGATGATTTGTCAACTCCAACAAACAGGTATCCGTAATCTGAAACCATAACCTTACCGCCGTTAAATCCGTCAGCAGGCATATTTGTACTATATGAAGTCCAAGTTATCTGGTTTGCATCAACCTTATGCTTTATCACTGTAACCTTATAATCGTTCACTATTTTTTTATCAGACGATACAACCGTCAGTTTGAACGGATTGGAAACATCTACAGAGTCAACCTGATTCCAAGACACATCATTAATTCTAAGTTCATCAGGCTTTGCAAAACATGAGACAACAGGCACCTGTTTTGTAAGGTCATCAGTAAATGCAAGAGAGTCAACGTTATAAATTATTTTATTTAGTGTATCAACAATAAAGGTTGTACTCCTTATATCAGGTGCAAGTGTAGAGGTCTGAAAAGAGAATGCACTTATCTGAACGTCATGATTTGTGGAACCTTTTTTACATCCTATCAATGTCATTAGGGCTAATCCCGATGCCATTACGGCTACGTACAAAAATATTTTGCTTTTGTTCATATTATGAATAGTATTTGGGCGTAAAGTTACAAGTTTTTTGCGTAATTTTGCAAAAAAGGTGAAACAATGGAACTTTATAACAAATTTTTAGAGTGCGGAGTCATTACAACAGACAGCAGAGACTGCCCTAAAGGCTCCATGTTTTTTGCCCTGAAGGGTGAAAGTTTTGACGGGAACCAGTACGCACTCAGTGCTTTGAAAAAAGGCTGTGCATACGCTGTGGTTGATGACCCTAAAATTGCTGTTGACAGCCGTTTCATAGTTGTTGAAGATGTACTTAATGCTTTACAGAATTTGGCGGCGGAACACAGAAAGGCACTTGGCACCACCATTGTAGGCATAACAGGAACTAACGGAAAAACCACAACTAAAGAGTTGGTAAGTGCCGTATTGAGCAAAAAGGGCAATGTGCTATATACACAAGGTAACTTCAATAATCATATTGGAGTGCCAAAAACACTGCTGCAAATAACGCCACAACACAAAATTGCAGTGGTGGAGATGGGGGCTAACCACCCCGGAGAGATAAAGACGCTTGTAAATATAGTGCGTCCTAACTATGGGCTTATAACCAATGTGGGCAGGGCACATCTTGAGGGTTTCGGCAGTTTTGAGGGGGTGAAAAGAACCAAAGGTGAACTTTATGATTTCTTGCGTGATAACGGAGGTATGGCATTCTTGTTCTCTGACAGTGAAGACCTTACATCTATGGCTGCTGAACGTGGACTTAAAACCATTGGCTATGGACTAACCAAAAAAGATTCCAATTATGTTAGCGGTCAAGTCATTAAAGACGGTACTCCATATCTGAGTGCTAAAGTAGAATGTTTTGATGAGGAGATTGATATTCATACAAAACTTATTGGAGATTATAATATTTCCAACTTGCTTTCAGCAGTTTGTGTGGGAAGATTTTTTGATGTCCCGATGCATGACATTAAGGCCGCTCTTGAGGATTATACTCCATCTAACAACCGTTCACAGTTGGTAAAAACCGCTTCCAACACTCTGATTGTAGATGCCTATAACGCCAATCCTACCAGCATGACCGCCGCCATAAAGAATTTCATGAACTTGGAATCAGACCATAAGTGTGCCATACTTGGTGATATGGGGGAACTTGGTGCAGACAGTGAAACAGAACATCAGAAAATAGTATCGTTGCTACAGTCCGCCGGCTTTGAACAAGTTATTCTTGTTGGCAAAAGGTTTGGCTCCGTAGACCACACATTCCTTAATTTTGACAACGTTGATACCTTAAAAGAGTTTATAAAGAAAGAGCCTATTACAGGAAAAACAATCCTTATAAAAGGTTCTAACTCAATGAAAATGTTTACATTGCCTGAAATACTATAGATGTTGGAGATTTTTGACGATATGGACACTATAAATCAGGATTCCATTGCAAGCCTGATTGACAATGTTCCTGCTTGGCGTAGAGAAGAGGCTATGAAATTCAAGCACCTGTTTGGGCAGTTTGCCTCTCTCAAATCTTATTGTATGCTTCAGGATATAATAGGCTCCGCAGATAAAGTCTCCGATTGGGGGTACGGAGAAAACGGAAAACCATTCTTAAAACAACTTAAAGGCACTTATTTTAATATAAGCCACTGCAAAAAAGGGATAGCGGTGGCGGTGGATACAGAACCCATCGGGGTGGACATTGAAGGCATAAGACAGCCGTCTGACGGACTAATAGATAAGGTTATGAATAAGAAAGAGTCCGCACTCATAAGCACCTCTGCAAATCCAAGTCTTGCCTTTACAAGACTTTGGACTCAGAAAGAGGCTGTATGCAAACTTACAGGTACAGGTATAACAGACTTTATGCAAGATATCCTCACCCCCGATATCTACAACTTACATACAGTTGAAAACATAGAAAAAGGGTATGTATATACCATAGCCAAATTCAAAACCACTTGATTTTCCCCTTGCAGTTTTGAAAATGCTGTAATAATTTGTACATTTGCACTATTATGAACGTAACAGAATTTGCAACCAAGATACGGAATAACGTAACAGCATACCGCAAGATGACACCTGAGTGGTCGGGTGAATTTAAGGATTTGCCTTTGCTTACAAAAAGCAATTATCTGCTTTCTTACCCTATGGAAGAATTGTGTGAGGAGGGGGAATTGGATAAAATACACCTGATAGGTGCAAGTTCAGGATTCTCAAAAACAGGTGCTGTATATTGGCCTAAGCGTCCGCAAGATGAGGCTGATTATATGCAAAACATTGAGACAATGTTTGTTACAAACTATCACATTGACACAAAAAAGACCCTGATGGTTGAGTGCCTTGCATTTGGAATGTGGATAGGTGGAATGCAAATAGCCACGGCATACCGTAACATAGCATTGAGTGGCAAATACAGAATGACCCTTGCAACTCCCGGACTTGACCTAAAGACCGCAGTTGATGTAATAGGTCAGTACCATAAAAGATATGACCAAATCATAATTACAACAAATCCAGGTAATCTACCGCTTATTGCCGCACTTATCAAGCAGAATAACATTGAACTGCCTAAAGCAAGCGTCTATTTTGCAGTAGTCGGAGAGTATTACACAGAATCATTCCGTGAGTATGTTTGTGAACTGTTCGGGCACCCTAAAGATGCCTACAATATAGTGTGGACAGGTTATGGCAGTGCCGATACCGGTTATGTATCACAAGAGACTGAGAACAGCATAAAACTTAGAAAATATTTCTACAAGCACCCTGAACTCTCAAAAAAGGTGTTTGGTTCAGAATCCACCCCTATGATACTTGAATGCCTCAGCCCCGATGTCTATATAGAGGCTATTGACGGCAACATAGTGGTTACAAAAGACCAATTCATTCCACTTGTACGCTATAACACAGCCGATTCAGGCGGATTAATTACAGAGGAACAGTTAAAAGATGTACCACAGGAACTTGTGGCACCGTTGCTGTCAAACATCAAGGCAGGCAGAGTTATGTACATCTATGGACGTGTAGGCAATGCCGTTATTTTCTACGGCACTAACCTTATGATAAATGACATACAGGAGTTTCTTTTGTCACTGCCAAAAGATATGGAGTATGGCGGACTGTTTACCATATCAGAGAAACAGACAGAGGGCATAGCGTACCTTGAATTTAAGATTTACATACGCACACAGAATATTGAAAGCAAACGCAACGCATTGGAATCAAAGTATTTCAGCAAACTTATTGATTACCTTTGTGATTACAGTGCAGAGTTCCGCATAAAATACCAGAATCTCTCTAAATCTGTAAATGTACCGCTAATAAGACTTAAGGTAGATGACATTAACAACATACAGACAGGCACTAAACACAAATTCATAATAGACTGACAACCAATGACAACCAAAGAAGAGATAAAGACAATGTTCTCAAGGTATCTGATATCGGCGGTGCTGACATCACTTACCACGGCACTTGCTGTTATGGTTGACGGTATAATTGTGGGCAACCTTATAGGGCATACAGGTTTGGCGGCAATTAACATTATGATGCCGTTTGTCCAACTCTCTGTGGCACTAATAATGCTTATGTGTATGGGTGGAGCCCTACTTGCTGCATACGGAATAGGGCAGA
Organism: Paludibacteraceae bacterium; assembly: GCA_024405855.1. Taxonomy (GTDB): domain Bacteria; phylum Bacteroidota; class Bacteroidia; order Bacteroidales; family Paludibacteraceae; genus Enterocola. The sequence continues at coordinate 21,863 of JAKSNZ010000025.1, forward strand.
AAAACTACAATGTATCTAATGGGTACTTTACAATGTCATCTATACTGACACTTGCCATTGGATTCATATTCACCGCTTTAGGTCTTGTTTGCCCCGATGCGTGCATTAAAGTGTTCTGCTCGGATACCACTCTTTTTGCAGATGCCAAGGCATACGGTGTGGTTATGTTCTACACTGCCCCGCTCTTCTTTATGATACAGAATTTAGCCGCATACATTAGAACAGATAACAGTCCGAGACTTGTACTTGTGGCAATGATTTTGGCAAATGTGGTGAACCTTACATGTGATTACGTCTATATAAAATTCTTTGGAATGGGTATAGGTGGTGCGGCATGGGCTACCGCCACAGGCTATGCGTTGGCTTTGGCACTAATGTGCATACACTTTACATATAAGGACAGCACCCTGAAATTAAGCACTAACTTTAAGGAGGTGGCTATTATAAGCCTGCTTACTATGGGACTTCCGCTTGTAGCGGACACTGCCACAATGTTTGTTCGTGTACTTTGGGTTAATCATATAATTATGGAGACCTTGCCAACATACGGAATGTCAATAATGGCAGTGCTAATGGCGGTGCTTATGTTTATGAATATGGTGGTTGCAGGCACATCACAGGCACTGCAGCCCCTTGCAGGCAGATTAGGTGGAGAAGGCAACAAGCAAGGTGTCAGATGGGTGGTAAAAATGTCAGCCATTGTGCTTGTTGCAAGTGGCGTGGCACTTGTAATAATTGTCAATGTTCTTGCCTCCCCCATTGCAATGCTGTTTGGACTAAATGGAGAATGTCTGGAACTTACCATACCTGCCTTACGCATATTCTGTATCTGTTTCCCATTCTTTGGCATAAGTTACCTGCTGTTTGTAATATGCCTTATTCAAAAAAGGAGGACACTCTCTTGCATTTTGGCAATAACACACTCATTTATGGTGGCTCCTGTAATGTGGTGCATAGTTAAAATAAGACCTGACCTTATATGGCACTCATTTTGGATTGGAGATGTCTTGGCAGTAGCCATAGGGCTGCTTTTATATAAAATTTGCAAAGTAAAAATCTATGAACAAAGCATTTGATATTTTTAAGGAGGCGTTGAAATCACCCTATTATGCAGATAAGTATAAGGGTATTAAAGTGCCTGAAAGTTATGAGGATTGGCTTAAAGTGCCGTTCCTTACACGCAATGATTTGTTTCAGAATACATACCCTGCCTCAACGGCAATGCTGACGGCACCGCTTGAAAACGCCATAGTGCTGTCAACAGGAGGCTCTACAGGTGTTGCAAGAACAGTAGTTCTCTCAAACGCTGAGTGGGACGCTTTTTGCGGAAAACAAGGTGAAGCGTTTTTGACATTAGGAGTTAAGCCCGATGACGTAATTGCAAACCTGTTTGTAGCAGGTCATCTTTGGCCATCATTCATAGGGGTACACGAAATGATTACCCACTCCTGCGGTGTCCACCTACCTATTTCAAGCAACATTCCAATAGAAGATATTTACAAGATATGCCGCCAATATGAACCTACAGTTATGGTCTCACTGCCTACTATGTTTGTATTTTTGGCAGACCTTGCAAAAAAAGAGGGCAAGCCGTTCAAGAATCTGAGACTTATAGCGTATGCAGGAGAGCAACTAAGCCGTGAGGCGGAGGCTCATGTACGTAAATGGTTAGGTGTCAAGTATATAAAGGCACTTGCCTACACCAGCAGTGATTGTGGCATTATGGGCATTCAGACCCTTGATGACGGTTTTGGCACCTATCATCTGCCACAAGACTTCCAATTTATTGAAATTCTTAACCCCGATACCCTGCAACCTGTACAGAATGGTGAGTTTGGTGAGATTGTGATAACCAATCTTGTACGCAAACTGCAACCTATTATCCGTTACCGCATAGGCGATATGGCAAAGTGGATTGACAAGGATAAAGGCATATTCCAACTTGCAGGACGTGCGGGAGAAGATTTCAAACTTGGCGGTGCATACGTAACCATCGGGGAGTTTGAGAAAGGAATCTCTGAATTCGGAGATTTGAGCATGAACTTCCAACTTGTGCTTGAAGACATTGGCAACAAAATGAATGTAATACTTACAGTGGAGTGTGATGAGCCTGAGAAACATAAAGATTCGGCACTCAAACTAAGGAGCCGCCTGCAAGAGATTATAAAGGATTTGAAAGGTGGTGAGGAGTTAGGGTTCTTCAATAGATATGAGGTGGTGCTGCAACCGCTTGGAAGCCTGCCTCGTAATCCAATTACCGGTAAAATCAAAAAAATTATAGATAAGAGAGTACTATGACAGAGGAAAAGACAAATAAACTTTTTGAGCATAGAGATGCCTTTGACTATGGTGGCACATCGAGGCTGTTCTTGGAATCGGTGCGTGAGATGTTCGAGTTCCATTCCCAGCACTCTGTAATATTTAATGGCATACAGCGGCAGTATGGATTCTCTGTAAATGACATAAACTCAGAAGATGACATACTTCACATTCCTGCCATATTTGTCACCGCCTTTAAGGAGCGTAAACTGCTGAGCCTTCCTGAAAGTGAGATAGTAAAAACCTTTACATCAAGCGGCACTACAGGCAGTAAGTCTCAAATAAATTGGGACAAGACATCTATGGAGAGACAAGGCTTTATGCGTACATCTATAGTTGAGAGTTACGGACTTGCTGACTATGACCAACTTGTAAACAACTTAGTATTCTCATACGCCCCTGAGGTCTCAGGCACAAGAGGTGCGGCACACGCACATAATGCCTATGCACAATTTGCAAAGGAGAATGAGACATTCTTTGCCATTCACGCTGACAAGTACGGAAACCCTGATTTCTCTGTAGATGAGGGTATTGCAAAACTTGAGAAGTTTGCCGCATCGGGGT
>JAKSNZ010000026.1 GCA_024405855.1 Paludibacteraceae bacterium
CGATACCGGCAGCGGCATTTCCTCCATTAGCAGTGACTATACCGCCATTGATGGTAATATTAGAGCCGGAAGCGTAATCTCCTCCGCCAATACCGGCACCATGCTCTCTACCATTGGCAGTGACTATACCGCCATTGATGGTGATATTAGAACCGGAACCATAATATCCTCCACCTATACCAGCACCATGCTCTCCGCCATTGGCAGTGACTATACCGCCATTGATGGTGATATTAGAGCCGTTCTGCTTCTGTCCGCCACCAATACCGGCACTTTGTGAACCACCATTGGCGACAAGTTGACCGGATTGCTCGGTTTGACCATAGATTTTAAGCGAATTGCCATTCCCCGACACTTGGATACCGGCTTGGTCGCCAACTCCCGTTGCGGTGAGTTTGGCACCATCGGCAATGATAAGACGGACGTCACCATTGCAAACAGCACCCTTGGCTAAATTAGCCTCAGTACCGTTTATAATATAGTGCCACGTGGTTGTTTCAGCCTCACCCCAAATGACAGTAGTGTCAGAAGAAAGTACGGTGTATGCTTTGGCTGCTTTTTGTGTACCTTCCTCGTCAATATAAGGAACAGAAACCAAGGCAGGCTCCGTCCTGTGTTTGATTATTGCGTATCTCTTGCCAGCCAAGTTGCCTGCGATATCTGTTGTGGCTGTACGAGGTATGGCAACCTCTTCGGTAGGAGGATTGCTATTTCCTGCCAAAACTGCGTAAGTTGAGAACGGACAAGTTACTTTGATATTAGAACCCTTACCACTTTTTCCTCCTCCGATACCTGCAGCATTAGTTCCACCGTTTGCCGTAACTGTACCTCCATTGATGGTGATGTTATAGCCGGAACCATCAACTCCGCCACCGATACCGGCACCACTACTAATTTCACCTCTTCCACCATTTGCAGTAACTGTACCTCCATTGATGGTGATATTATAGCCGGAACCACCATCTCCGCCACCAATACCGGCACCACGATATCCACCATTGGCGACAACCGTACCTCTATTGATGGTGATGTTAGAACCGTCACATCCCCATCCACCACCGATACCAGCACTATAATCTCCACCGTTTGCTGTAACTATACCGCCATTGATAGTGATGTTAGAGCCTGACCCGTTATGATTTTCGCTACCAATACCTGCCGCATTACCAAGTTGATTACTAGATGCATACAGTTGACCTGATTGGTTGGTTTGTCCATAAATGGTGAGAGAGTTGCCATCGCCAGTGACTTGGATACCGGCACCATAATATCCGCCATTTGCGGTGAGTTTAGACCCATCAGCAATGATAAGGTGAACTGCACCTGAACAGGTGAGCGTTCCTGTTTGTACATCGGTACCCCTAACCACATACCACCCTGCCTTCAATGTTGAGGAGTAGTTTTTGATTTCAGTAACTTTATTGACAGTTTTTTCCTTACCATCGGCATCAATGTACTTGACACCATTAATAGCCCACAGCCCCACGCTGAGCGTTAGGGCTGAGAATAATAAAATTAGTTTTTTCATACCAAGTTGGCTTAATTACCACCACCTCCAGGGGGCACTTCACCTCCCGTACTAATATCCATTACCGGCATCTCTGCCTCAATTCTCACTTGCTCCATTGTAGGAGCAGAATAAGTCTGTTTCATAGTTACAAAATTTATATATGCTAATCTTTTTTATTGAACTACAGGAGTCTCTTCAACCTTTTTCCAGTCAATTTCGAAAACGAACCTTACATATTGTCCTCTTCTCCATGAACTTTTGCTACTGCAAAGAATTTCAATTTCCTTCTTATTCTTCGCACCCGACTCTTTTGATTCTCTATCATACACATCTTTATAATTAGCACTATTTATAGCCTTATATGTCCATACTTCCGCACCTGGATTACAAGTCATCACAACTACTGCACTATCCAAGTTATCCTTTGTTCGAGGAAAATAATTTTGTTGCTCTAAATTTTTTACATTTATATAAACCTTATTGTCTGACCAACGGTTCAGCTTAAGTGTTACATAAGGTTCTCCTCTGTAAAGTTGTCTTTTCTGTTCGTTTTGATATGATATACCGCATGTACCATTCTTAAAGTCAAGTACTGGATTCGACCCAGCCCCAGGTTCTTTTTCAGGATAATCGCCAACATCAACATACAGATAATTACGGTCCAATTCTCCACCACGAATATTTATGTCTTTTGTACGTGTATCATATAAATACACAGCACCGGTACTTGGCTCTCCCGCAGGTGTCAGTGCATTGTCTGATTGTACTGTAATATTAAAATAAAATTCATTAAAGTGAGATTTTAGTTTCCAACCAACCGTTGGCTCTGAGGTATAATGACTTCCGTCCAATTTTTCAAAATACACAACAAGGTCACGGTATGCGGTATTTTGTGCAATAGGCTTGTTCAAACGCTTTTGAATTTCATCTTTAACACTTTTGGCAAGTGTTTTATCTTCAATAAACTCATCAAGAGGAATAAGTCCGCCATTTTGAGCAAACTCAACTAAAACCTGTTTGCTCTCATCGTTCAAACTCTCATCCCAAGCACTATATGAGGCTTTACGTTCAGAGTCAGCACCCTCAAAGTTTAGCTTACTACTCTCACCACCACGGCAAGTGATTATCTCTGAGAAGTTTTTTGATTCTGTTTTGAATTTTTTGTATTTTTCAAACTCCGCAGAAACAGATGATTCAGTCTTTATCTTACCTATTTTGGCATTATGACCCACCTCAGCCATCAGCTTAAAATCACTCTCAGCTTGATTAGTGGTGTTCATAGCAGAGATACTGAATTCTGTTCTGCCACCCATTGAGAAACCTGCTATAACATGTGTTCCATACATATCCACTAATTGTTCTGCTGAATAACAGCCACAAGATATGTCATACAGAAAAGTAGAAGTCAGACATTCCTTAAGTTTATCAGGTGTGGCATTTGAAAGAATATTGTATGATTTCATCTCTTTGGAGTATCGCATAGTACAATATGAGTTTTCTTTAGTGGCAATTGCATCGTCTGTAAACGATTCCTTCAAAGATGCCTTAAATCCCCATTTCCCAAATTTTGTATCTGTTTTAGGTTTAATGGATTGAGATATTATTGTCTCGTACTCACTTAAGTTCTTACCATAAGTTGTATAAGATACAAGTGCCAACGGACTCTTAACCTCATCAATATAACCATGCTTTAACATTGCAATTTGAGACAAAACAGGTGCTTTGACATCAGCCTCATCTGCGTATCGTCCTAACGCATCATATCCGCGTCCTAAAAATTTGAACTCATTTTCATAAACAGGTTCAGGTCTATCAGAAGAAGAACGTGGTTCCGGTTCCTTTTTACAGCCTACCAGCGTCACAGCAATAACGGTAAGCACCAACATTGAAACACTTAATTTTTTCATAATATAAAATTTTAGTAAATAATATAACTTATTGATATTAAACAAATTACCCCCCCCGATTCACTACGGGAGGGCAACTTTACCTACAACAACCAATGCAAATGTACAAATTATATTTTATAATTGTTATGTTTTTGATATTTTTTTATGAACACCACTATAAAATAAAAAAAAGCCCGCATTTCTGCGGGCTCCTTCCTCTTTTATTGCAAATGAAGTTTACTTCTTAATTTTATCAACTACGGCTTTGAATGCTTTTGGCTCATTCATTGCAAGCTCTGCAAGAGCCTTACGGTTGATATCAATACCTGCTTTGTGAAGGGCACCCATAAGTTTTGAGTATGACATACCCTCAATACGGGCGGCAGCGTTTATACGCTGAATCCACAACGCACGGAAATTACGTTTCTTGGCCTTACGGTCTCTGTAAGCATATTGGAGACCTTTCTCCCAAGTGTTTTTTGCAACTGTCCAGACATTCTTTCTGGCTCCGAAATAACCACGGGTTAATTTCAGCACTTTCTTTCTTCTTGCTCTTGAAGCAACGTGATTTACTGATCTTGGCATTTTTTTAGATTTTTGATTGTCAGCGTTATCGTTTGATAAACTTGAAAGCTGAACATTCGGTTAATAACTATTTAAGACCTAACAACAACTTAACATTAGACTTATCGGCTTTGTCAACCAAACCTGCGTAAGTCAGATTACGCTTTTGCTTTTTGGTTTTCTTTGTCAAAATGTGGCTTTTGTAAGCGTGTTTTCTCTTGATTTTTCCTGATCCGGTAAGGGTGAACCTTTTTTTGGCACCGGAATTAGTTTTCATTTTTGGCATTGTCTTAAAATATTAAATTAATAAAAAGTTAGTTTTTCTTTTTTGGTGACATAAGTATTGTCATTCTCTTTCCTTCAAGTGACGGCATCTGCTCCACTTTACCGTACTCCTCCAAATCATTGGCAAATCTTAGCAAGAGAACTTCTCCCTGTTCCTTAAACATAATGGAACGACCCTTGAAAAATACGTATGCCTTAAGTTTTGAACCCTCACTCAAGAAATTCTGCGCATGTTTCAACTTAAAATTGTAATCATGCTCATCTGTTTGAGGTCCGAATCTTATCTCTTTAACTGTTACCTTGGCTGCCTTCTGCTTTTGTTCCTTCTCTTTCTTCTTAAGTTGATACAAAAACTTAGAGTAGTCAATTATCTTACAAACAGGAGGAACAGCACTTGCTGAAATTTCAACCAAATCCAATTCCTGTTCATCAGCAATTCTCAAAGCATCTTTGATGTTGTAGATACCGGCATCTACATTATCACCAACCAGACGGACTTCAGCCACACCTCTAATGTGTTCATTAATACGGTGCGGATTCTCTTTTATCGGTCTCCTGGGACCGTTATTTCCGCCGTTATTGTTTCTCGGTACAAATGGTAGTGCTATGGGTTACGTCCTCCAAACGCTGATGTTAAATGTTTATAAAATTAGATACGCTCTCAAAATTAGCGTGCAAATATACACCTTTTTATGCAAATGACAAAAAATTAATTAAAAAATAACACCATTTGCATTAATTTTGGCTTCAAAACCATCTGAGTACTTGATTACATATACATAACCATCGTTACTCATTTTGCAAATGGACTTATTGTCAAAGTTTGCATTCAATGTTTCAGAAACCTTCTTTGGAAGGAATCCAGTAGGTATAACACTCTTTTTTGACACTTCTACCTCATTCCATCCTCCAACCATATCAAATTTAACCACTGCCTTATTTTTCAAATAAACGGTATATTCGGCAATTCCGTCATCAAATTTTTGAGTTGCCTTCTTTACCGCTACATTTGGAAAATATTCACTTACAAATGACTGAGCCTTTGCAGGAATCTGGTCATACTCTATTGACATCTCATCATTTTTTGCCTCTGCTGCAAATGCAAGCATCGTGGCACAAATAATAAAAAGAACCTTTTTCATAATAATTATTGTTTAGGTGTTATTAATTTATTTTTGATATCAAATGTAATTTCAGAGATAAATTCAGAAAGAGCCATTGCACCCTTGTCTCCTGCCTTTCTGTTCCACGCCGATACGGTATTATTCTCAACCTCTTTTTCTCCAACAATAAGGGCATACGGTATCTTTTGAACACGAACCTCACGCATCTTGTAGCCTATCTTCTCTGTACGGGAGTCAACAGTGGCAATTACACCCTCTTTCTTAAGTTCAGCCTTAACCTTTTCTGCATAGTCAAGATATTTATCAGAAACAGGAAGTATGCGTACTTGTTCAGGACATAGCCAAGTTGGGAACGCACCCTCATATTTTTCAATAAGCCAGGCAAGAGTACGCTCATAGCAGCCCACACTTGTACGGTGAATAATATAAGGACGAACCTTCTGACCGTTCTGGTCAATGTAATACATATCATACTGCTCAGAAAGAATGGCGTCCCACTGAACGGTTATCATTGTATCCTCCTTGCCATATACATTCTTTGCGTTGATGTCAACCTTAGGACCATAGAAAGCAGCCTCACCCACATCTTCCACAAACTTTACACCAAGTTCATTAAGCACATTGCGGATATTCTGTTGGGTCTCCTCCCAAACCTCAGGTGTGCCAATGTACTTATCTTTGTTTTCAGGGTCCCATTTTGATAAGTGATAAGTTACATCATCTTGCAAGCCAAGTGTTGTAAGGCAATGTTTTGCAAGAGCAAGGCAACCCTTAAACTCCTCCACCATCTGGTCAGGGCGTACAATAAGGTGTCCCTCTGAAATAGTGAACTGACGTACACGGGTAAGTCCGTGCATCTCTCCTGAATCCTCATTACGGAACAGAGTTGAAGTTTCACCATATCTTAAAGGCAAATCTCTATATGACTTCTGCGATGCCTTATAAACATAATATTGGAACGGACAAGTCATAGGACGCAATGCAAACACCTCTGCATCCTTCTCCTCATCACCCATAACAAACATTTTATCCTTATAGTGTCCCCAATGTCCTGAAATCTTATACAAGTCACTCTTTGCAAATAGTGGAGTTTTTGTACGAACATAGCCCCACTCTGTTTCCAAATCCTCTATCCAACGCTGCATAGTCTGTACAATCTTAGTGCCTTTTGGCATAAGAAGCGGCAAACCCTGCCCTATTACATCAACGGTAGTAAACAGTTCCAATTCACGTCCAAGACGATTATGGTCTCTGTTCTTAATATTCTCAAGGAACTCAAGATGTGCCTCCAAATCCTCTTTTGAGAAAAATGCAACACCAAATATTCTGGCAAGAGACTTATTATTACGGTCACCACGCCAATACGTTGCAGAAGAAGATATAAGTTTGAAACCTTTTATAAGTCTTGTATTCAAAAGGTGCGGACCTGTACAAAGGTCAATATAATCATCCTGTGAATAGGTTGTAATAAGTTCACCCTCAGGAATCGCCTCTAAAAGTTCAAGTTTATACGGTTCATCTTTAGCCTCAAAGATTTTATATGCCTCATCACGTGTAACTTCCTTACGTTCAATACGGGTAGCCTTCTTAATAATGCCTTTCATCTCCTTTTCTATGGCATCCAAATCCTCACGGCTGAAAGGTTTGCTGTCAAAATCATAGAAGAATCCCTTATCTGTGGCAGGACCAATGGTAAGCTTTACATCAGGAAAAAGATGTTTTACAGCCTCTGCCATAATGTGAGCAGTGGTATGACGTAATACAGACAAAGATTCAGGAGCATCCTTGTCTAATAACTGAATTTCACAATCAGTCTCCACAACTGTACGCAAATCAACCAATTTTGTACCTATTTTAGCGGCACACCAACTATTAAGGCTATCAGGATTAGCCTTCAAAATCAAATCAATGATTGAGCAAGGTGCATCTGCACTCACTTGCCCTATACCCAACAAATTTACGTTCATAACATCAAAAATTAACAGGTTGCAAAGTTAGTGCAAACCAAACACAAAACCAAAAAATGCAAAGCATTTTTTGTAAAAAGTACGTTTTGTGAATTATTTTGGTTTTGTTGAGGTGCAGCCTAACTTCACTAGCACACTATGTGTGCGAGTAAAGTTAATGCAACTATTTTTTAGTCCGCACCCCTCACATTTAGGGTTGCGGGCAGTACATGTGTAGCGACCGTGAAGTAACAGCCAATGATGTGCCTTGGAAAGAATTTCAGCAGGAATGCGTTTGGTTAAGATTTCCTCTACCTTTGCGGGAGTGTTGGCAGCAGGCGGCACAAGTCCAAGCCTATGAGATACTCTGAACACGTGAGTATCCACTGGCATTGCAGGTTTGCCAAAAGCAACAGCCAAAACCACATTTGCCGTTTTTCGCCCAACACCTGGAAGTGTTGTCAACTCTTCCATTGTGTGAGGCACCTCTCCTCCAAAATCTGACACTAATTTCTTTGAAAGTGCTGAAATATGAGCAGCCTTGCTATTAGGATATGAGACACTGCTAACATACCTTAATATATCTTCAACCGATGCCTTTGACATAGCAAACGCATCAGAATATGCAGCAAACAATGCAGGTGTAACCATATTTACACGCTTGTCTGTGCATTGGGCAGAAAGAACCACTGCCACTATAAGTTCAAAAGGATTTGTGAATTTAAGTTCACTTGCCGCATCAGGCATAGAACCATCAAAATAAGATAATATATCTTCTAATTCACTATTTGAAGTCTGACTCTTCTGTAACATCAACCTCTCCCGTTTTTTTATCAACAAACTTATACTGAAGATACTCAAGTTGCTGATTTGGCAAAATATTCAGACGGAACCAATATTTGAACCTCAACTTTGTCTTTAGGCTTGGGAAACCCTGTTTCATGTAGGCATATACATACGGATGTACAAAAAGAGTTACGTTTTTGCATTTAAGCACCTTCTTGACAAAATATGCCTTACGCTCCAACATATCAGTAAACAATATTGAAGAGTGGATTTTACCGCTACCGCCACACACTGGGCAAGATTCAAAAGTGTTTGCGTAAGTAACCTGACGCACCCTTTGGCGTGTAATCTGCATCAGCCCGAACTTAGTCAGAGGCAAAACATTGTGTTTTGCACTGTCATTCTCAAGATTTGCAATCATGCGGTCATACACCAGCTGATTATGTTCAGCCTTATGCATATCAATAAGGTCAATTATAACAATACCGCCCATATCCCTGAGCCTCATCTGATGTGCAACCTCATCTACTGCAAGCATATTCACCTCAAACGCACTGTTTTCCTGACTGTCAGCATCTTTTTGAAGTCTGATACCGCTATTGACATCAATGACATGCATTGCCTCTGTATGGTCTATCACCAAATACGCACCCCTCTTAAACGGAACAACCCTACCAAATGCAGATTTCACCTGCTTTGTAATATTATACGCGTCAAAAACAGGAATTTCATCATCATATAACTTTACAATATCGCTTTTTGATGGTTCAATCAAACTTACATACGATTTTATCTCCTCATAAACATCCTTGTCATTTACAACAATACTCTCAAAATTTCTATTGAAATGGTCCCTAATCACTGCCTCTGCACGGCTTACCTCCTCCAATACAAGAGACGGAACCTTGCCCTTACACTTATTCACACGTCTTAACGTCTCTTCCCATCGTTTTACCAAAACAGAAAACTCATTCTTCAACTCATCAGCATCCCTACCCTCAGCAACTGTTCTTATTATGGCTCCATAATTTTGAGGGCGTGAAGAGTTTACAGCCCTCTTCAAACGTGTCTTTTCAGAGTTTCTTAAAATTTTCTGAGATACTGACACCTTGTTATAAAAAGGCATCAGAACAACAGACCTGCCTGCAAGAGATATCTCAGTGGTTACTCTTGGGCCCTTAGTTGAAATAGGTTCTTTTGTAACCTGTACAAGAATAATTTGTCCTACAGAAAGCACATCAGTAATAAGCCCTGTTTTGGGAAGTTCCTTTACAAATTCTGACTTACTCATAGACGGCACCTTACCGTTACCACTAATTATTAGTTTTAAGAACCTGTCAATTGTATAGAAATTAGCCCCTATATCCAAATAATGTAAAAAGCCCTCCTTCTCCAGCCCCATATCAATAAAGGCCGCATTGAGCCCTGGCAAAAGTTTTTTAACCTTTGCCAAATAGACATTCCCAACCGCACAATTGGCAGTCCTGCTCTCCTTGGTATATTCCATAAGAACTGAATCTTCAAGCAGAGCAATATCTATTTCACTATCTGTTACGTTTAATATTAACTTGTTTTCCATAAATACACAAAAACAAACAAGAACAAACATGCTTGTTGCGGATGTTTGTTCTTATTTATTCAGACCTTTCGTCAATTCATTTTACTTATGTTTGTGACGATTCTTTCTTAGTCTTTTCTTACGTTTGTGAGTAGACATCTTATGTCTTTTTCTCTTCTTTCCGCTTGGCATAATTATAAGGTATTATTTATTAAACAGAATAATTATTTGCTCAACTTAGCAACAAAAGTCTTAGAAGGCTTAAATGCAGGAATATTGTGAGCAGGAATATTAATTGTAGTGTTCTTTGAAATGTTACGGGCAACCTTAGCGGCACGTTTCTTTACAATGAAACTACCAAAACCTCTTAAATAAACATTTTCCTTAGCCTCAAGAGAACTTTCAACTTCCTCCATAAAGGACTCTACAACTTGCATAATTGCAACTTTCTCAATACCTGTCTTAGATGCGATTGAGTTAACGATTTCAGCTTTTGTCATAATTGTATAATTTTAGTTAATTTTGTTTCGGACTGCAAATATAGTATAAATACTTGACCTACACCAAATAATATTGAAAAAAAATTAAAAAATTTTCTAAAATACACTTTATTGGACTAATCCTTTAACCTTTCCACTATTGACTTTTTTCTTTTGTGCGTAAACAAAATTATATATAACAACCTGATTTCTAGGAACTTTATATACAAAACCATCTGCTTCAGGACTACATAGTTCAAAATTAGGATTTACCGGTATCAAATGACTTATAGCCATTACCTTTCCTGAAAAATCAGATAACACAACTATAACGTTTGTACATTTTGATGCAAATTTCCAACATCCGTCAGCCGTACTTGTAACACACACCATATCGGCTGTAGGTTCTTGTGTAGTATCAAATGAATCTGTCTCAAAATAGATGATATACTTACCATGTGTTCCATCTTGGGCTGTAACTTGAACTTCTGCAGTAAGACCGTTTTTAACCACACGCACCTCTTGTCCAAGTTCTCCCTGAGGTTGTTCAAATTTTATAAGTTCATCATCAAACGATGTTATTCCAAAAGGCAGTTTATGCGTATATTCATATACATTTGATGAAAAATCCTTTACTGACACCCCATCGTATGACAACGATACCAAATCAGTATTGCTTGAAAGCAACACAGTGGATTTAATGGTATATGTATTTTTATATGTACTGTCCACACCTGATACAACCAATATTTCAATAACATCTTTTTGACATTCTACAGATACTTTCTCATTTTCATCCATAGGCGTATATTCCAAATCATCTAACGTAGGCAACGTTGAATATGGTTTCATATACAATTCGTATGAAAATACATCCTTGTCAAAATCCTCTATGGTTTTACCAAACAATTTCACATCCTTGAGTCTGCACTCCTGTCTGACAGTAAAGGAAAGAATATAGTTATTTATACTGACTCCGTCTTTTGCCTCTACTGTAATGGTAACATTCCATCCGTTTTTCTTCTGCTCTGTTTTCTTGGTCACATCCTCTTCCGACTCTGTTTTCACCCATCGTATTTCAGGTTCTTTAACCGTACCTTCAGGCAACTCTATCTCATAATCAAATGAATCTTTTTCAAAACCTTCAACTTCTATGTTGTTATAGTATATCATTTCAAGAGTTGCAACATCGCTTTCCGCCTCCTTATATATCAGCACATACTCAGTTGTAACAAACAAATCTTCAGATGTTACAGTAATTACGGTTGAATCACTAATACTTTCAGCATACTTTATAACAACTGTTTGTGCTTCATCACCCTTAATAGGGATTATTTCAGGCAATCTTTCAGGCTTATATGGCAAAAATACAGTGTATCTGAATGTCTCACTGTCAAAACTTGGAATTACAACGCGGTCATCACCCACCAATATATCCTTCAAAAATGCGTTATTTGATAGAGTGTATTCATATTTTAGTATATATGACTTATCACCTACTCCCGGAGTCTTTACAATAATTTCCTGATACATTCTGTCATCCGATGCCAAAATATCAACTGTCTGTTCATCCATCCATTTCTCAACAGATGTATGAGGAATAATCTTTTCTCCCATTGGCAAAATAATCTTATATTCATATACATCAGGAGAGAAACCGTCAAGATTGGCATCGTCAAGTTTAATCATCTTTAAATCTGTTTCATCTACAGCCACGCTAAAATTAATGATATATATGTTTTTAGAGGCGGCATTAGTTGAAGCCACCTCAACTATGGCAGTCATACTGTCAAGTGTCATTGTAATCACCTGATTAACATCGCCTGCAACTGCCAATATATCAGGCAATTGCTTTGTGTTCACAGGCAATTCCACATTATATTCAAATATCTCCTTATCAAAACCTTCTATTGTATTGCCGTCCAATCTTAAATCAGAGAGCAATAAGTTTGCATTTGGCCTGGTTATTGTCAGAGTGTACTCTGTATAAGTGGAATCCTCAGCATAAGAAATAATGTTTACAGTACGCTCTCCAAGCACCTCATCTCCATACCTAATGTCATACATTTGGTCTTCAACCTCACCTGTTATATCTATAATAGGAACACCTGAATAATTTGAATCAATAGTTGCATTTGCTTCAGTACCCGTTATTGCGGCATCAACTCCATTAACCTTAATGGCAGCAATTTTAGAATTATATATAAATTTAATGTAATCAACATCAACCTCCGCCTCATTCAAGGCTGTCAGCCCACTCCAAGTGTTACCGTTAGGATTAATGGCAATATTCATCTTTGTAATTTGAGCGTCACCAAGATTCAACGGGTGGTTATACACTTGAAAATCAGATGTTTCATTCTTAAACAGCACATCTTTATTGATTTCATTTGAACCACTAAAGAAACGGAATGCAAATAGTGCACCTTCATTTGCACTGTCAGGATATTTGTATTTTATTGAAGCAACATCAGGGGTGTTACGGAATGTAATGCCACCTGAAAAGCCAACCTCTGAACCGCTTGCACATGTAATTGAGCAGGAAACAGAGCCAAGTGACAGGACTGCAGGCAAAGGACCTGCCAATGTACATTGATAATTAGTGGTGTTAACGCCCACAGCCTTATTATCTATATTGTTGATTTCATAGCCGGCATATCCCTTTGTACTACCGCATGGAATAATGGAAAGTGCACAATAACCTGTTAATGTAACCACACCTACGGCATCGGCAGGGCAATTCCAACCCAATGGCTTTACAGCAGTTGGTATATCAGTATATTTAGGTGTTGTCCACTGTTCAAAATCACTATTTGGGATAATGTCTGTATCATAATGGAACCAAATGTCATAAACCATTCCCTTTCCGTCAGCATTGACAGGTGTCTCAAACCTTTTATGAGAAATGTTATCTATTGTCTTTACCGCATTACCGCCAACAGCAGTAACTGACTTCGGCTCTTCTGAAACTACAACTATATATTTTGTCTTCATAGGGTCAAAACCGTCAATCAAAGTTCCGTCAACATTCAAAGCGGATATAGTGTTGAATTTTTCAGTCTCTTTAACAAAACGTATAGTGTAAATGCTTGTATCGTTATTTTGAGATATTACAGTAAATTTGGCTATCTCCTCAGGTTTTGGCATCGATGCCAAGACCATTGCCGCCTCATCTGCCTTTTCATACTCAATATTTGGAATTTCAACCGCTTGTTTATCAATAATATATGTGTATTCAAAAATTTCCGGAGAAAATCCTTTCATTGAAACTCCGTCCAACTTAATGTCTGACAACAGACTTGAAGCGTTGGCTTTGGAAAACCTTAACGTGTATACATTCTTGGTGCCTATTTCAGATGTGACCGTTATTTCAGATTTATTCATAAAGTCAGGCTGAGATATAACAACATGCTGGGTTACGTCGCCCTTCTCCACCGTAATTACAGGATTTTGGAGTTCTGAGCCACTTAACTTATATGTATAGTCATTAACTTCAGGATTAAAGGATTCCAATGGGCTTCCGTCAAGGAAAATGTTTTTCAAATGTGCATTGTCTGATTTTGCAAAATCAAACTTAACCCTATATATAGATGAGGCAGTTTTATCTTGTGCAATTACGGTGATTTTTGTAGTACCGCCAAGATGTCCTTCCTCAACATCAACAGTTTGACAAGACTCCCCTTTTTCATAATCCACTACAGGCATTTCTGTTGTACCGTATGGCACTATTATCCTGTATGAGAAACTGTCCGGCTTGAATCCTTCTATAGAAAAACCATCAACTATCAGATTCTTAAGATATGAATAACTTGACGGTGCTATTTTATACCTAATTTCATATACTCTGACCGATGTGGCGGCAGGTGCGGACACACTTACATGCACTATTGAGTCAAAGCCTGTTACATCTCTCTCAACAACCTTAATATCAACACTTTGAGCCCCTTCAGGATACTTTGATGTATACGTTACTTCCGGACTATCTACTGTACCAACAGGAATATTGACGGTATATATGGTCTTGGTAGGATTGAATCCGCTTATTGAAACCCCGTTCACCTGAATATCCTGTAACGTGGTGTCACTGAGTTTTCCTATTGAAAAGTTTATTAAATATTCTGCAAAATACTCGTCATTTTCAGCATAAACAGTAATTTTTGCCGTTCCCGGAACTGTGAACGGTTCAATTTTATAAGACTGAGAGTCTTTTGATTTAACCACTTCTATTTCAGGAGCCTCTGTAATTCCGTACGGAACAGTAACATCATAATTTGATTTGTATTTATTAAAATTATCTAATGCAACTCCATCTATCAAAATGTTTGCAGGATATGGGTCTGTGTCTCTTTGGGAAACAAAATAAACTTTATATGTTGTAGTGGAACTGCCGTCTTCCGCTTTTACCGTAATTACTGTAGGATTACCGTCTTTTGTGCCTTTTACAATTGAAATTTCACTGCCTGAAAGTGTTCTGCCACTTCTTTTGCAAACAATATCAGGAATTTCATCTCCCTCCAATTCATAAAAATATTCAGTCTTATCCTTGTTAAATTTTGTATAGGCATATCCGTCAATTATCATTTCATATACTTTTGATGAATATACCATTGAAACATCATCAATCCAAAGATGACTTGAGGTGTAAAGACCGTCATTGGCACGCTTATGCGGATAATTTGAAGCGGACAGAATGATGTTCATCTTTTCAGGTCTGTTATCACTGAAATATTTAATAGGAACCTTAACCTCTGTCCAAGAAGAGTATTGTGTACGAGCCCTAAGCCAACCTTGGGCTATCTGTGCTGCATTTCCTGAAGGAGCCTTGCACTCATTCAAGTCAGAAAGACATATATCAGACTCCTCATCGTGTCTTTCAATTGTAGTACAACCTTTATCCTTATTTCCGTATGAGTTATTTACAGCCTCTCCCGTCCATGAATAATAGACCAGATTTATGTCTTCATTGCCGGCAGATTGCCTTTTCACCCATACAGACAAAGAGTCAGGACGGAATGTCCACTGAATACCACCGTATGTTCCTGCTGTTGATGTACCTACTTTTAATCCTTCAAGATATGCCCAAGGTGTTCCAAGTGTAATCCATGACGGCGATACGGCAGTAATACCCAATGCCCCTACTTCAGTATCAACACAATGAACTGAATATTGTCCTGAGTGAGCATCTGTTGACCTTTCTCCAATGTTGAATTTCAGACCTATCTGCTCTACATTTGACAAATTCCATGAATCAGGTTGTGGTTTGTTGTTCCATGAACTATTCCATTGTTCAAAACCTGCATTAGGCAGTTGTTGTGCCGTTGAAATGTTAAAAAAGGCACTACTAAATATTAAAAAAAGTGAAAATTTGATTGTTATAGGAAATAGATTCTTCATAATAATAACTAAATATATGGCAATTCAATGTACTAATTTTAATATTGGCACAAATTTAGTTAAAATTATTTTAACAAAAGAAAATGAAATGTTAAAATTTTTATATATTCAGAATTTTAACATTTCACCTGTAATACAATTGTTTCAAAGCAATATTTGAAACAATTTCTTAATATTGTCGCAACTGACGTTGCTACATAATAGTGCTTTCTGTGGCTATGTTTTGTGATTTACACTGTCTGCTCTATGTTCCAGACAAATGCCCTTACACCCACTTCAGGGTTGCGGGCATCAAGTTTGCGGACTGTGGTAAGCAACTCAGGCACTTTTTCATCATCAATGACCGTCATAACGGCGGAATTCATTTCAGGCCAAGTGTGGGTGCCACGCCTTGGTTCACCGCCATTTGTTCCTCTACCCTGTACCTGTTCAAAAAAAGTGAAGCCACTGATTTTAAGTTCATCAAGCATAAACTCAACACGCTCTGTGTTGGCTTGATTAAATACTATCATAACACTCTTCATAAAAATTTTCAATTTTCAACTTTTAACTGCATAAATACGTACTCTTTGCGGCGTTTCTCCTGTTTGTCACGCTCCCCGTGCTTTGACATTGCGGCATAGATTACAGGAACAATCATCATTGTAACAAATGTTGAAACAAGAAGTCCGCCAATAACAACAATACCAAGAGGTTGCCACATTTCAGAACCCTCACCCTGACTTACTGCCATAGGAACCATACCCAAAAGTGTGGTAAAGGCAGTCATAAGCACAGGACGCAGACGAGAGGCACCTGATATCTTAATTGCCTCATTAAGTTCATAGCCACGTTCACGCATAAGGTTAATGTAGTCAACAAGCACAATACCGTTCTTAACCGCGATACCCACAAGCATTACAACACCTAACGCACCAATCATATCAAGTGTGGTATGCGTAATCCACAATGCCAAAACCGTACCTGACAATGCAAACGGCACAGATGCAAGCATAATGATGAATGGTTTTGAGAAACTCTCAAACTGCGATGCCATAACCACATAAACCAGAATTATAATAAGTGCAAACAGCATTGCAATATCCTTGAATGAATCCTGCTGCTCCTCATAATCACCGGCATAACGCACTGAAACACCCATAGGCTTGTCAAGTTTTGCCACCACTTTCTGTATATTTGCGGCAAGTTCACCCAATGATACATCGTATGGGGTGACAGCCACAGTTACAACACGCTGACGGGTCTTACGGTCAATTTGAGGTGGCTGGAAATACTCCACTACTTCAGCAATCTCACTCAATTTTACAAATTTTCCCGTTGGTGTAGGGATTGTAAGGTTCTCTATCTTTGAAATGGAATTACGGTCCTCCTCCTCCAAACGGACAAGAATATCGTATTCATCACCGTCATCCTTCAAAAATCCTGCGGTATAGCCGTTAACCCTGTTTCTTACATACGAAGATACAGTTGCCGATGTAAGTCCAAGACGTGCAGCCTTCTCCTTATCCACAACAACCTTAAGCTCTGGACGGTCATCCTCACGGCTTATGTCAATATCACGCGCACCCTCACAATTTTCAGCAATGGCACGTTTAACCTCCTGTGAGAAACGGTTTGTGGCATCAAAGTCATAACCATAAATCTCAACATCAACAGTTGAAGCACCACCTCCCATACCGCTTGACATCTGACAAGTGTAGTCAACTATCTCAGGATAACGTTGCAGTTCTTTACGGAACACCTCAGCAATATCAAAGATTGAACGCTCACGCTCATATTTCTTAGAGCATCTGATTGTCATCTTAATTTTGTTATTGGATGTATTGTTAATAAGTGCCGCAAAACCGGCATCATCAGCAGAACCTGTAGTTGTACTTATTAACTCTATTTCAGGTGCAAGTGCAACAAATCTCTTCTCTATTACACGGGCAAGTTCAGAAGCCTCTTCCACACGTGTTGTCTGATGCAACTCTATGTTTACCGTCAGACGACCATTATCCTGTTGCTGCATAAAGTCAGTACCAACCCAACCAACTATCATTGGAGATATTGACAATATGAAGAACACTACAGCAACTGAAATTGTGAGTGCCTTATGGTTAAGACAGGAGCCTAATGCCTTGGCATACCATTGGTCAACTTTATCAAGCCAAGAGACAACATATCTTTGATACCAACCTGCCTGCACATTCTCCTCAACAAGTTTGCCGTCAACCACCTTAACTTTCTTAGCCTTCAATAGTTTTGAGCATAACATTGGAGTAAGTGTAATAGCAACAGTTGTTGAAGTACATACAACTATTGTTACAATCCATCCAAGTTCCTTGAACATAATACCTGCTATACCTGTAAGCATTGTAAGTGGCACAAACACCGCTACAATTACAAGTGTTGTAGCAATTACAGATACCCAAACCTCATTAGTTGCATAGATGGCAGCCTCATGCGGATTAGAACCACGCTCTATGTGTCTTGTAATATTCTCAAGTACCACTATGGCATCATCAACAACCATACCAATGGCTATGGTCAATGAGCAGAGTGATATGATGTTCAGAGAACTATCAACAAACAACAGATATATGAACGCCACAATAAGGGCAATTGGAATTGTTATACCTATTATGAATGTTGCCCTCCATCTGCCAAGGAAGAACAGAACCACCAACACCACAAACAAAAGTGCGTACAAGATTGACTCTTCAAGTGAGTCAATTGAGTTCTGAATATTCTCTGATGAGTCATAAATTGTCTGAATCTTTACATCGGGCGGAAGCGTAGGCAAAAGCTCCGCTATTTTTTTGTTTACATCACGGCATATCTGAACAGTATTGGCACCTGACTGTTTCATAATAATCAGACGAACACCGTCCTCTCCGTTCAGTTTCTCATCAAGCGTCATATCCTGTATGGTATCACGCACGGTGGCAATATCACGCACATAAACCTGCTTGCCCTGTGGAGTTGTTGTAACCACCAAATCCTCAATCTCACGGCTCTCTATAAACTCACTGCGAACCTGCAACTGATACTGCTCATCAAGCATCTTGACCTTTCCTGATGAGAGGTTAAGGTTGTTTGCACTTACAGCGGTGCCTACCGTTTCAAGAGGAATGCCGTAAGCGTCAAGTTTTGATTGGTCAATATCAACATACACAACTCTGACAGGCTCACCTGACATTGATATGTTACCTATACCGTCAACCTGGTTAAGCACAGGAATAACCTCATCATCAAGCAGTTTCTCAAGTCCCGGATAGGTTTCTTCAGCCGTTATGGCATATTGGGCAATAGGCATTGAGCTTGAACTTAACTTGAAGATAATAGGTGTGGAGGCTCCGTCAGGCAGTTCATCTTTTGCCATCTCTATATAGGAACGCACATCGTTTGACGCTTCATCAAGGTTCCAACCCCACTCAAACTCCAAAGTTACAATTGACATATTGTCTTTTGACTGTGAGGTAAGTTTGTCAAGTCCGTCAACAGAGTTAAGGGTGTTCTCCATTAACTTTGTTACGTTTGTCTCTATCTCAGATGCGTTTGCACCCGGATAGGTGGTCATAACCATAATGTACGGCGGGTCTATTTCAGGAAACTGGTCAATAGGCAACTTCAAAAATGAAAATACACCTATTATAATGACCGCCACAAATATAAGTATGGTGGAAACCGGCTTATCAATGGCTGTTTTGTAGATACTCATAACTCAAATCCTCCTTTTAATCTATTGAATCAGGTGCAACGGCAATGGTACAGCCGTCAATAAGTCTGCTCTGACCCATTGTAACTATTTCATCTCCCTCTTTAACATCTCCTATAATCTCAACATACTTGTCAAAACGCTGACCAAGTTCAACATCAACACGGCGTGCCTTGTCGCCGTCCTTAATGAATATGTATCGGTTGTTGGAACCTATAAGTTTAAGCACCGCCTGATAAGGTACAACAAGTGTTGAAGCCTTGCCTACAGGAATGGTGGTCTTTACATACATACCTGGACGTAGCAACTCCGCTGCGTTAGGAATCTTAACTTTAACTGTAAATGTATGGGCAGAGGCATCTATTGTAGGATATACAATCTCCACTGTAGCAGGAAACTCCTTGTCAGGATATATATCTGATACAAGTGTAAGTGGCATACCTACTTTCATTTTTGGAAAATATGCCTCCTGAATGTTGATATATGCCTTCAACACATTTATTTGAGTAAGGGTAAGAATAGGCTGTCCTGCACACAACTCTCCGTTTTCAAAGTTCTTTGCAGAGATAACGCCTGCATACTCAGCCTTTACAAATGTGTTTTTCTCATAAAGGGCAAGAGTCTCTCCAAGTTGGTCATACTGCACTTTGGTTTGGTCGTATGCCTGCTGTGATATGCTTCCTGCCTCCTTCAAAGCCTCCATACGTCCCATTTCAACACCAAGGTTTGCATACTGCAACTTATATGTGGTATATTGTGTAGGGTCCATTCTTACAAGCAACTGACCCTTTGAGACCTTATCGCCTACCTCTACAAAAATGTGGTCAATTATACCACTTACTGTGGAAGATATGTTCATAGTCTCATAACCCTGAAGAGTTGTAGGCAGTTCTATAACCCTATCAATCTGCTTCATTTCAATTTTCTGCACAGCAACCTGCTCAATCTTCTCAACTTCAGCATCGGTTGTCTCTTTTGTACAAGCCACAAGTGAAATTACACCTGTCAAAACCGCAACACACTTAAATAATCTGTTCATATCTGTAAAATTTTATTTGTTATCATTTATATCTTCATACGGAATGTTTATCAAATCCTTCAGGTTAAGGTAAGCCTCAACTGTTGAAAGGACGGCGTTTACATAGTTTGTCTGAGCCGTAATCAAGTCTTGCGATGCCGTTGTAACCTCTGTTGATGAGGCATAACCGTAATCAAACTTCTTTGAAATGTTATCAAGCACCTTTTGAGACACCTCTATATTCTTTTTTTGCACCATATACTTTTCGTATGCGTTTTTCAAGTTATATCTGTACTGGTAATTACTTATGTTAAGTTGGTCTTTTGTGTCAAGAAGAGTATTCTGAGCAGACTGCAGGGCAAGTTTCTTTTGAGTAATTGCTGACGCTCTCTGACCCGATGACCATAGAGGTACTGAAAGTGAAACTCCAACGGTATTCGGGTTTGTCATGTTAAAACCCTCATCGGCACCAAAATATGTTTTGGCAGAATACTTGTAATAAGCGCTGATTGAAGGAATGTAATCCATTGCGGCAAGGGTAATCTGCTTTTTGGCAAGTTCAGTGTTTTTGCTTACCAACTGATAATCATAGTTCTTCTCTATGTCAAACTCCTCATTCAGAATTGCAAGAGATTCCTCAACACTCATTAAATCCGATATCTTGTCTGTCAACTCTATTTCAGTTACATTATCAAGACCCAATATAAACTTAAGCATACTGATAAGAACCTCTCTGTTAAGTTTTACATCGCTTATTGAGGTCTTATAAGTATTGACCTGCACCTCTATCTGGTCTGCTGAAATCTGCTCTGCGGCACCAACATCAACAGCCTTTTGAGCCCTCTGATGCAAAACCGTCAAGTTCTCATAGTTGCGTTCAAGCAAATCAATGGTTTCAGTAAGCGTAAGAATTGTGTAGTAATTAGTAATGACATTATTGATTACGGTTTGCTCTGTCTTTTTCTTTGAAACCTCTGACATTTCAATGGCAAGGTTATTCAAAAGAGTGGCTACTACCTGCTTGCCAGAGAAAGCCATTGCTGCGGTAACGCCCAAAGTACCGTTTGGGTTCATTGGCATTGACATACCGCCTATATTCATCTTATATCCGCACATATCAAGGTAATCCAAAGAACCACTCACCTGTGGTAGCATTGTGGCTATGGTCTGCCAACGTGCGGCGTGCTGTTGTCTTTCATCTAACGATGCGTTCTGTAGTGAACGGTTGTGGTCAACAGCATATTGCACAGCCTCACGCAAAGAGATTTTCAAGAATTGTGGATTTGGCTCCGCTGTATTTTCCTGAGCCAACATGGGAAGCGATAAAACAATCCCTAAACAAACAATCAAAACTTTTCTCATCATTTTATCTTATTTTTCTGTTCGTAATACTTCATACCTTTTTCATTGCAGAATATGCGTACACATGTGTCTGCCCTGAAATCTATTATCTCATTTTTTGAAATGTTATGTTCCTTTTCAAGTTGGTCTGTTGACAGAACTGCTATATTATATATGTAGTCCAAATAAACACTGTCCAATGTAACGTCAGCCAACTCTTCCCTATACAAACCATCGTTCACCCCTTTTAGAATATTATCCAATATATACCTTTTTATAGCCTCTTTTTTTGAACTTAAAAACTCACTGTAAATATCGGGGTAATATTTAATAAGGTCATGAATAAACTTTTCATGTTTCAATGTTCTGGCTTTCAGCATAGGATGACGATATGCCAAAATCATATCTATTGAATTGTAACTTGCAAACATTTTGGAATATTCCTTATCCTCAACACTGTTCTTCTCTGAAATGTTCTTCAGCACAAGCATTATAAGCTCCTCTTTCTGACGGAATTCAGTGTAGAATGTCTTTTTTGATATGTGCAGCTGATTGCATATATCATCAATGCTTACACTGCGGATTCCGTAACTCAGAAACTCCGATTCAGCCGTTTTCAGTATGTTTTGACGCAGATTTTCCATAATGCACATACAAATATAACACAATATTATGTACATTGATGAATGTCTGGAAACTTTTTTACTTCAAAAGTTTCCAAGTGTAGTAAATTTGTAATCTTATTGTAACAATTTTGTAACAATTGACACCTTTTCCTCATCAGGAAGTGAGTAATCAATCCAATTTATGAGGAAACCGCGCTTCTCCATACCTCGGAACCAAGTCATTTGACGTTTGGCAAATTGGTGTATGGCTATTTCAAGCAGACTGAACATTTCATTATATGTAAGTTTGCCAAGCAGATATAGTGTTATGTATTTATACTCCAACCCATAACTGATAAGAGCCTCTGTTTTTACGCCACTCTCTATAAGACCTTTAACCTCATCAATCATACCGTTTTCAAGGCGTGATTTAAGCCTCTCTGTTATACGATTTCTGCGGCTCTCTCTATCTATATCAATTCCAATTATAAGGCTGTCAATAGGTTTTACATTTTCAGACTCCTTAAATTCATATCCTTTAAGCACAGATTCTATGTAAAGTCCTGAACCACCGCAAAGTATAGGTTGCATTCCTCTTGAAAGAACCTCTTGATAAGCCTTATGGAAATCCTTTTGATACTCAAAAATATTATACTGCTCCCCGGCATTACGTATATCTATAAGGTGATACGGGATTTTATGCCCATCTATGGTGTAGTCTTCCAAATCCTTTCCCGTACCTATATCCATACCACGATAGACCTGAC
>JAKSNZ010000027.1 GCA_024405855.1 Paludibacteraceae bacterium
TTTGTCGCTTTTCTGTATTCAAATGCTCTTCCCATAATAATTGTTTAATCGGTTAATCGGTTAATCGTGGAATCGTTCAGTTCACCAATTCACCAGTTCACCAGTTCACCGTTGTTAATTTATCTTATCGTTGCACCAAGTTTATCTTGGAATGTTTTTATAAGTCTTTGCATAATGCCGTCAATCTGGCGGTCCTCAAGTGTCTTTTCTGTGTCTTGAAGGGTAAAGTTAACAGCGTATGATTTCTTTCCCTCTTCAATGTTCTTACCTTCATAAACGTCAAACAGAACCACTCTCTTAAGTAACTTGCGTTCAACCTGATATGCAAGGTTCTCTATCTCTTCAAACGATACACTCTTGTCAAGCAACAGAGCAAGGTCACGCTTAACTTCAGGATATTTAGGAAGGTCTGCAAACTTAATGGTGTTGCTCTTAATCTGTTTCAACACCTTTTTCCAATTGATGTCTGCATAAAACACATCAGCATCAATGTCAAACGCCTTCAGTTGCTTGCCTGCCACAATGCCAAGTGTTGCAAGTTCTGTTCCGTTTTTTGTCTCTATTTTTAGTGCTTGAGAGTAAATGTCGCTTTCAAAAGGCTTTTCAACAAATAATTCAGGATTAATTCCTAAACGCCTGAGAATGTTAAGCACGTGAGCCTTCAAGTCAAAGAATGTAAGCGGACGTTCACTGTCTGTCCAACTTTGTTCATAGCGGTTACCACTCAGCCACATACATAGGTGTAGCTCTTCAGAGTAGGCTGCAAGCGGATGCTCTCCACCTGCTCTCTCCTTATTATAGTGATAACACTCTCCAAACTCATAGAATTTAAGGTTTGTGCGTTTACGGTTTCTGTTGCGGGCAATACTCTCCAATCCGCCAAACAGCAATGTCTGACGCATAACACTAAGGTCAGAGCCAAGCGGATTCATAATGCGTACTGCATTCTCAACAGGATAAGATGTAAGTCCGTTGTAATATGATAATTTTGTTAAAGAGTTGTTAAGTATTTCACTGAATCCTGCACCTGTAAGGTGACGGGAAACGTTATTTTGCAGTTTTGTGGAATCGGGGAATGAGGAATAACTGATTGAAGCCTTCAAAGATGTGCCTGGCATAACATTATTATAGCCATATACTCTAAGAATGTCCTCAATTATGTCAACATCCCTTTTTACATCAACCCTATAAGGCGGAACAAGCAGACTTAAACCTTCAGCGGTTTCAGAGGCAATCTTTATCTCCAATCCGTTAAGAATTGACTTTATTGTATCCTTGTCAATCTCCTTGCCAATAAGGTCATTTATTTTTTTATAGGTTACATCAACCTTGAAATCTTCAATAGGGGTAGGGTAGATGTCAGTAATTTCACTTGCGATACTGCCACCTGCAACCTCCTGAATCAGCAGGGCGGCACGCTTGAGGGCATAAATGGTTATGTTAGGGTCACATCCACGCTCATAACGGAAAGATGCGTCAGTATTAAGACCATAGCGGCGTGCAGTCTTTCTAACCCAAACAGGGTTGAAGTATGCACTTTCAATAAACACATTCTTTGTGCCGTCAGTAACGCCAGAGTCAAGACCTCCAAATACACCTGCAATACACATAGGCTCTGAAGCGTTGCAAATCATAAGGTCATTTGATGTAAGAGTGCGTTCCACACCATCAAGAGTTGTGAATTTAGTGCCGTCAGCAACTGTGGCAACACAAATCTCACCGCCTTTAATCTTGTCGGCATCAAATGAGTGCAGAGGCTGACCTATTTCATTAAGAATGAAGTTTGTAACGTCAACTATGTTGTTTATAGGGCGTAAGCCAATTGATGTAAGCCTGTTCTTCAGCCAATCAGGCGATTCCTTGACTGTTACACCTGAAATTGATATGCCACAGTAGCGTGGACAAGCATCTGAATTTGTAACAGTAACCTTTATAGGTAGTGAATTGCTATTAATTTTAAAAGCATCTACGCTTGGCCAATTAACCTTTTTGCCTGTAGCGGCTGCCAAATCCCTTGCCACACCTATATGAGAAATTGCATCGGCGCGGTTTGGAGTTATGTCCACTTCAATAAGAGTGTCATTCTCAATTTTGTAGTAATCTTTGGCAGGCATTCCAACCTCAACATTATCAGGCAGTTCTATGATTCCTGCGTGGCTTGAGCCAACTCCAATCTCATCTTCGGCACAAAGCATACCAAAAGACTCTACACCACGGATTTTAGACTTCTTTATCTGAAACTCATTATCGCCGTCATAAAGTTTTGTACCTATTGTAGCCATAATGGTCTTTAGACCGGCACGGCAGTTAGGTGCACCGCAGACAACTTGAATAAGTTCTCCGCTTCCGTTATCAACTTTTGTAATATGAAGGTGGTCTGAATCAGGGTGGTCAATACATTCAACCACTTTTGCAACTACAAGACCTTCAAGTCCGCCTTTTATACTCTCAACAGTCTCTACGGCATCAACCTCCAAACCAAGCGATGTCAGTTTCTTTGCCGTTTCATCTGCGTTGATGTCAAGGTCAATATACTGCTTTAGCCAATTAAAAGATATGTTCATAAATCTTAATTATGAGTCAGTTCCAAAAATAAAGTGCAAAGATAACTTATTTTTCTCAAATATTCACTATAATTCAATCACTTTTGAATTAAAGCGACAGCGTATGCAGAAATTCCCTCTTTACGTCCTGTAAAACCAAGGTGCTCAGTAGTGGTGGCTTTTATTGAAACGTCATCAATTTCACATTCCATAACGGAAGCCAAAGTGGAACGTATGGTTTCAATATAAGGGCTTAATTTTGGCTCTTGGGCAACTATTGTGGCATCTATGTTTCCAAGTGCCCAGCCTTTTGAACGTAACAAATCCATTGTTCTCTTAAGTAGTATTTTTGAATCAATGTCTTTGTATGCGTTGTCTGTATCAGGAAAGTTATAGCCAATATCACGCAGCGATGCGGCACCAAGCAGAGCATCGCAAATGGCATGAATAAGGACATCGGCATCAGAATGACCTAAAAGCCCCGCAGTATGGGGTATTTTAACACCGCCAAGCCACAACTCCCTGTCTGTGGCAAAGCGGTGTACATCATATCCAAATCCAACTTTTATTTTCATAAATCGCCGTCATTCACATCATTGGAAGCAATCTTCTTCAAACCTGCCATATTGAACCCAATAGTGAATTTAAGTGTCTGGTCAAGAGGGTTTTGCTTTGCAACGGCAAGGTCGTAAGCAATGTCTATCTCAAATACATTGTAGTGGAATCCGGCACCAAATGTCAGATATTTTCTGTTTCCGCTTATTTGAGACTCATTGAAATAACCCATACGGACAAACACCATATTGCGGTAATCATACTCAAGACCAAGAGAGAATGTCAATTGTTTCAGCTTATAACCGAAATCAAATTTTGAATTGTCAGGCATATCGGCAAAAGACCTTCCTATGCCTGTTATAGGGTCCATTTTGTAGTAGTCATCAAGACGCTTGTTGTACTCCTCTTCAGTTTCAACATCGGGGTTGTAGATAGGTCTTGCAGGTACCAGCATTTTATTAATGTCCACATTCAATGACATACCATTATATTGGTCAAACGGCATTCTGAAACTACCGCCTAATTTTAATTGGGTAGGCATAAATGCGGCACTACGATAATCTCCGTATTCAATTTTCTTACCTATATTTGAAATATTGAAACCAAATGCACCTTTACCCTTACCCCAAGCAAAATCAACATCCTTGTAGTAGTAGCCTGAAATGTCAGCGGCGATACTCCAACCCGGCTGTAAATAGTTTCCGTCAACTGAATGTCCTCCAGTAAGGTCAGACCATACAAAACGCATGGCAACACCCATAGAGAATCCTTTTGTAAGGATACGTGAGTAAGAAACATCTACTGCAAGGTCATACGGTTTTACATTATATCCAGGGTCATCTTGGTCTTTTTTAATAAGAACGTTACCTATTGAAAAGAAACGGAACGATGCTGCAATAGTCTGTACATCTTTTATTTTATAGAAACCAGTTAGAGAAACAAGGTCAATGTCAGAAACTATCTTTCTAAGCCATGGAACATACGATATTGACGCACCGCCAACTCCGTTAATGAAAGCGTATTTTGAAGGGTTCCAGAATTGAGAGTTCTCATCAGGGGCAGTGGCACCACCAGTGTCACCCATACCGCCTTGTCTGGCATCAGCACCTACAGTTAAGAACGCTGCACCAGTGGTAATAGGGCTAAAAACATCCACTTGACTTTCAGAATCATTGTTTTGGGCATGAGCAAACGATACGCACACAACCAATAAAACAGATAATAATTTGTATTTCATATTTAAATGTTAAAAATTTTTACAATTGAAAACGGCTACAAAGATAACGCAACTTTTTTAATTTTATTGTCTTTTACGGCTTTTTAACAATTATCTTTTGCACTTTGTGGGTATAAGAGCCGTCAGGCATAGTTATTTTGGCTCTTACACAATAAATGCCGCTCACCATATTCCCTTGTTTTCCTGTCAAATCCCAGTAGGCTTTGAATACGCCGTCAGTGCTTTCAGTTACAGTACTTTCCCAATACTCATTCCAAAACATGTCATACACTATAAATGTTACACTAATAGGAATTTCAGGTCTATTGTGGCGTAAATAAAATGTAGTTCCTACGGTTGCAGGATTAGGATACATTGAAAATTCCTCTATTCCAGGGTTAAGTTTATTCTTTACAACAAAGTCCAACGATGCGGTGCTTGATATATTCTGAAGGTTCCAAACCTTGAAATCCAATGTGTATGAACCTTCCTCCAAATCCTTGAATTGATATTTGACTACGCCTGCACGGTAATCATCAAGAGTTGATGTGTAATAATCATTCAAGATATATTTCCAATCACTTTTGCCTCTTAATGTAGCAATTACATCATGTCCTATGCCTGCTCCCACTACATTTATTCCGTTATTATCAAAAAGATGTGCATAGAATACAGGGTCTTTATTAACCTTGTCTCCATTCTTAAATTCAGGACTGTTCATGTAAGCCCTGATTGTAGGACCTTCTTCAGATGGGATTACGGTAGGGTCAGTGCCTCCTACATTAAATTCAGTGTTATTGCCAAATGCGTCCTCTGTATACATGTTGTCTTTCCAAGCATAGTATAGAATTTTGCCATTGCCAATCTTGTAATTGATATCTTGCGGCACCATAAAAGTAAATTCAAATTTGCCTGAAGCAACAGAAGTTGTGCCAATAAAAAGTTTGTTTATATAGTCCTTATATTCAAAAGGTGTATTAGGTGACTGTCCTAAAGTGTGCAATGTCTCCTGCTTGTCATATACAACAATACGCAAATCACCTGTATAAGTGTCCAATTTTTCACCGTTCAAGTCCTCTAAATGCCCTTTGACAGTAACAAGCCCAAGAGCCTGCATTGTTGCATCTGCCGGCTCTGTGCCATTTATTGAATCAGTCATCACTTTGTATGAAGGGTAGTGCAGGCGAATTGCAGGGTCTCCCAAAAGAGAAAAGTTCAACTTATTCTCATCCGTTTTCAATGAGTTCTTTGCAAGTTTGAAAATTTCCCCCAAAGTCTTATATTCTTCATTCTCTTTTGGAACAATGTAGTTGTAAACAGCACGCATCAAGCTGAAATTTCTGTCAGAATATACCACTCTTGTTGTTGTAAACAGTGCAATGCCACCACCTGAAGGGTTGTTAATAACCTCCATGCCGGCAGAACGCTGGTTGTTGTCATATCTTGAAAAGTCACAGGTTGCAGTCAACCACAAACCAAGATTCTTGTTGTACATGTTAATAATGTCATTCTTGTTTATGGTCTGTTCTGTTGTCATGGTGTTAGGACTACCATGTCCTACAAATGTAAATAGCAATGTTCCGTTTTTTATGTTTTTCAATATTTTGTCTCTTGCTCCAGGATAAGAAGAGCCTGATGATGTCTCAACTTTTTTGAATGAATCCAAAAACACCTTGTCTATTTTGAAACTGCCGTTTGTTTCAGATAAGAAGTCAGCCAATGTGTTGGCTTGTTCCTCATGAACATTGTTGTCTCCATCATCGGCAAGGAATGAGCATAAGGTTCTCCAATCTCCGCAACTTGATGACGTTACATATCCAATGGTCTTTTGTACTACAGTCATGGCTTCATTTGCCGATGTTACAGGCATTCTGCCAACAGAAATATCCAAGGCGGCTGCTGCAATTTTAGGGTCTCCGTCATCATCAAGTTGCCCGAAAAAGTCATCGGTAATAAAGGACTTTTGAGCGTTCAATGACTCAACTGACTGATATGAAAGCAAAGGATTTTGAGGTAATGTTATTCCTCTGTTGTCATAGAATGCAGTGCCTAAGAACAACAAGTATTTAGGTTGTCTTTTGCCCTCAGATAAATATCGGTCATAAAACATCTTCATTAACAGGCGATACGCCGATGCATCATGAGTGCCTGAAGAAAATTCATTATAAATAGGTTCAGGAGTCAGAACATGAACATTAAAGCCGTCATTTGTCCTATGAAAGTCAGCAAGTTTGTTTGCCGCTTCAATGTAATCAGGATTGGTTATAATAACCATATCGGGGTTAGAGTAGGCATGAAGATTCTGATTTGCCACATTGCCTGCCCTTTGCGGAGTTTTTGCTGACAGACTTGACAAGTTGAACGCCACATATTTATGAAAACTGTCATGCTGTTCAATAAAACTGACATTGTTACCTGAAAGGGTATATTGTACAAACCTTGCGTTTGAAGGGTCTGTTATGTCCCAAATTTGTGTTGAGTTGTCTGCTCCTGTAATATTGTATTGGGCAATTTTGCCTGTGCCTATATCTTCAGGGTTAGTAATCAGCAATGAGCCTCCGCCAATATGCATGAATTTTTTGTAATTGGCTGTTATATAATCAATGTATCCTATATCACTTGAGGTGTTAGGGTTGTATTTAAGTGAGACAGTAGGGTTTGAACTGCGGCTGTTGTCAATGTAAGTGGATAAAGTTCCTTTGCCGGCGGCGTATGATGTGGCATTAATGGAAATATTTAGTGGAATATCATTGTTGAATGTACCGCTAAAAGAGTTCTTACTTGAACTTTTCCCTAACGCCACAATCTCAAGCAGCAGTTTTTCAGAAGTGTCAATGTTAGAATCGGCTATGGTGAAACTGTGTGAAAGGCTTTTGCCTGAACATTTGTATCCGTACCATTCACGTCCGCTCTCAATAAGGTTGTATTGGTCACTGTATATGTAGTAACCTGCATTTGTAGTGTTGTAAAACAAATTAGGGCTGCCCGATACAGGCTCAGATGCGGTAATCTTTTTGCCTTCTCCAAAACTGCATGTAACAAAGTAACAACCCTCATTTGCATAGTAGTTTGGAGTGTAGGTATGTGATGTGTGTTCCTTGTCTATTTCATCTTTAACAGTTCCCTGAGCATAAAACAAAATGTAGTCACCGGCAGAAAAAACATTGTCAGCGCCCTTGTCCATAAAAACGGCAATTTCAGGCAAGTCATCTGCCCTAGGTATAAGATTCTGAAGGTTTTCATCAATGATTGCACCTCCATAACCGTAGATACGCACATTTGTAGGGTCTCCAATACCCATGGAACTTATATCTTCGTATGAAAGTTTGTAAACGCCTGACTCCTTGACACTAATCTTATACCAACTTCCGTTTGCCAAAACAGAATTGGCTGCGTACTGCTGCCTTGTGGCATGCAGAGCCAAGGCTACAGTAAAAAACAGTAGAAATATTAGTGTCCTTTTCATTTTATATAAAAATCAATGAGTTTCCTACCTTCAAGCCAACCCTCCAAATGATTTCCAATGGAAACAGGTCCTACGCCTTCAGGCGTTCCTGTAAAAATTATATCACCTATCTTCAAAGTATAGAACTCACTTAAATATGAAATTATTTTATCAACGCTGAAAAACATATCCCCGCTAAACCCTTTTTGTACGGTTTTTCCGTCAATGTCAAGTCTGAAATTAAGATTGCTGATATCTCCACCTAACTCTTCCAGTGGAATAAAGTTGCTTATTGGAGCGGAGCAGTCAAACCCTTTGCATAAATCCCATGGCTCTCCGTCCTTACGGGCTGAAGCCTGCATATCCCTTGCCGTAAAATCAATTCCAATGCCTACTTCAGAGTAGTATCTTGACGCAAATTTTTCAGCAATGCCTTTTCCAAGTCTGTTTATTTTTACAATCAATTCAATTTCATACTCCAAACGGTTTGTGAAGTCAGGAATGTACACAGGCTTGTTGTCCTTAAGTATTGCCGTTTCAGGCTTAAGGAAAATTGTAGGGCGTGTTGGAGCGGTGTCTCCTCCAAGTTCCATGCAATGTTGCCTGTAGTTCCATCCTACACAAAGCACTTTCATAATTGAATGATTTTTTTGTTTGCAAAATTAATAATTTTGTTGTAACTTTACAAAATTATATTTTATTGAAAGTCCTATGAAAAAAATTGCCTCTTTATTTGCTATTTTGATAGTGTCATTGTGTAGTTTTGCTGCTACAGGTTACTGCATAGCCGGAGACGGCGATGCACATGAGAATTGGTGTTGCGGACTCTATTGGGACGCGTCAAGTTGCAAACTTTCCGATGAAGGAATTTATGAGACCACATTGAGTGCAGGAACATACTCCTTTAAGATAACAAACGGTTCTTGGAGTACAAATTGGGGTTATAAAGCATTTAATTCTTCTCAATCAACTGTAAATTGTTATCCGGAAAAGAAAGATGGCAATGTTATGTTTACACTTGATAAAACATCAAAGATTCTTATATCATTTTCAGAGAATAACGGTATAATTGTAACAGAGGGTACAGCACCTGCCCCTGTTACATGTAACCCTTCATCGGGTACACTACCTATAATGTACCTTAACACAGATTCAGGGCTTGAAATTACAGATGATGAGAATTATGTGCCTGCTACGGTTTATATAGATGCTATGGGTATTCCGGGATATGAGTCTTTGGGAACAAAAGAGGAACCATTGGTTGCAGAAACAAAGGGTAGGGGAAACTATACTTGGACAGGATTTGACAAGAAACCGTACGCTCTTAAGTTTGCCAAAAAGCAGACGCCGCTTGGTCTTACAAAGGATAAGAGTTTTACACTTCTTGCTCACGCTGATGATTCTGACGCTTTCCTGCGTAACACATTGGGATTCAAACTAAGCAGATTGTTTGGACTTGTCTATACTCCAGGACAAGAGCCATTTGAACTCTATATCAACGGAATATACAGAGGAATCTATTTTCTTACAGACAAACTGAAGATAAGCAGTAACCGTGTGCAGGTAACTGAACAGGAGGAAGGAGAAACTGACCCTGCTTTAGTTACAGGCGGTTGGCTTCTTGAGATAGATAACTATGATGAAGATGAGAGCGTTCAGTTTAGAATGGAGGAGAAAGACGGTGATATACTGAGAGTTACAAGCAAATCGCCAGAGGTTATGTCTAAGGTTCAATATGATTATATGTGGAATTACCTATATAATACCAATGAAGCCATACATAAAGGCGGTTGGGAGAACTACATAGATTTGGACACATTAGTTAATTTCTATTTGGTTCAGGAGGTGATGGGTAACAATGAGTCATTCCATGGCAGTTGCTATATGCACAAGGAGAGAGGAGACAACACAAAACTTGAGTTTGGACCAGTGTGGGATTTTGGCTCGTCATTGCACCACTATAACGGATTGCATATCTATGAATTCCCTACATGGGGCGATACTTGGATAGATGACCTTGCCGCCTATCCGTCATTCCAAAACCAATGTGCCATCAGATGGAGAGAGGTCAGAGGCTCTCTTTATCCTGAATTGAAGAAAGAGGCGGATGCCTTTATTGACAAAATTTCAGCCGCCGCCGCTTGTGACCTTAAAAAGTGGCCTGAATATGGCAATGACAAGATTCAGACAAAAAAGTCACAGGTGCTTGCTTACTTAAAAGAGAGAATGGAATGGCTTGATGAGGAGTGGGGTGTTTATACGCTTGACCAATATGGAGTGGATTCTGATAATACAGTTTTGTCAGTCTATCCTAACCCTACAGACGGTGAGTTGAATATAACAGGCATTGACAATGTTGAAGAGGTTTATGTTACCACTATGTCAGGTGGCAGAATTTGTACACTTGATGCAAGTTCCGTAAAGTGGCAGACAAACCTTGACAAAGGTTTATATATAATCAATGTAATGACTAAGAGCGGAGAGTATTATAACGGAAAGTTTGAGGTTCGCTAAACCTTTACAATCTTTAGTCCGTTAAAGTAGTATACATAGCCAGTTACATTAGTGTAGCCGGTTTTTTTGTACAAATCTATGTAACCCTTGACCTGTTTCAGATGAGCAGGCTCTTCATTCTCTCCAAATTTGTAGTCAATTATTGTAACCTCTTTTGTATCCCTGTCAATAAGCACACGGTCAGGACGCCTTGTTCCGTAGTGCTTGCCGTTCTCCACATTTACAATCCCCCTTTCCGATACGGCACGCCTGCTTCCGTCAAACCACTGCAAAGCATCGGGGTTGGTAACATAAATAGTTATATCACGCACTAAATCATCATGTTGCTGTTTTGTAATGTAACCTTTGAAAAGCATCTCCTCCAAATATGGCTGAATATCATCTTTAGTTACAATATTCTCCATAATGCCGTGCATACGGGTACCATGTTCAGCATTGACAGCCTTAAACTCAGTGCCACGCAAAGGGAACCGCTTCATTTTCTCTTCAGGCGACATCTCATCAAAATCAGTTGCTTCAGCAGTAGAGATTACAGTATCCTCCGTCTTTTCATATACAGGAATTGAGCCTATTATGTATTGGTCTTGCATGTTCTCAACATTCTGTGTAAAACCTGAGAGGAATATAGGGTACATGTTTGAGAACTCTTTTTCATTCATTTTGTCAAACGGACTCTTTGTTGCCTTAGTACAATATGCAATAAGCACCTCTTTAGCCCTTGTAAATGCAACATACAGGAAATTAAGGTTGTCAATATAATCCATCAGCACCTCATTATAATATCTTTCCCTAAACATTGTGTTTTTTAATGTTGGGGTGTATTCAATGGGTACATATCCTATATCGGGAATTTTCTCCCAAAGAATCTCCTTGTGCTGATTGGTATGGAATTTCCAACCAATCTCATACATAATTACAACTTTGAACGCCAATCCTTTTGATTTATGAAGTGTAAGAATGTTTACGGCGTCCGATGCGGCAGATGTTGTGGTAATGCTCTTTGCCTGCCCAACTGAATTCCACCACTCAAGAAACTCCCTTATGCCAGCACCGTTTCTTGCCGTATATTCTGAAATTATATCTTTCAAGGCATTCAGATAAGGTATATTTGCACTGCTACGGGCGTAACCCATGCTGAAAATCACCTGCTCCACAATTTCATACAGAGGCATTTTGGCAAGATTTTCAAAGTCAAGTGCAGCCTCCTTGTTTATAATGTTTTCAACAATATAGGCGTTTTGCCTGTTGTTTTTATCAGTAATGTAGCCCAAAATTGAAATAATGTCATTTATTGCAGTGTTTGAGCCTATTCTTAGTGCCTCCTCCGATATAACGTTAACTCCGTTCTCAAGCAGATATGCAGCCACCTCCTGAGCCTCCTTGTTCTTGCGGACAAGTATTCCTATATCTGAGCCTTTGTATCCGTGTTGCTCTTTCAGAGAGTTGATTTGCTCTAAGATATTATGCAGGACATCATAGTCCTTATCTGTGAAATTTATTTCAACATAGCCTTTGGCACTGTTGTCAGGTTTGTCAGGCTGAGGCTTTGGTATGTTTTGCTCCACATCAGCGTATGCTTTCAGAATCCTGTCAATCATTCTGCCTGATTGGGCGTTGTAGGCATCTTGCGTAAACTGTGCAATGCCCTTGAAAAGTTTGTTGTTAAACCTTATTATATTGCCAAAACTTCTGTGGTTATTCTGAAGCGTCAGACCATTGTAGGCATCGGGGAACTTATTTTGCACATCTTCTTCAAGAATTGACCAATCAGAATCCCTGAAACGGTAAATGCTCTGTTTTATATCACCTACAATAAGGTTTTCATCACCATTTGAAAGGGAATTGTCAATAAGAGGCACAAAATTATGCCATTGAACCTTTGATGTGTCTTGAAACTCATCAATGAAGTAATGCTCTATGAAACTGCCAACCTTCTCATATATAAAAGGTGTATCACTGCCGTCAATTATGCGGTTTATGAAATCGCCCGATTTGCTCAACAGTTGAGTGTTCTCCTTTTTTGTAAAGGCATCTATCTCCTTTTCTATGCTTCTGAACAGCAATACATAATTAAGGTTTTTGGCAATGACGTTGCAGTTGTAGTATTCCTCTCTGCCGGCGTTTATGCTTGAAATCAGATTTCTTATTGCACTGCCCAGCCAAGTGTTGTATGCCGCCAGCATTGCCTGCCTTGACAATGCTAATGCAGGGTCTGCCTTTTTGGGCATTGGAACTTCTTGTTCCCATACGGCAAAGGTTTTGTTTATTTCAGGATATGAGTTGCCGCCTGCCGCAAGTGCCAAAATAACACCAAAAGAGCCGTTCTTGCATACGTCCATATCCAAACATTCCGCTTTTATGCGTTCAAGTATCTCTTTTGCCTGTTTTCTTAGGGCGTTTATTATGGCTGAACTTTTAGTGCGTAAATCCTTGCTTAACGTTTTTATTTCAGCATCGGACGGAATTTGGTCTTTAATTGAAGAGTATTTCTCCTGTAGAATCTGCGTGCTGAATTCCTCTAATTCCGTTTTTAGCTTGCTGAAACTGATGTTGTCGCCAAATTCTGTGGTGTCTCCTATCATTCTGTCATAGAACCAACTCATAAACGGCTCATACCCCTTGTCTCCAAGTTTCAGCATAATGTCTGCAATGGTGTCATTAATAACCTGTTTTTCATCAAGTTCCACCGCATAGTTGCTGTTTATTCCAAGTTCATGTACAAACGCCCTGATAATCTGCTGAAAAAACTTGTCAATGGTGGTTATTCTGAAAAAGGAGTAGTTATGCAGTATGGCACTGAGCAGACTTTTTGCCTTTTCAGGGGTTAGAACAGTGTCTGCAATTTTGGTTGGGGTGTCTTGCTTTGAAGCCTTGTACAGAACATCAACTATTCTGGACTTCATTTCATCAGTGGCTTTGTTTGTGAAAGTTACGGCAAGTATATGACGGAACTGCTCATTGTCAGCATATTTGGCGTTTATGAGCATTTTTATGTATTGCTCAGAAATGGTTTGTGTCTTTCCGCTTCCCGCCGATGCCTTATATACTGCAAGATTACCCATAGAAATGCAAATGCTTTGTTTTGCAAATTTACATAATTTTTACTAATTTTGTAACCTGATAAACTTAATATTGTATGTTATGAAAAAATATCTGCTTTTGCCGTTATTAGTGTTGGCAGTGTTTGTATCGTGTGAGAAACCTAAAACACAACCGGAACCTCAACCGGAACCTCAGCCTGAACCTGAAGTTTATGAATATAAGGTTTGTAACTATAATATAAGGTATTACAAT
This sequence comes from Paludibacteraceae bacterium, assembly GCA_024405855.1. Lineage (GTDB taxonomy): Bacteria > Bacteroidota > Bacteroidia > Bacteroidales > Paludibacteraceae > Enterocola. The sequence continues at coordinate 13,568 of JAKSNZ010000027.1, forward strand.
ACTGACGATAAAGGAACAAAGGCTTGGAGCCAGCGTAAGAATAAGGTGTTTGAAATGATTAAAAAGCATTCAATGGACATTTGCGGTATTGAAGAGATAACCACCACGCAATCAAAAGATTTTAGAACAATATTGACTGATTATGAATATATTGGATACGGTCGTGATAACGGCAAGGCAGATGGTGCCGGTGCTTCAGGAGAGGAGACAGGTCTTATATACAACAAGTTGAATTTTGAAAAACTTGAACAGGGAAGATTCTTCCTTTCAAATACACCTGACAAGCCGTCAAAAGTTAGTGGAGCGTCATTTAACAGAATGGTTACATGGGTTAAATTGAAAGCCACAGATTCAGGTAAAGAACTCTTCTTTTTTGCTACCCATTTTGACCATCCTACAACACAAACAGGCATTAATACGCGCTCTAAGGAGGCTGATATAGCATTGGTTGAGGTTGCAAAAATTGCAGAAGGTTACCCTATGTTCTTTGTGGGTGATTTTAACTGCCGTCCTGATGAACCAGCATATCAGAAACTTTCTGCCGTATGGAACGATACATACACAGTTATGGGAGATGCCGCACAGGGTGGCTATACCTGTAATGATGCCCAACTTGCAAAACCAGCACTTGCTGAGGATTGCGGTTGTAAGGGCAACACATATACAGGACTTTACAGCACAACTGATATTCTTCCAAAGCGTATTGATTATGTTCTCTTTGATGCTGCATTTGCAACACCGCAATCATATTTGGCAGACAATGATAATCTTGGACTTGAAACCTATCCGTCAGACCATCTGCCTGTAGTTACGGTAATGAGAATTAAATAAGGGTCAAGTTCCCGTCGTTTTAAGCGGCTTCCGTCATTTGACTACGTCCAGCTAACGCAGTCGAGCGAAGCGAGACTGTTTACAGACCGTAGGTAAATCTTTAAATAGTGATATATATGTCTGAATTTCTACAAATAGAAGAGGGTATAGTAAAAATGCTGAAAACAGTGTTTGACCCTGAAATACCCGTAAATGTATATGACTTAGGTCTTATATACAAGATAGATGTGTCAGATACCAAAGATGTTACCATTGATATGACCCTTACGGCGGTAGGGTGTCCTATGGGAGACTTCATAGCAGAGGACGTAAAACAGAAAGTCCAAAGCGTTGAAGGAGTCAATAGTGTTACCGTAAACATAGTCTTTGAACCCGCCTGGGACCAAAGCATGATGACCGATGAAGCCAAACTTGAATTAGGGTATTTATGAATTACCACAAAAATACCGATTGAAACACCACAAAAATTCATAGTGAAACACCACAAAAACTCATAGTGAATATGCACAAAATTTAGTTTTTGTTTGCATATATGATTGTTTTTTAATAACTTTGCAACATCAAACCAAAAGACATATATAAATGGACTATTTAGAACGAATTGCAGATTTACATTTAAAAGAGCGGTTGGAGGCAATGGGAGCAGTGCTGATAGAGGGTCCTAAATGGTGCGGAAAAACCACTACTGCAGAACAACAGGCTGGGAGTGTATTGCGTATGCAAGACCCTGATAATCGTGATAACTATTTAGCTACAGCGGCGGTTAAGCCATCAAATCTATTAGTTGGTGACACTCCACGATTATTAGATGAATGGCAGGATGCACCCGTTTTATGGGATTCTGTACGTACAGAGTGCGATAAAAGGCGTGTTCCTGGACAATTTATATTAACTGGTTCCAATGCGGTGGATAGGAGTAAAATTTTCCATAGCGGAACTGGACGTATATCTCGTATGCAAATGTTGCCTATGTCATTATGGGAGTCAAGAGAGTCAAATGGTATGGTGTCGTTACAAGAGCTATTTGATAATCCCATTCAAGACATAGAAGCGATTTCAGATATGAGTGTTAATGATTTGATTTTTTCTGCTTGCCGCGGAGGTTGGCCAGCATCATTGAACGCTGTAAAAAAGAGTTCACAACTGATGATTGCCAAAGACTATGTGCAGTCAGTATGCAAAACCGATATATCCAAAATAGATGGCACTCAACGCAATGAAAAACTTGCTTTTCAGATACTTCGTTCTTACGCACGTAATATATCAACAATAGCCAAGACCACATCATTACTGGCAGATGTAACATCGGGTGATAAAATGGAGTGCACCCGTACCACTTTTGATGATTATGTGACAGCGTTGGAAAAACTTTTTGTTATACAAGATATAGATGCATGGTGCCCTGCAATACGAAGCAAGACCGCTATTCAAAGCAGTTCCAAGCGTGGTTTTTGTGACCCATCAGTTGCCGTTGCTTTGATGGGATTGACACCTGAATCTTTGCAGGTACAATTGAAAACATTTGGTTTTATATTTGAGCAAATGTGCATTCGTGACTTAAAGGCGTACTCGTTCGGATTTTTTTCTAATGTAGGGTATTACAGAGACAGGTATGGTTTGGAAGCGGATATAGTATTACACATTGATGATGGACGTTATGCTTTAATAGAGTGTAAACTTGGTGGCAATGGCGTAGAGGATGGTGCGAAGCATTTAATACAACTACACAAGCTCATAGTTGAGCATAATAAAACAGAAAATCAAATGCCTATACGTGAGCCTGACTTAAAAATAGTGTTAACTGGTGGTCCAATGGCTTATACTCGTGCTGATGGTGTGCATGTTATACCATTGGCATGCCTTAAACCTTAGTAATCTCTTAATTTTCAATAAAAAGTGCATTCTAAGGTGTTGAATACATAAAATTAGTGGGTGGTGCGTATAAATGTAGTAGTTTGTTTCCTATAGTGTAGTACTTTTGCGTAATGCTCATATATATATAATGTGGACTCTGTTTCATACCTTTGAAACGGAGTTTTTTTTGCTCCTTAAAATCAGAAACTTAAAAATCAAATTAATAACCTTAAAATCAAGTATTATGAAAAAACTTAAACTACTGATTATCAGTGCGTTACTCCTCATCGGGGGGGTAATTTTTTGTTAGCGGGCACATCTCCTTGGTGTGACACTAAGATTGGACATTTTGGTAAAGCTGATTTTGGAGATGCTATGTCACATGTCCTTGTGACTATTACTCAAGGCTCTTCTGCCAATACTTTAAAGGTTTCTTTTAAACCAGCCTCTGATAACCCTAGAAAACTTACCTATATTTGGGTTAATTGGATTGGGAAAGAGGCTAAAGATGCTGGTAAATCAGATGGTTCTGGAAATTATGATGAATTGAGTGTCGAATTTACATACTCAGCGGGTACTAAGACTGCAAATATTGAATTTCAGTGGGCTCACAATGGTTGGGCAGGTCGTTGGTGTATGGGAGATGGAGTAAGTGATGGCTGTAAATCAATTACGGTAAATCTTGATGATACCTGTGGTGCCGCTCCTACAGAACCATCAATCACCACTTCTACAGATAATCTTAAATTTTTATCTTCTGAACCGACACCTAGAACCAAGACTTTCACAGTTACTGGCACTAACTTAACTGATAAAATCACAATAGCTTCAAATTCATCTAATTTTAGTGTGTCTCCATCTGAGATTGTCGCTGACGGTCCTTTCCCTGCAACTGTAACAGTTACTTGTAGTGCCACAGCAGATGAGAACGCTCAACTTACTATTTCATCAGTTGGAGCTGAATCAGAAACTAAGTATGTAGATTTATCTTATTCCACATACACTCCTAAAGAGATTGAGTTTACAAACTCAAGTAAAATTCTAGGAGCTGGTGCTTGGTTATATATAAAGGGTCTTGGTAGTACATATACTAAAGATTGTTCAAAATTCACTTTTGATGTTTCTTCTACTGCTTCAGGTCTTGCTTTTAATAGATGTAATGATGGAAATGCAGATTTTATTGAATGCATTTTTAACATTGGTATTCCTGATGCAAGTACAGATATTACCACGATTAAAGTAACGTATGAAAATGGTGATACAGGTACAATTACATTCAAGGGAACAAAAATTTTGAATCCATCAATGAGCGTAACTCCAACAGAGTGGATTTGTATGGCACAAGGAGCAACCAAGGAGTTTACAGTTACAGCAGAGGCTCTGAAACAGGATATTTCAATCACATCATCTTCCGCTAACTTTACTGTAAACAAGTCTTCTATCAGTAAGGATGCTACATTCCCACAGACATTTATTGTAACATGTGCAACATTTGCAGCTGATGAGAATGAAACTATTACTCTTTCAACATCGGGAGCGGAGAACAAGGTTATAACAATACAAACTCAGAATCCTGAACCGGTAATGAGCATTTCACCATCAGAATTGTCATTGAACGGTAAAAACAAGAGTGGTGTTATTACACTGTCTGCACAATATTTAACATCTGATGTTACTGTTACATCAGATGATGGTGCATTTACAGTAGATAGAGAATCTATCACAAAAGAAGAGGCAAATGACGGAGATGTTCAAATTACCGTAACAAGCAATGCTGCTGGAGATGCAACCGCCACTATCACAATAGAGTCTGGTACATTGTCAAAACAAGTCAATGTTACATACACTGCGCCTAAGGAGATTGTATTTGATTACTCACAATGTAGTATTTTGGGTGCTGGAATAAAATTATATTTTAATGGCTATGGTTCTACATATTCCACAGATTGTAGCGACTATACATTTAATGTAGAATGCTCAGACCCTTCGTTTACTTATAATAGGTGTAATCCTGTCGGTACAAGTTATATGGAATGTATCTTGAACAAGGGATTAGACCCAACAGCCCAAAGTGGATTGATTACAAAGGTTACTTTGACATATATAAATGGTGATACAGGTTCAATTACATTCAAGGGAACAAAAGTTTTGAATCCATCAATGAGTGTATCTCCAACATCGTGGATTTGTATGGCACAGGGAGCAACCAAGGAGTTTACAGTTACCGCTGAGGCTCTGAAACAGGATATTTCAATTACATCATCTTCCGCTAACTTTACTGTAAACAAGTCTTCTATCAGTAAGGATGCTACATTCCCACAGACATTTATTGTAACATGTGCAACATTTGCAGCTGATGAGAATGAAACTATTACTCTTTCAACATCGGGAGCGGAGAACAAGGTTATAACAATACAAACTCAGAATCCTGAGCCTACAATGAGTGTTTCACCGTCAGAATTGTCGTTGAACGGTAAACACAAGAGTGGTGTTATTACATTGTCTGCACAGTATTTAACATCTGATGTCAGCGTTTATTCAAACGATGGAGCTTTCACAGTAGATAAGGGAACTATCACAAAAGACGAGGCAAATGCAGGAGATGTTGAGATTACAGTAACAAGCAATGCCGCTGGAGATGCAACCGCCACTATTACAATAGAGTCTGGTACATTGTCAGAACAAGTTGAGGTTACTTACACCGCTCCTAAAGAGATAGTGTTTAAAGATGGTTGCTTTATTGATGGAGCACAATTACATTTAATGTTTGATGGTTATGGAACAACATACGATAAAGATATTACTAAGTATGAAGTTTCTATATCAAGTACACTGACTTCGTTGACAGGTGTTACACAACAGCAGGCACAAGCGGACAGATTGTATTATGTTATGAATGCGGCACCAAGAAAAGATGGGGCAGAAATTGATATGACTACCGTTACTCTGACATACGATAATGGAGATACGGGTACAATTATGTTTAAGGGTTGGGAACGCTATATACCACAGCCATTTAATCATGGATTATATGATGCAGAAAATGCTACAGTCACCACAGATTTCCATTCAAGTGGTTGGGGTGAAGATACGGAGAGTAGTGCAGAAATAGTGGGTGATGGAGATGTTAAGGTTAACATAGTACCTGCTAAGAATGAGATATGGCAAGGTCAGGTTAAATTGCAAACAGGTATCACTACACTTGACCCTTCTAAGGTGTATAGTTTGAGCTTCAAGATGAAGTCAACTAAAAATTGTGGTGGCGTTACAATTAAAATGTTTGATGACCATGCAATGCTTTATGGAGAGCGTGCAATTACGTTAACTGCCAATACAGAATATGTTTATAATATGACAGATATTGTAAATACATACACATTAACAAATGGTGTATTGGTATTTGATTTTGGTTATGCTGCTGCAAATACAGACATTGAGATTTACGATATTGCTATATTTGCAGAAGAAGCATCTGTGTTTACAGAATTGTTCGATATAGAAGAGGCTTCAATATGTAAGGTTTGGTCTCCTGTACAAAATCCAGTGGCTACTATTGATGTGGCTACAGGAACAATCAATGTGAAATTGAAAGCACAACAGAGTGGACAATGGAATAACCAGGTTCATGTTTGCACAGGTATTAAAAAGTTGAATCCTAATGCTGAATATAAATTTAAGTTTACCGCAGTTGCTTCTACAAATGATTGCGGAGGCGTAACGTTTAAGGCGTTTGATGATAATGAATTGGTTTATAGAAATCAAGATATTGTTCTAAATACAACGTCTTATAACTATGAGTCAGATTGGATTAAACCAAATAATCTTAATACCGCTGGTGCTATGGTATTTGATTTTGGTTGGGACCCAGTTCAAAATATAACAATTTCAAATATCTCAATACTTGAAAAAGTAAAGGCTGTACAGAATGAATCACAGGATAAGAGTTATTCAACTCTTGCAGATGCTATTGAAGAAGCAGCCTCTGGAGATAAGATAGTTGTTAATGTTGATTTGGGTGAGTCTGTTACCTTAGATAAATACATCAAACTTAACGGTAATGGTAAATCTGTAGGAGATATAACCATAGACCTAACTGGTAAACTTGAAATTACAGGTGCCACTAACTTTAACACCTTAATTGTAAAGAGCAAGCCAAATGTAGGTGCAGGACAGGTATTTACAAGTGATGCTGTTTCCGCTACAGCAAGCGAGGTTTATGCAGAGCGTGAGTTTAGAGACAGTTTCCAGCAGTTATGGTACTCACTTGCATTGCCATTTGCTTGCGATGCCGCTTCAGGACTATATAATACAAACGGTACTCAGATTACTAAGGGTGTTTGGTTCAATGAGTACAATAGTCAGAAACGTGCCGATACTGGTCTATCAAGTGGAAACTGGGATTTTGTAACATCATTAAGTAAAGGTACAGCATATATGATTTATATGAATGAGGGTATCAATGCTGTACGCTTCAAAGCCACAAATCCTAATGACATCTTTGCTTTAACTACAAGCATTCCATATAATAAGTATGATGGTTCTGCTGATGCTGAACACCATGGTTGGAACTTTATGGCACAACCTATGTCAAGTAACGCTTGGCCTGGTGTTACCGAAGGTGCATGGGGTTATATTCAGGTCTTGCATAATGGTGGTGCTACTGCTTCAGATGGTTCAACATCGGGACAATACACAACTGAATCTGTTGTTGGAACTGTTAATATTGCTCCTTACACGGCATTTATGTTCCAAGCAAGTGCTGATGGCAATATGAACTTTACTGCAAGTAACGGAGAGGCTGTTATTAAGAGTGCTGAATATGAGGAGGTTTCTTACTTCAAAGTAACACTTTCTGATGCAAACGGTAATTCAGACGCTACATTTGTAAGTGCTTCTGAGTATGCTTCCGCTACAGAATATGAGATAGGTAAAGACCTTGTTAAATGCGGTAGTTCTTCTGCATTTGTTCAGATAACAACAGCTGACCTTGGTCTTGAACTTACAGTTAATCAGGCTAAAGCTTACAATGGAGAAGCTACAATACCTCTATTGCTGAATTGTCCTGTGGCTGGTAGTTATGCTATAAGTGTGGCAGAAATGGCTGAAATAGGTGATATTTACCTATTGCATAATGGAACTGTTGTATGTGATTTAGGCTTTGAGGGCTACGCATTCAATGTTTCAGAAAAGCAACTTAACAAGGAGTATTCATTACTTATCAAGTTAAATGGTGGTATATATACAGATGCCGACGGTGCTGTAGAAAACAGTATATATGCTAAGGATAGAGTTATTTATGTAAATGGCATCTATGCTACAGACGTTACAAACATTGCAGGTCAGAGTGTAGGCAATCCTGTACCTGAGAAGGGTGTTTATGTAGTAGAGGATGTTAAGATTTCAGTAGAGTAATAATTATAAAAGCTTTAAATATTATGAAAACTTACAAGAAACCTCAAATGGTCAAAATTCAAGTAGAGATGGAGCAGTGTGTTATGAGTGCCTCTGGTTTGACACCTGTTTCACCACTTGAACCTTAAAGCCCATTAAACAACTTTGTAGTAGTTTAATAAATCTTTAGACTTGTCCAAGACCACTAAGTTGGTCTTGGAAAAGTTTTTTACCCTCAAATATGTGGGTAAACAGTAAATTTTTAACAATTTTTAATTGCATAATTGAAAAAATTAAACCAGCAGTTATAGTTTCTGTAACTGCTGGTTTAATTTTCAATACCCAAATGTTAACAAAACATAAACTTTTGAAAATCAGTGTTTTTTTTCAAAAGTTCAGCGTAACTTTGCAGAAGAATTTATTTGAGGTAGAGAAAAACAGTAAATAATTTTAAAAGTTTGCATATATGTAAACTTTATATTATCTTTGCAATGGAAACAAAACCAAAATTTGAGGTATTTTTAACAAAAGAAGTTAATGATTATTTGACAACACTTCCTCTAAAGGCTAGGTTTAAGATTTTATCTAACATAGAAAAGAGTAGGTACGTAAAAGACTCGGAACTATTTGCAAAATTAAGCGGATATGATTTATGGGAGTTTCGTACAATATACAACAAAATTAAATATAGACTACTAGCATTTTGGGATAAGGATAGAAAGGCCTATGTTATAATTACGAATTGTTTTATAAAGAAAACAGATAAAACTCCTCTAAAAGAAATACTTAAAGCAGAAAAAATTAAAAATGACTATTATAATAATTAGATTATGAAACCAACATTATATACATTAAATCAGGTTGTTGACCAGCAAATTGGAGAAAAAGGTACAACCAATAGGGATGAATTTGACAAGGAGATAGAACTATACCTTATAGGAGAAGCCATAAAAGAGGCTAGAAGAAAGCGGAATCTAACGCAAAATCAGCTTGGAGACCTAATAGGCGTGCGGAAAGCACAAATTTGCAGATTAGAAAAAGGCAAGAATATAACATTAAGCACTATTTCAAAGATTTTTAGTGCAATGGGATACCAAACTCATATAGAAATCAAGGGATTGGCGACTGTTGCATTATAATTACTTTTCCCCTCCACTGTTCTCCCCACCACCACACAAGACCACCTTGTCAATAATAGAGGAGTTTGCAAACCTCTCAAATTCGTAAAAAAACAATAAAAAATGTGCTTTTATTTTTCCTGAATCATAT
>JAKSNZ010000028.1 GCA_024405855.1 Paludibacteraceae bacterium
CTGTAAATGACCTCTCACGTGGATGCAATGTTGATGATATAGTTAAAACAATAATTATTACTTCTAATCAATGTAACTGATGGTGAATCGTGGAATCGGTGAATCGTTGAATCGATTAACCGATTAACCAGTTCACCGATTAAACAATATAAATTATGAAAATCTTAGTTCTAAATTGCGGTAGTTCATCGGTAAAGTACAAACTTTTTGATATGTCAGCCGGCGGCAAGGTTATTGCCAACGGTGGAGTGGAGAAAATAGGCTTGCCTGATTCATGCCTTGTGTTAAAGGATATGGAGGGCAATAAGCATCAGTTGATGCACAATATGCCTACACATACAGAGTCAATAGCGTTTATTTTTGAAACTCTTACAAAGGGAGAGTTTGCAGCCATCAAGTCAATGGCAGAGATTAACGCTGTTGGACATCGTGTGGTACATGGTGGAGAGAAATTCAACAAGAGTGTGCTTATTGATGAAAATGTGCTTGCACAAATTGAAAAATGCTCTGACATGGCACCGCTTCATAATCCTGCCAACATTGAGGGTATCAAAACCATTGCAAAGATACTTCCTAATGTGCCTCAGGTTGCAGTGTTTGACACCGCTTTCCATCAGACAATGCCAAAAAGGGCGTTTATGTATGCAGTTCCATACTCACTTTATGAAAAATACGGCATACGCCGATACGGATTCCACGGCACCAGCCATCGTTATGTAAGTGCACGTGCATGTGAGTTTTTGGGAATACCTGTTAAGGGAACAAAAATGATAACCTGTCATGTTGGTAACGGCGGTTCCATTACTGCGGTTAAGGATGGAGAGTCAGTGGATACCACAATGGGATTCACACCTCTTGAAGGTCTTATGATGGGAACCCGTAGCGGTGATATTGATGCAGGTGCGGTAACTTATATTATGGGCAAGGAGAAACTTGATGCGGCAGGAGTTTCCGCTTTGCTTAACAAGAAGAGCGGTGTTGAAGGTGTTTGGGGCGGTTCATCTGATATGCGTGACACACAAGCCGCCGCTGAGGCTGGCAATGAGCGTGCCGCACTTGCCATAGATATGTATATGTATCGTTGGATTAAGTACATTGGTGCATTTACTGCTGCACTTGGTGGTGTTGATGTAATAGTTCTTACAGGTGGTGTAGGAGAAAATCAGGCTCCACTTAGAAAAATTTTATGTGATAATCTTGGATTTCTTGGGGTGAAACTTGATGAGGAGGCAAATAAGTGCCGTGGCATTGAGCGTGTAATATCAACGCCTGACTCTAAGGTTAAAGTAGTCATAATTCCTACAGATGAGGAACTTATGATTGCACAAGACACTATAAATCTAATTTAGTGGATAGTGGACAATGACCTCAATCCGTCATCTCGAACGAAGCGAGAGATCTTTCACTGTCAACTGTCAACTATCAACTGTCCACTATCTTATGAATAATAAGATTGCAAATATTCTGACCATAGTGTTTCAGCCCTTACTTGTTCCAATGTACGGGCTGACACTACTTTTGGCTGTGCCTCAGTTCTATGGCTACAATATGTGGGCAAAGATTGGAATAATAGCGGCATGTGTTGCCATTATGGTTGTGCTGCCTGTAATTTGGTATCTTGTACTTGTTAAACTTAAGGTTATAACAACGCCACAGGCTTCTGACAGAAAAGAACGGTTATGGGCATACCTGTTTACGCTTATTTGTTATTTCTGTACTGCGTGGTTCCTTTATAATATTGATGCTTTTGTTATTGCAAAGGTTGTACTTATGGCTTTCTGGGCTTTGCTTGCGGTAACAATAATTAATTTCTTTTGGAAAATCTCCGCCCATGCAACAGGTATCAGCGGATTGCTTGGAGCATCGGTGTACATATCTTTTGCATACGGAGTGTATAACCCTCCGCTACTTGTTACACTTATATTCTGTTGTGGATTTGTATGTTCTGCAAGGCTTCAACTTAAAGCCCACACGCCAATGCAGTTAATTGCTGGAACATTGTTGGGATTTACATTCATGTTTGTACTCCCAATTTTAATTTAGTTGAAGACCTTCCCTAACTCTTCACTATTCACTCTATCAAGTACCTCCGAGGGGAATCGAACCCCTATCTAAAGTTTAGGAAACTTCTATTCTATCCGTTGAACTACAGAGGCAAATAGTTATTTAATAGCATCACGTGCTGCTTCTATTGAGTGAAACTCAAGACATGATGCGTATTTGTATATTCTTTCAATAGGTGTATCCCATCCGTACCATTTTCCTGTGTTTGACAGAACCTCATTACTGATACTTGCACAAAATTGTCCGTTCACTGCCTTCACTCTATTCATATAAGGTATAACGGCAGATTCAATTTCACTATGATGAATTCCCATACCTTTCAAACTTGTGGCGGAAATTATGAGAGAATGAACCATAAGTCTGGTTTTGCATTCATGCTTTAGGTCATAAAATCTGAAAGGCGTGCAAGTGCCTGCCCTGAATCCAATCATATTAGGGTAGGACATTGAGTAGTCATCTGTTATACCAATCTTCATAAGAGACTCGTAACTCTTTGGAATTGAAAATCTGCACAGATGAAACATGTTCATTTGCACTCTTTGCATTACAATTTTCTTCTCCAATGTCTTTAATTCCTTTCTCAATTTCTTTGTATCAGAATTTGACTGTAATGAAGGGTGAAGTCCTGTATTGTAATTTCTTCTGAGTGCCTTTCTTAATGCATGGAAATTTGAATATAAGTTATGACACTCATTATAACCCTTCTTTATCAGCACATAAAAAGACGGAGTCAGATTGGTGTGCTTGTGAAGTTGGATTATTTTGTCAAAATTTGCGTATGGGTCAGCCTCAAGGAATAATCTTACTCTAAGTTGATGCTTGAAACTCTTAAAATCTCCTGATATCAATTTCATGAACAGTCTCCATATTGAAATTGCAACGGAGTTATATCTATATTTATAGTAGTTGTCAATAACAACCGATGAGTGCATCATAAAGTTCTTCTTTTTTTCTGGAACGTATGAGCATTTTTTAACCAACAGGTCTTCAAGTATGTACGCCCACTCATCTACAATAGGACGGTCAAGAAATCCGTTTTTGAATGCCAAACTGTCTTCTGCTCTAAAACATCCGTATTCATTTTTTGCACCGTAATACTCTTCGTATCGGCTTAGCAGGAAGAATGATGCTGAAAAAATGTCAAACGGCAAATCATATTTGGTATCGGTTGTCTGATAAAATATTTTTGTACCGTTCCAGTCTGAAACCTTTATGTCCTGTGCTCTTACATCATCTTGAAAAACCAATCCTTCAGGGCAGATATTCAGTGCATCAGGCAAAGTTTCAACTCTTGAATAGCAAATAATAGGTCCGTCACCTTGTTCCTTCTTTGCTTCCTCCACCTCTTCCATTTTGTGAACAATAGTTACGCTTGTACACAAAATACGCTTAAATATATGCTCGGCAATATATTTGAACCTGGGAGTGTATTTTTCTGTAATAATGTAAACCATCTTAAATTTTGTGAGAATCGGCAAAGCTGTAATAACTGCTCCCGCTCACTATTATATGATCAATAATTCTAATTTCCAATGCTTGTGCCGTTGCCGCAAGCCTTTCAGTAAGTTCAATGTCAGAATCGCTGGGCGAAGTGCTTCCACCTGGGTGATTATGACAAAGTACAATACCTGTAGCAAGGTGTTGCAACGCAACCTTAAACACAATTTTAGGGTCAACCAATATTCTATTAACCCCTCCCGATGCCAACCTTATTTTGTCAATAACCTTATTTGACTGATTGAGAAGCATAATCCAAAACTCCTCATGTGTCAAATCAGACAGCATTGGAATAAAGATTTCCGCTGCCTGACGGCTTGACAGAATATGGACATCAGTGTCACTGTTTTCCATTTGCCGTCTCCGGCTTATTTCAAATGCGGCAAGCAATGTTACTGCTTTTGCCGTTCCTACTCCGTTAATCCTGCAGAGGTCTTTGCAGTCAATTCTGCCAAGTTCTGCAAGGCTGTTATCGGCTTGTCTTAAAATCTCCCTGCCAAGTTCAACCGCTGACATGCTTCTGGTTCCTGAACCTAAAAGAATTGCAACAAGTTCTGCATCAGACAGGTAAGATACGCCATGTTTCAGGCATTTTTCTCTTGGGCGGTCGTCTTCTTTCCAACCTTTGATGCCCTTAATCTCATTTTCAGTCATAATGAAAAAAGGTAAGTAAAGTAAAAAGACGGCACTTTGCAACTGCAAAATTAATAAATTTAGTCAATAAGACAAGCATCGGAGAAGAGTTTTTGAAAATTATTATAAAAAAATTTGTATGGTTGGAAAATAAATACTACTTTTGCACTCGCTAAAAAAAGTGCTTGGCCCATTCGTCTATCGGTTAGGACGTAAGATTTTCATTCTTGAAAGAGCAGTTCGATTCTGCTATGGGCTACGATAAACAAAAAAACTAATAGAAATGGCGAATCACAAATCGTCTGAGAAGAGAATCAGACAAACAGAAACAAAAAGACTGCATAATCGTTACTATGCAAAAACAATGCGTAACGCAGTAAGAGACCTTCGTGCAACAAAAGACAAAGCAGCAGCAGAAGCAATGCTTCCAAAAGTGTCTGCAATGCTTGACAAACTTGCTAAGATTAATGTAATCCACAGCAACAAGGCAAGCAACCTTAAGTCTAAACTTGCTCTTTACATTAACAAGTTGAAATAAGGTCTTACAGTCTAAAAAAACAGTCCGCTCCATCTCAGATGGGGCGGATTTTTTATAATCCTACTGTATCTCTATAAAAGTCAAGTGATTGGAATATGGTCTCCTGGTCTGCGGTGCAGTTTAGGACAGGGGTGCCTACACCACTAAGCAGGGTGAAATTAACCTCTGTGGCTGAGATGTTCTTCTTATCATGGAGCATAAGGTTGAAAAGCGTAGGGTAGTCATCGCACCCTATATTGTATGCTCCGTAATACTCCTTTATGTATCGTGATACGCTTACAAGTGTATCTTTTGGAAATTTGTACATCTTGTATGATAGGTACAACTCTGCTATTAGTCCGTAGGCAACGGCATAGCCATGAGGGAGTGCGTTCCCTTTTTTCAGTGAGAAACTTTCAAGGGCGTGTCCTATGGTGTGTCCAAGGTTAAGTGTCTTGCGTACCCCTTTTTCAGTAGGGTCTTGCTCCACTATTTTAGACTTTATATCTATAGATTCCTTAATAATGTCTTGTAAACCCTTAATATCAGGATTTGACAGGTCAACATTCAGTATTGTATTCAGATAGTTGATGTTGCTTATAAGTCCGTGCTTTATTACCTCTGCGTAGCCTGAAAGCAGTTCCGTTTTAGGCAATGTGCGCAAAAAATCTGCACAGATAATTACATCGGAGGGTTGGTTTATAACTCCAATCTCATTTTTAAGTCCGTTAAAGTTAAAGCCTGTCTTGCCTCCTATGGCGGCATCAACCATGCTAAGCAGTGTGGTGGGTATGTTTATAAACCTTATGCCACGCTTGAATGTGGAGGCGGCAAAACCTCCCATGTCTGTAATTACACCGCCGCCAAGATTCAGCATTACAGAGTGTCTGGTGCCTCCGTTGTTACAAAGGAATGCCCATATTTGCTCTATTGTATGCAGGTTCTTTGCAGAGTCTCCGTTAGGAACCTCTATTATTTTTGCATTGTTTGTTAGTGTGCCAAGTATAGGCAGACAATGTTTTGCAGAGTTGGTGTCTGTAAGTATAAACAATTGTTCCGGCGAAACGCCTTTCAGTAAAGCGTTTACATCGGAACAAAGGTTCTGAGAGAAGTGTATATTACTTTTTAATGTCACCTTCCTTAATTAAATATTCTGCAATTTGTACAGCGTTAAGTGCGGCACCCTTCTTGATTTGGTCTCCTACGCACCAAAAAGTCATACCGTTCTCATTTGCCAAATCCTTGCGGACACGTCCTACATAAACAGGGTCAAGTCCAGACTTGAAAAGTGGCATAGGATAAACTTTTTCTGCAGGGTTATCCTCAAGTACAAGACCCTCTGCTTTAGCAAAGGCATCTTGAACCTCCTGTACGCTAAGTGGTCTTTCTGTCTCAACCCAAATTGCTTCAGAGTGAGCCCTAAGTGACGGTACACGAATGCAGGTTGCACTGACGGCAATATCGGAGTGCATAATCTTGCGGGTCTCATTGTACATCTTCATTTCCTCTTTAGTGTATCCGTTATCAGTGAAAACATCTATTTGAGGAATAAGGTTGAATGCAAGTTGGTATGCAAATTTGTTAACTGTTACAGGCTCATTATTAAGCACTTGGCGATACTGAAGCTCAAGTTCAGCCATAGCGGCTGCTCCTGCACCCGATGCTGCCTGATAAGTGGAGACGTGAACTCTCTTAATATGTGAAAGTTGCTCAATAGCCTTCAGAGCCACTACCATAATGATGGTGGTGCAGTTAGGGTTTGCAATTACACCGCGAGGACGTATTTTGGCATCGGGGGCATTCATTTCAGGAACCACAAGGGGAACCTCAGGGTCCATACGGAATGCACTTGAGTTGTCAATCATAACAGCCCCAAATTTGGTTATATCCTTCTCAAATTCTTTGGAAATGCCTGCACCAGCCGATGTAAACGCTATATCTATGCCTTTGAAATCATCGCCATGCTTAAGCTCCTTTACTGTGTATTTCTTTCCCTTAAACTCATATTCAGTTCCTGCACTGCGTGAAGAACCAAAAAGGAATAACTCTGTGATGGGGAAATTCCTCTCCGCCAACACTCTTAAAAACTCTTGACCTACGGCACCGCTGGCACCAACAATTGCTACATTCATAATGTGTTTTCAAATTTGGGGTACAAAGTTACACAAACGAGAGCAAAAATCAAAAAATGCGAGCATTTTTTGAAAAAAAAGATATAAGGTGGGAGTTGGGAGCTTGCTCACAAAATTCCACCTTATGTCTTTTTCAAAAACGGAACGTTTTTGTTTTTGCCGAGTGCAGGTTAACTTCACGAGTGGCGAAGCCACGAGTAAAGTTATACGAGAAAACAAGCAACATATTTATATACAGAAGCGTCCTACATGTTATAAACATAAAAAAATGTCCGAAAAGTGCAAAAATTACACTAAAAGTGCAAAAAATGTCTTAAAAGTGCAACGGTTTTTGTATATTTGTCGTGCACTTAATAAATATGAAACTATGGCAAATGAACGACAAACGGATCTATTGGTAGCCTCACTGTTAAATAGTGCTGGCATAGATGCAACGCCCAATGGCAGTAATATATTAGAAATTCAGACTGCACTAAAAACTGCTTCCAAACGTGGAACTGGGCATAAAGGTTTTCCTGAGTATGTCGCGCAAGTTGGTGATTTCATAATGGTATTTGAAGATAAAGCAGACAGGTCAAAACAAGCTGTTTACTTGAATGACAAAAAGGATACTCTACTAATGGATAACACCAGCATTATCAACTATGCTGAAAACGGAGCATTGCATTACGCTTTACAAATCATTGAAAAAACAAATTTTAAACGCATCTTTGCCTTTGGTTGTTCTGGTACTACATTGGACGATTTGGATATCCGTCCTATTTTTGTCTCTCCCAATGGGTACACAATTCTTCCTAAAGTCAAAAACTTTACGTCTTTCAATGTTTCACAAATTGATGCTTATTACAACACAAAGGTTTTAGGCAACAAGACACCCGAACAAGCCGAATTGGAAACAATTCTTAAACGAGCCGCCAAATTACATGAAGATTTGCGTAATTATGGACAATTAGGAGATACAGAAAAGCCATTGGTTGTTTCGGCAATTCTTTTGGCTTTGCAAGAACAAGATTTTGATACAGAGCAACTGACAGCCTCTCAAGATAAAAACCAAACAGACGGGGACAAGATATTTGATGCACTTTCATTGCACATGGATAGAGTACACGTGCAACCGCAGGTAAAAAAGGATAAGGTATTAGACCAATTCCGATTAATAAAAAACCGTCCACACTTGTCTGAAATACACAATGTGTTGGGCAAATCACCCTTACGCTATTTTGCCGAATATCTCTATTCCAACATACTTACTGCTATTTGCAATAATTCACCAGAAGATGTATTAGGCAGATTCTATAGCGAGTTTATCAGTTATAGTGGCGGTGATGGGCAGACTTTAGGAGTTGTGTTAACACCTAAACATATTACTGAATTAATGGTTGATTTGTTGAATGTCAAACCCTCCGATAAAATATTTGACCCCTGCTGTGGTACTGGTGGTTTCTTGATTGCTGCGATGAATAAGATGCTGGCTGCTTGTCATCATAATACAGATGATGAAGATAATGTTAAACGAGAAAAATTGTATGGTATTGAGTTACGGGATGATATGTTTTCTATTGCCACGACTAATATGATTTTGCGTGGTGATGGAAAAAGCAACCTTATCTGTGCTGATTTTCTCAAACAGGTACCAAGCGAACAACGGCAAAAGCATTTCACGGTGGGACTTATGAATCCGCCTTATTCACAAGGTAAAAACAAAGAAACAGCACACCTTACGGAGTTAAAATTCATTCGTCACTTATTGGACTGTTTGGATAATGGGGCAAGGTGTGCCGTCATTGTGCCACAATCAACAATGGTAGGCAAGAGCAAAGAGGATGCCGCTGATAAAAGATATATCCTTAATCATCATACTTTGGAAGGTGTTATCACGCTAAATACGCAAACATTTTATAATGTTGGTACCAATCCAGTCATAGCTGTTTTTACAGCACATCACCCACAACCAGAAAATAAATATGCCAAATTTGTTGACTTCAAGAATGATGGTTATGAAGTAGCCCCTCATATAGGATTGATACCAACTAAAAATGTTCCCAAACGAAGAAAATTGCTATTAGACTGCTGGTTAGGTGGTAAAATAACAACTAACGATTTTATGGTAACATCTACAGTCACAGCAGAAGATGAATGGTTGCATTCATTCTACTATTTTAATGAGGACATTCCCACAGATGCAGACTTTGAAAAAACTATGGCAGATTATCTTACATTTGAATTTAATATGATAGCTCACGGACGTGGATATTTATTTGAGAATATCAATGACGGAAAGGAGGTAACACTATGAAAACATTAGAACAGTGTACGTGGAAAGCATTAAAAATAGAGGATATTTTTTTCATTACTGCAACTAAGAGTGGAATAGATAAAAATAAACTTACTGGTGAGAAAGGAAGTACTCCGTATATTACTCGTACTGACACAAACAATGGATGGGATAGGTTTATAGGAGAACAAAATAGATATGCAAAGGACGACGGTAATGTAATAAGCATAGGTCTTGACACTCAAACAGTTTTTTATCAGCCAATCCCGTTTTATACTGGGCAGAATATTCAAGTTTTGCAAAACAAACACATTAATAAGTATACCGCAATATTTATGGTATCGCTTTTAAAGGTACAAATGCTTAATTTCAATTGGGGTGGGAATGGAGCGACTCTTGGAAGATTAAAGCGAACGAAAATTATGCTTCCTGTAACAGCAAATAATGAACCTGATTGGGCATTTATGGAAGAGTATATGAAAAACAAAGAACATCAACTACTTATGCAATATCAAAAATATATTACACAAACTATTGATAGTCAACAATTTACCCCCCCCATCAGCAGCAGACAATGGAGAGTATTTAGAATAGAGGATATATTTACAATACAACGTGGTAAACGTTTGAAAAATGGCGACCATATTACGGGAAAAACACCTTATGCTTCATCATCTGCAATGGATAATGGAATAGATGATTTTATAAGCAACACTAAGAATGTACGTATATTTGCAAATTGTTTGACAATAGCAAATAGTGGCAGTGTCGGTTCTGCTTTTTATCATCCATATTCATTTGTAGCAAGCGACCATGTAACTAAATTAGAGAATAATCTAATGAATAAATATGTATATTTATTTATAGCACAAATAGTGGGTAAAATGGGAGAAAAGTACAGTTTTAATAGAGAGATTAACGATGACCGCATTAGGCGCGAAACAATCATGCTTCCAACCACCTCCGCAGGAACACCCGATTACGAATATATGGCAATCTATATGAAGAACATAGAAACTCGCATTTTACAAAAATACATTGACACAAAATTGCTGTAATACGTCACATAAGACCTATAATAATTCTTGTAAAACCATTATTGTATATACATATATGATTGTGGCGGATATTTAATACCAAAATCACTTAACAATAACGGCTCAGGATATTTAGTCATTCTACCTACTGCAATTGCGTTTGCTTCTCTCTTTTGTGAAAAGTATTCATCGTAAAACATTTTGCTGATGCCTGAATATTGTGAGGTTTTCTGCCATAAACTTTCTACATCGTCTGTTATAATTTCAGAAATCTTGAATTCTCCAATTACTTTTTGCACTGGAGAAGAAGCATATACTACTACTGTGTCAACACTTGGATTTTTGAAGACACTTTTACGGAATTCAAATTTTTTGGAACCATCAAATATCTTGTTGGCAAACTCAGGTTTAATTGACAATAAAACTTTCATTTGATTGTGTTGCTTTTAGTACTGTATTTAGTTTATCGGTAGTAATTTTTTTAAAACCACGTGGTGCGTCATCTACGCCGGAAAGAACCCCCAAACGTATAAGTTCTGCCATATTTATCCTGTGTGGAAATGAATAGGTGTATAAAAATTTAGTTGCAACTGGCGAACCTTTTGAATACTCCCACAATTCAACTAATTCCTCATTTGAATAAACGCTACTTTTTCTACAATAAGATAAAAATTCATCTTTTGAGGAAAATCTATCCCTAACTTCTTCCACTATACACAATGAGGTGACAACACCCTTGTAATACCCTCCTGTTCTATAGAAGATTATTAAGTCACCTTTGTTTGGATAAGGTTTAAAAAATCTTGACACATAGACCTTCCCAATACAATTTCTGTGAGGAAAGTTTTCTACAAAATTTAATGGTGATTCCGTATTTAAAATTGAATCAGGCAATAATTCCGTATGATATTTAGAGTAAATAGATACAATAAAACAGTTTTGTACCCGTGATACATAAGGGAAACAACCCCTTATATTGTTAATATTAAAATTTGGACTGAAATTACGGACATAGACTTTTTCCTCCCCATTTTTTGTACCCCAATACACAAATCCCCATTGCTCTAAAAGTGTTATAAGTCTGCGTTGTTCGTCTCTTTTGTCAAAAATTGTAACATAGATTTCTTGAACTTTGTTTTTTAACGCATTATCAAAAATTATTTTCAGGAAACGTTCCCCTAACTTGAATCCATTACTTATAATTTTTAGAGTACCTATCTTCAGCCTTCTTTTGGGTACAAGCAATGGTGTAATATCAGAATAATTTTCTGTTGTATCTTCTATTTTTAAATACAGAAATGATAGTAACTTCTTGTTGTCAGCATTTTCTGTAATATAGGCTTCTTCATCATATTTTGAAACGAACCACTTGTCAAAACCGGAATAGTCTGCTCTAAGGCTATCAAAAAACGAATCCTTTAAATCGATTTCACCAAACTTTCTCTTTCTAACGTTTAATATTTTATAGTCAACTAAATCTGGGTTGTCAGCAAAGGCTTTTTCCAAAAAAGAGTCAATATTATATACCTTGTCTTGAATTTTAAGATTCTTGGCTTTAGTATGGATTTTTTTGTCTTCTGTTATCAATATATCAACACGTCCGACATATACTTCATTTAAAAGCTGGGTGTCTATTTTGTCGTTTGGATTATTGTCCAGTAACGATGATACCCTAAGCACTTCAGGGTGGATTGGTGAGGGAATTGTTATTTGCTCGTAACTGCTTAGTTTTATAAGAAAACTATCAACAGTTGACTTATTAGGATTCTTTTTTATTTCCTCAATAGTTGCAGAATGCACACATTTGATATAATGGCATTTTTCTAACCATTTGAACAACAACCCTATATCTTGAGAAATAACTTTTGTTGTCTCCCGATGTATAATTATATTTGTATCTAAAAGTGCCTTCATATAAACTTCTACAAAGATGATAGATTTTTTTGATTTACAAAATAAATTTCAGATAACCGCCAAGCATTTTTGCCCTATGGTGTGCAATCCAGTGATTATTTTTTCTCTTTGTTTTGGGCGTGGTATGCTTACAGCATTGGCGTAATGAGATAATTGAGCGTGTTTCATACCAGTAACATTACTTAATGCTGTTAAAGTTGTATATTGCAATGCTTGCTGAAGCATAGCGGACACCGTTGAAACAAACTCCAATTCATAGTTTCCCGCTTCAGCCCACAAAGGTAATTTATCTCCATCGTTTTTCATTCCCTCGATATGAAAAGCCATCGCTTCGGCAAATTTCTGTTTTATTCCACTTTCTGTTTTGTCTGTAACAATAACAGCCCCGAAATCCGGCATCGCAAATGCCGCACTAAAATTTTTATCCTCCCAATTAAGTTTGATTTTTAAGACTTCTTTTTGTTCCATATTTATTTTCCTATTTTATTTCCAACCTGCCTGTTTCCATATCTAATACTTCTTTTACTTTGTACCTTTTCATTATGTATGATGTTGCAAAAATAGTATTATTTTTAATACTATCAAAATTTATACTAAATTATTTTACCTTCCCAACACAAACGGAACTTTCTTTTTCATTATGACTTTTGAGTTATTGAACACCTCAAATATCACCACATAAATTCCAAACGGCATAAGCATGTTCCTGTCAGAAAAGCCGTTCCATGTAATGATGCCTGACGGTGATAGAAACATTCTATTGCAAAGCACTTTAACCAACACACCATCTGTGTTATACACAGCAATATTTGCTACCGCACTCTCATCTAATTTGTAGTAAATCATAGCCAAATCATCCCTGCCGTCTCCGTTTGGAGTGAATGTGGCAGGTTCAACCCATATCGTTTTGTCTGTTTTGACAATGGGCTTTATTGGTTTGTATTGTGAATTTTCATATCCTGGTGTTGCAAATCCTACATTTTCAGCCGCCGATGCCCATACATCAATATTGGGGTTTACACGCTCAAAACTTACCCCTTGTACATCACTGAGCATGGGGCTGTGCATTGTTTTTGCATTATAGTAGACTGAGTCAACAAGAACGGTTCCGCACCTCAAAACCACACTACCTGAATCCTTTACATAAGACGGAATCTTTAGTTCAATTATTGCATTATCAGTACAATTATAAAACTCCTCCAATGATGCCGAATCTTGCGTAAAAACCTTATACTCACCACTGTAAAACTTTTTTGATGGTAGAGTAACTTCGGTCTTCCCGTTTCCCAAAGTAATGTCAGCCAAATTAAATGTTGAGTCAGAGTTATTGAATATCTCCACAAAATCATACCCTTCTGTATACGGATAAGAGAGAATTTCATTTATGACAATCTCCCTATACTTTGGTTTGGGGAACTCTTTGTATGGCTCTCCCTTACAAGACAGCCCCCACATTGAGTATCCTTTGGAACGTGTGGAGGAGTATTTCAAGTAAAAGCCGGAGAACTTTGCCCGTTCAAAGGTGTTGTCTGTTACAGTGAACTCAAGCAAAGTGTCAGCATCTGTTTCAATATTAGAATACACGCTCCACACCCCAAATTCATCTCTACTTACCTTTATATATATAGGTGCATTTTCTTGTACTCTCTTTTCATTGCCTTGTGCCAAAACTGAGATTGAAGTTCCGCTCTGCCTGCAGAGAGAAATGTTTTTATCTGTATAGCCAATTCTTATGAAGTAGCCATGCAGTTCTCCCTTTAAGCTGGCAGAATCAGAAAAGAGATACCATTTTATATAGTTTGAAGAAGATGAGGCAAAATCAAATTTGAAATTGCATTGCCAAACGGCAGTATAAACAACTGACGATGTGTCAGAAATGTAGGCATCGGAGGTTTCAGCAGGAGCATTAAGACTTATGGTATCAGCATTAAAACTGAACTTTGACAAATCACCAGTCCAGGCAAATGCCGCCTGAAACATAAAAACAAAGGTCACTGACCACAAAAAAATTCTCATATCCACAAAATTTTGCAGATACTAATGAAGAAGTAAAGAAAAGTCTAAAGGAAATACAGATGCAAAGGTACAAAAATATTTTGAAACACCTACTTTTTTATGGCACCCTTTACAGTTTTTCCAACATTGATTAAGTGGTCAGAAATACGCTCACTATTGCTTGCCAATTCCAAAAATTGTGCACCCACTAACGGAGTGCATAACCCCTTGGTCATACGCTCAATATGGTTTGCAGACATCTTTTCACACAAATCATCCACTTGGTCCTCATAAATGTGTGCTTGATTATAGGCTTCAATATCGGTGTCCATATAGGCCTTCATAACGTTTTGATATACAGAGAATATCAATTCCCTCATTTGCTCAATCTCCTCTATGGCATCTTTTGAAAAACGCACTTTGTTGTCCTCCATCAATGCCGCATATTCTGTAATGTTTTCTGCATAATCACCTATGCGTTCCAAATCTGATATGGTTCTAATGGCACCTGTCAAATATCTGTGGTCTTCTTCAGTCATTGATTTCTCATTTAGGCGTATAATATATGAAACCAAAGAATGATTCAGGAAATTCAATTGGTTCTCATTCTGCTTAAACTCCTCCATTTTTGAAAAATCCATTTCACATATTGTTTGCAGTGATATGTCATAATTTCTGAGTGCAACGGATGCCATATTCTCTATCTCTAATTTAGTTTGACGCACTGCAATGATAGGTGTTCTTAACATGTTCTCGTCCAAAAAGAAATAATGAGGCTGTGCAGATTGTGGTATATCGGCAGTCTTGTCAGGAATCATTTTGCATACCACTTTTACCAAGATGTTGGTCAGCGGCATCATAATCAGCACTGTACAAACATTAAAAACAGTGTGGAACATTGCAAGTTGTAATTGAGGGGCAGATGGGAACATATTCTCAAACAACACCCCGAAATTCAGACTGTTACCTGTTGTAACATTCATTATCATAGCTAAAAGCATAAACACAACCACACCGGAGCAGTTAAACAGCAGGTGTATCAGTGATGTTCTTTTTGCGTTTATACCCGATGTCATTCCGGCAATAATAGCCACAACGCAGGAACCTATATTGGAACCCAATGTCAAATAAATACCCTGTTCCAAATTGATTAGTCCTGCTACAACCATGGTCAATGCTATGGAAGTTGTAACGGAAGATGATTGGATGATGGCGGTTATAACCGTTCCCAACAGAACCAATAAGACAGGATTTGATATTTTTGCCAGGAAAAACTTAACCTCTTCCATCGCAGCAAAGTCTCCCATTGCGCTGCTCATCATGCTCAATCCCACAAACAACATTCCAAAACCTGTAATTATTCCGCCAATGGTCTTAAACTTATCTGTCTTGGCAAACAATGCCATAAATGCACCTATTCCGGCAAGTGATGCAAATAAGGTTGTAGTGGAGATGCCGCCGCTACCAAACATACCCAATGCAACTATTTGTGCGGTAATGGTGGTACCTATGTTTGCTCCATAGATTATGGTGGCGGCTTGTGTAAGTGACATGATTCCAACATTCACAAAACCAATCACCATAACGGTAGTGGCACCTGATGATTGAATTGCCGCCGTACCCAATGCCCCTATTCCAACTCCAAGCCAACGGCTGTGAGCGGCTTTTGAAAACATTGCTTTAAGTCTGTCACTGCTGGCGGTCTCAAGGTTAGTTGACATCATTTGGCATGCCACCAAAAAAATGCCGATACCAGCCATTAAGGTCAGCACGGCAATGAGTAGAGTGGAAATCATAATAATCCAATGTAATTGTTTGGCAAAGGTAAAAAAACGAGAGCAAAAATCAAAAAATGCTCGCTTTTTTTGATTTTTGCTCTCGTTTTTGTAACTTTGTACCTCCATATACATAAAAATATTGAATTATGTCACAGAAAGCGTTATTGATGATTTTGGACGGCTGGGGGATTGGAAATCACTCCAAAGCCGATGTTATTTACAATACACCAACCCCGTATTGGGATTATTTGGTAAAGACTTACCCTAACTCACAGTTGCAGGCATCGGGTGAGAATGTGGGACTTCCTGACGGTCAGATGGGTAACTCAGAGGTAGGTCACCTCAATATAGGTGCAGGGCGTGTTGTATATCAGGATTTGGTAAAAATAAACAAGGCTTGTGCAGACGGCTCAATACTTCAGAATAAGGAGATAGTTGCCGCATTCTCATACGCAAAGCAGAACGGTAAGAGCGTTCATCTTATGGGTCTTACCTCCGATGGCGGTGTTCACAGCTCACTTGACCACCTTTTCAAACTTTGCGATATTGCAAAGGAGTACGATATAAAGAATACCTTTATCCACTGTTTTATGGATGGCCGCGATACTGACCCTAAGAGCGGTATCGGGTTTATAAAACAACTGATAGAGCATACACAAAAAAGTGCTGGTGTAATAGCCTCTATAGTAGGACGTTACTATGCTATGGACCGTGACAAACGATGGGAACGTGTAAAAGAGGGTTATGACCTGCTTGTCAGCGGCAAGGGAGCGGAGTTCACTGATATGGTGGCTGCAATGCAGGCATCGTATGATGCAGGTGTTACAGATGAATTTGTTAAGCCTATAGTTAACACATCGGTTGACGGAAAAATAAAGGAAGGCGATGTTGTCATATTCTTCAACTACCGTAATGACCGTGCTAAGGAGATGACAATAGCCCTTACCCAAAAGGATATGCCTGAGGCTGGAATGCATACAATTCCAAACCTTCACTATTGCTGTATGACCCCATACGATGCCTCATTTACAGGCGTTCACATTCTGTTTGACAAGGAGAATGTGGAGAACACACTTGGAGAATATGTTTCATCTAAGGGCTTAAAACAACTTCATATTGCTGAAACAGAGAAGTATGCACACGTTACTTTCTTCTTTAACGGCGGTAGGGAGGAACCCTATAAAAATGAGGATAGAATTTTGGTTAACTCTCCAAAGGTTGCCACCTACGATTTGCAACCGGAGATGAGTGCCTTCAGCGTATGTGCAAAACTTGTTGATGCTATCAGAGAAGACAAATATGATTTTATAGTTGTCAATTTTGCCAACGGCGATATGGTAGGTCATACAGGTGTATATACCGCTATAGAAAAGGCAGTTACAGCGGTTGATGCCTGCGTTCACAGCGTTATTGAGGCTGCTCGTGCCACAGGATATGAGGCAATAATAATTGCTGACCATGGTAACGCCGATAATGCAATTAACGCAGACGGCACACCAAATACAGCACACTCTTTGAATCCTGTTCCATGTGTATATGTTACAGACAACAAATCCGCAAAAGTTGAAAACGGCAGACTTGCCGATGTGGCTCCGTCAATACTCCATATTATGGGTCTTGAGCAGCCAAAGGAGATGAGCGGAAGGAACTTAATTAATAATTGAAGCAGTAAGTCAATTATGGATGTTAGTATTGAGCAAAACGGGGATAAGGTTGTTTGCACATTGAGCGGCAGGCTTAACACAGAGGTTGCTACAGGATTGTTATGTCAGGTGGATGAACTTATTGCACAGTCACAGGGCAAGCAACTTATTATTGATTGCTCTGAATTGGAGTATATCAGTTCTTCAGGATTGAGGCTGTTCCTGAAAATCAGAAAACAGATATCAGGTACAATTTCTGTTAAAGGAATGAAACCCGATATAAAACAGATACTTACACTGACAAAAATTGATGAGTTTTTTGAATTTGAAGATTGAGCAATAAAAAAAATCCATTATTTTTTGCAGATAGCATAATTTGTATTATCTTTGCACTCCCAAAGTTAAAGTATTAACAGCATTATGACTGTTTGGAGTAGCGAGGGCAGAATCTGCGTAGCAGATTTAAGTTTTACGATGGGTGTTGATAGAATTTATTCTAATCAACACACAAAGAAAAACTTAGAAATCAGGTTTACTTGATTATGCCGAGTCACGAACAAACATGCATAAAAATTTACGGAGGAAATTTTTATGAAGCGCACATTTCAACCATCAAACAGAAAAAGAGCCAACAAGCACGGCTTCAGAGAGAGAATGTCTACACCTAACGGACGTAGGGTATTAGCAGCACGTAGAGCAAAAGGCCGCAAGAAACTCACAGTTTCTGATGAGGCTAATGTTCGTCGCAACTAATATTAGACATTTGAAAATGAACATAAAGGACCATCCAATGAGGGTGGTCTTTTTGTGTTTATAACTTTATTTTTTTTTTAATTTGCTTATTTGTATCTTTACAAATTATTATGAATAAGTTTTTAGATTTTTTTAAGAGACATCCGCTGACAAGGAACATTTGCCTTGTTATTTTGGCATCGTTAGTGCTTGTATTTATCATATACCTATGTCTACTTGCATATACAGGACATGGCGATACAAGGGTTGTTCCTGATGCCATAGGACTGAAAGTTGAAACCGCAGCAAGATTGTTTGATGCCAAGGATTTGAATTATGAGGTGGTTGACTCTGTCTTTTCCAATGCCGTGCCTAAAGGAACTATAGTTGAACAAGACCCAGCATCTGGAAGTGTGGTTAAAGAGGGGCGTAAGGTCTATTTGACAATAAACGCAACGCAAGACCAAAAAATTGTTATTCCAGAGGTGCTAGATATATCTGTTCGTCAGGCCACTACAATTCTTACAGCATCGGGGTTGGTTGTTGAAAAAGTTACATACAAGCCAAGCGAGTATAAGGATTTGGTGCTTGGAGTATATTTCAGAGGTAATCAAGTGAATCCCGGTGATGAAGTTCTTGTAGGAACACCACTTGAACTTTATGTGGGTAGCGGAGAGGCTAAAATTGAGGCGGATTCAATAATGAGTGTAGAGGAAAACGGAACAGAGACTCTTGAAGAGGAGATTTTATTCTAAATTGACATAGTATGCTTGCTGATGAGGATTTGCTGTTTGATGAGACCTTGGAGGAAGACTCCTCTGACGGCAGGTATGAGCATTTCCGTTTTACGGCAGACCCCGGACAGACGCTTATAAGGCTTGATAAGTTTCTGACAGACAGGATTACAGGTGCTTCCCGTAATCGTGTTCAGATGAGCGCCGATGCCGGCAACATTGAGGTTAACGGAGTTCCACAGAAATCGTCATATAAGGTTAAGCCGGGCGATGTGGTCACTATAATGTTTTCATATCCTCCAAAGGATACCTCAATAGTGCCGCAAGACATACCGCTTGACATTGTTTATGAAGATGATTCACTGCTTGTGGTGAACAAACCTGCAGGAATGGTTGTTCACCCTGGGCATGGAAACTTTGAGGGTACATTGCTGAATGCACTTGCATGGCATTTTGGAGAGAGAGAGGCTTTTGATGCAGGTGATGACCGCTTAGGGTTGGTTCATAGAATAGATAAGGATACATCGGGGTTACTTGTTATAGCAAAAACACCGCATGCCAAGACATTCCTTGCTGAGCAGTTCTTTAACAAGACATCAAGTCGTCTGTATAATGCACTTGTGTGGGGTGTGCCTGACAAGGAGGGTACAATAGTGGGAAACATAGGCAGAGACCCTAAAGACCGCCTTGCCATGACTGTATTTCCAGAGGGCAGTGAGAACGGCAAACATGCCGTAACGCACTACAGAGTGTTGGAGAGTTTTGGGTATGTATCGCTTGTGGAATGCAGGTTGGAGACAGGCAGGACACATCAGATAAGGGCACATTTCAAACATATAGGGCATCCGTTGTTCTCAGATGAGAGGTATGGTGGAGATAAGATTTTAAGAGGAACGACATTCCCAAAATATCGTCAGTTTGTGGAGAATTGCTTTAAAGTTTGTCCAAGGCAAGCCTTGCATGCCAAAACACTTGGTTTTGAGCATCCTGAGACCCATGAACGCATGAATTTTGATTCTGCTATTCCGGAAGATATGCAGAATCTGATAAACAAATGGAGAGAATATATAAGATGGTGAATCGAGGAATCGTGGAATCGGTGAATCGTAATTTCGATTAAACAGTTCACCGATTAAACAGTTAAACATAAAATTATGGAATCAGTAGAATCATTAGTAGCAGGTAAACTGCTTGAAATCAAGGCGGTAAAACTAAGACCGTCAGAACCATTCACTTGGGCGTCAGGTTGGAAATCACCAATCTATTGTGATAACCGTCAAACCCTGTCGTTCCCGCAGGTACGTTCTATTATCAAGATAGAGTTGGCTCGTATTATTCTTGAAAAGTACCCCGATGCTGAGGCTATTGCAGGTGTTGCCACAGGTGCCATAGCAATGGGAGCGTTGGTGGCAGAAGAACTTGGACTGCCATTCCTTTACATCCGCTCGGCAAAGAAGGACCACGGAATGGAGAACCTTGTTGAAGGCTATATAGAAGATGGCAAAAAAGTGGTTATAGTAGAGGATTTGGTATCTACAGGCGGCAGCAGTCTAAAGGCGGTTGAAGCCATAAAGAGAGAGAAGAACAGCATAGTGCTTGGTATGGTAGCCACATTTACATACGGGTTCCCTGTAGCGGAGCAGGCATTTAAGAATGCAGGTGTTGAACTTACAACACTTAGCAACTATGAGGCAATAATAGCCAAAGCATTATCAATCAATTATATACCAGAGAGTGCCTTACCAACCCTTAAAGAGTGGCGTAAAGACCCTTCTGTTTGGAACGCATAACATAGCATAATGGCAGATTATCAAAGTACGGTAAAGCACATTGCAGCACCTGCAGAAAAGGTCTTTGCCAAATTCACTGACCTTTCACAGTTGCAGCCTGTGATAGATAGGTATAAGGAGCAGGTTCCTCAGGACAAGGTAAAGATTAAGGACATAACCCTAACAACAGACAGTTGCCACATAAGCGTTGACCCTATTGGAACCGTTGGACTTAAAATTATTGAGACAGAGCCGTTTAAGACAATAAAATTTGCATCGGACGGGTCCCCTCTGAACTTTAACTTTTGGATACAACTTGTAGAAAAGGAGCCGGGCGATACCAAAATGAGGCTTACATTGAGAGCCGATATACCATTTATGGTAAAGGCTATGATAGGCAATAAACTTGAACAGGGTATAGAGATGATAGCAGAAGCATTAACTAAAATAGAATATTGAATATGGCAAACAAACTTTGGCAAAAAAACATTACTGTTGACTCTGAAATAGAGCGTTATACCATTGGCAAGGATGCTGAAATGGATATGTATCTTGCACAGTTTGATGTAATAGGCTCCATTGCCCACGCCACTATGCTTGAAACCATAGGGCTTCTTTCCACCGCTGACCGCGATACCTTGCTTAAAGGGTTGCGTGAGATATATAAAAAAATCCAAAAAGGAGAGTTTGAGATAGAGCCAGGCGTTGAGGATATTCACTCAGAGGTGGAGTTGATGCTTGGAGAGGTTGGGAAGAAACTTCATAGCGGACGTTCACGTAATGACCAGGTGCTTCTTGACTTAAAGCTATTTACTCGTGCCAAACTGCAAGAGGTTGTAGAGGCTGTAAGGTCACTGTTTGACACGTTGCAGGCACAGAGTGAGAAATATAAGAATGTACTGATTCCAGGCTATACCCATTTGCAGGTGGCAATGCCTTCTTCTTTTGGCTTATGGTTCGGAGCATACGCAGAAAGTCTGCTTGATGATATGCAGATGCTTCTTGCAGCCTACAAGGTTGCAAACCGTAATCCGCTTGGCAGTGCCGCAGGCTACGGTAGTTCATTCCCGCTTAACCGTACTCTTACCACTGAATTGTTAGGTTTTGAATCAATGTGTTACAATGTGGTTTATGCCCAAATGGGAAGAGGCAAAACAGAGCGGATAGTGGCACAGGCGGTGGCATCGGTGGCTGGCACATTATCAAAACTTGCATTTGACAGTTGTATGTTTACAAGCCAGAACTTCGGCTTTATGAAACTTGATGCCAAATATACTACCGGCTCCAGCATTATGCCTCATAAAAAGAACCCCGATGTATTTGAACTCACACGTGCAAAATGCAATAAGATTCAGAGCATTCCTAATGAGATAATGATGATTACCAATAATCTGCCATCGGGTTATTTCCGTGATTTGCAAATTATTAAAGAGTCATATATGCCTATGTTTGATGAGATTCTTGATTGCCTTAATATGGTTAAGCGTATGATGGCAGAGATTACTGTTAATGAGAATGTGCTTGGTGATTCCAAGTATGACTGCATTTTCAGCGTAGAGGAGGTTAACCGTCTTGCCACAGAGGGTATGCCTTTCCGCGATGCCTACAAAAAGGTGGGTCTTGACATTGAGGCGGGCAAATTTAAGGCTAACAAGGAAATCCACCACACCCACGAGGGTAGTATAGGCAACCTTTGCAATGATAAGATAAGTGCCTTGATGGACGGTGTCCTAAACCAATTCAACTTTGATAAGGCAAACAATGCTGAAAAAGGTCTGCTCTCACTTGCGTAGTAACAGCAACCGTCATTTCGACCAAAGGGAGACTGTTTACAGACCGAAGGTAAATCTTTTTAATTTTTTTGCATAATAAAAAAATAGTTTGTACCTTTGGTGCTGTTAATCAAACAAAATGACAAGACATAGAAGCCGATTACGGCTTAAATATAAAGGTTGGTAGAAATTACCCTCCCCGAGTGCATCGGGGGGG